>CAZZPM010000009.1:23476-24026 GCA_964655535.1 uncultured Pseudomonadota bacterium
TTGTTTTACTCTGGGCGTATCTTTTTACGCGCTGGCTTAAAAATAAATCTGATGTGATTGTTTGGGGCATGGCTTGGTTTTTTATTGCACTTCTGCCACGCACGAGCATCATTCCAACTGCAGAACTTGTCTGTGATTATAAAACATATCTAAGCTCACTCGGCATGATGCTTATTCTTTCTTATCTCTTTTTAAAGGCATTGCAATTGATAACCAAACAGATCGATCAATCAACAAAAAAAATAGAAGGAATCGCTTGTGCAACAATTATGGGGCTCATGATGTATGCCTCACATGATAGAAATAAAGTCTGGAGCGGTGAACTATCATTTTGGAGTGATGTAATTGAAAAACAAGAAAATAAAAGTGCGCGTGTTTATAATAATTATGCAGCTGCTCTTCACTCAGCAGGAGTCATGCCCAAAGCGATTGAAACATTATATTTATCCGCTGCTGCAGATCCAACATATGCAGAACCACTTATTAATTTGGGCATCTGCGCAGCAAATGCAGGACGTGATGATGAAGCGATTCAATACTACGAAAAAGC
>CAZZPM010000010.1:0-23842 GCA_964655535.1 uncultured Pseudomonadota bacterium
ATTCCTTCTTAATTATTACTATTAAATTCTTCATACATATTTTTTACTGGTCTGAAACTCCACTTCCACATGCCATACGCAGCTGCGAGGAGTCCACCATTCATTATTAATCGTGGCATCCATGAATCGGGTGATCCATTAATGCCGTTACAAAGATTGGCAATCATCTTAATTCCTTCTTGATTAAACAATAATCGTGAGGTCAGATTGTATGCCAAGAAAAACTTTGACATGTTATTTACAATAACGTTTTGTACGTTACATTCAATTTTGCTCTTTTCGACAAATGTAAAGAATCGGCGCTCGGCATATTTGATCCCGACAGGATCTTTGATCGAAACTGCTTCTTGGTAATCTTGTAAAATTTCTTCTAACGTGCTCAGGTTTTTTTGAAAATAGAGCGCAAGGTATCGTGCTGAAAGTTTGTCGTACAACATATATTCAACGATTGAGTTGATGCCTTCAAAAATAATGGTTGACAGAACATATTCTGAATACAGATAGTTTTTGCCCCCAAGAGTAATTAAAATTTCTTCTGGGAACATGCTTTTAAACGATTCTGCCAATTGTATAATCGATTCGGGAATATATTGTTTTGAAATTTTTTTATAATACGGCACTGAAACTTTTGCATGCAGTTCTGCTTTTGTTTTTATGTTTGAGAAAAATAATGAAAGCCGAGGAAAAACAAGGGTTCCAAGGCTTGAAAAAAATGATGCTTGACCAGGAACAATGATCGCTTTGTCATGTCCAACATAGGTATCTTGTTCTTTATTGTACGCTTGCGTTCCCGATGAAATGCCGACGATATCTTCTTCAAAGTGACGAACCACACGATTAAAAAGCCACTTGCCCGTTAAATGCTTTACCAGTTCAAGTTGTAAAGGATTGTCGATGAGCGGCGTTAAGGTTTCATCAAAATAATTACGCAATTTTTCAAGACTAGTTGCCTTGTGAGGCATTTTCTTTGGTTTTTTGCCGTACAAAAGTTGCCGTAGATTACTTAAAAAAGTTGTCTTTGGTTTTGGACGTCGATCACGCAGTGCATAATCGTTCGCGTATTTTGATGGCTTGAAAATGGTTCCTGGGTTTTTGAGATGCTTACGTAATTTTTTGCGAACTTCAGGATCGATTCCTTGAATGAGGTGCAGTAATCGATGATCTTTAAAAAAGCTTTCTTTTATTTTTCTTTTTTTCAGTGCGTCGACTTGTTCATCGATTTTACTTTCGATATATATTTTTCCTGTATCATATAATAATTTTTTGGTTCCATGGGGCGTGACGCCGATAGAGACCTGCTCAGTTAAGGGGATTTCTACTAACAAGGTGTTGTTTGCAGGTATTATTTTTTCGGCCTGTTCTTTGAATGTTGCGATATATTCTTGGTCTAGTTTTGCTCGTTCTTGAGCTTCTGAAGAAAGTTCATCTTTTATCGCTTCTTTTGTTGGGGAGCTTGGGTCATCTTTGTGGTGTAATTCATCTAACAAAGTTTCAAATGAAGAAACGGGAAATGAATCAACATCAATATTTTGTTCTTTATTAATGATATCGGTTACGAGCCTTAATTGTGTTACCATGATTTTGTATAATTCTTCGTATTCGCCCGCTTTCCAATGAACGGCACCTTGTGCAAAAATATTGTCGACCGCATTTGCAAATATTTTAGACCATGTGTCGTTATTTCGTCGTTCTTCAGGAATGCTGATACATTCAAACATTGAGATTATTTTTGGCATGTGTTCGCTTTGAAATCCGAACCTTTGGATGATTTCTTTATAGCGCGACATGCGTTTCTGTTTTAAGCTGAACATGCGATTTGCAGGATTCTTGGTATATTCACTGATTTTATCGATGAGAGGGAGATCTTTTATTTTTTCTAGTTCTTCTTTTGAACATAACAATTTATATGCTTGTGAGTTTGTTAGAGGCAGAAGTTTTTCAAAGTATTCTTTGTTAAGACGATAAATAATCTCTTCATCAATTGAAAGTTTGCTGTTTACTGCACGTTTTTCTAAAATGATAATATCGGACTTCAATTGCCCTTTAAATGCTTCTTCTGGATCAGCGATCGCAATTGTACGTAATTCCGGCAATAATACTTTGATGATAATAACGATTTTTTCAAAAAAATTCAGCTGAAAATTATTTGGTTGTATAAGCCCTTCAAGATTGCCTCGTTCATTGTTTTGATTTAATAGATAGACAAAAAGATCAAAATTTGATTGATATAAACCTCTCTGTTTGATTAAAAGGCGCTCGCGCGTTGCTGCTACTTCTTTCTGTTTTTCAGGACTATCTTTACATGCTTTATACAGATTAATCGTAGATTCATTTTTTTGTATAATTAATAATCGAATCTCTTCAAAGGGACTCAACGGCAGGTTTGCATCTTTTTTTAATAAGATTTCAACATCATTAATCTGTTCTATGCTGTTGTCTTTGCACGATGAGGCGATTGATTCTTTCTCTTCAAGTTGATACAGAACGTCAGCCTGTTGTGCCTTTTCAAGCTCTTGAATAATTGATTCTGCATCTTTTTGTATTGCTACAATTGTTGCTATCGTTGCTTGTAATAAAGTAATTTTTTCAGTTAATTCTTCAGAAGCGCCATCAAGTGGAGTCAGTGGTGTTTGAAATTCGCCCTCTTCTACTTTTTTAATCTGAGCAATGAATTGATCGATTTTTTCGATTGTTTCTGGTAATGCAGCTAGATCAGCAGCCCCATATTTTTTACAAAAAGTAATCTTATCAACCATGTATGTTACAAAAGCAGATGATTGAGCGTAATACGTATAATATATTTCTTCGTCTTTAGTTAAATCTGCATCTCTAATTCGTTTATCTAAAATAGTATTGTTCATTTCTTCGTTATATTCTATTGCTGAAGCAGGGATATTTGAGAAGACTTTATTGAAAAGTATCTGTCTTGAAACCGTCCATGATCCGGGAGCTGTCTTAATTTTCTGTTTTTCTTCTTCTAAGTCTTCAATAATCTCTTTAGTCTGTTTTTCGATTTCATTGATTGTTTTTTTATCTTTAGGATGCGCTCCTTTATAAGCGTCTATTTTTACTTGTAATGCTTGCATGAGTGGCAAGACTTCAGGTGAACAAACTTCTAAATGTGGGATCTTAGTGACTAAAGAACCTGCTTGAATATCTGAGACCGCTTCCATTAATTCTGCGTAGGGAAGTTTGCTGATTTGATCTTGTAACTGTTTAAACGTCAGTCCATTTTTTTTGCAATAATCAATAGTTGCAATCACATAGTCGTGAAAATCAGGAAAACGCAGGTAATAATTATAATATCCTTCTTCTTTAGTAGTTAAATCTTCGCCGTTAATGCGTTTGCTTAAAATTCTTTCATTGGTAGACTCATCATATTCGTCTTGTTCAAAAACAGCTTTTATTTCTGGATCATTACGAAGATTGCCTGATCGAACTTTCCAAAATAATTGAGCTATTGTTGGGACGCCAGGAATCAATTCTTGATTTAATTGAGCTTCAACATCATAGTCGGCATTGATAAAAGAACTTTTTTCTTTTTCAAGCTTTTGTATCTCAGCCCATGTATCTTTTATCATGGTATATGCGTGTGTAAGATTATTAAGCGTTTCAAGTTTTTCAGGTGGAACGATTTCAACAATTTGATTAAAAATTATGATGGTATCTTTAATACCGATCATGAGATTATAAATTGGTGTTTCTTGTATAGTCGGTTCTTTTTCAACAATTGCTTCTTTTTTCTTCTTTTTTTCTAGAGCAGCAGCCGCTTGGCTTTGTGCTAGGGATGATGCATTCCAAGTTCTTAGTTGTGCGACAGCTTTTTGAACAAAATGTTCAACGTTGGTAATCAAGTATTCAACACCATCTTGAGCCATTTTTGGAGTTATATCTTTGTTGCCTGAATTGTGTAAAACAGCTTTGCTGAGGCTTGGTACCATTCCTTTTAAAATGTCTAGACCTGTTAAAGCACTGTTTAAAACGAATATCGTTGGCGTTATTGTTAACGGGGGCATAACCATATATTTTTTATACAATGTAATCAATTCAGCTTGATTTTCAGGCTTTGCATGCAATATATTTTTTATCGCTTGAGGAGAAAGTAATTCCATCCACGCAACAAGGCTTTCTTTTTCTGGTTTAGTATATTTATTAATAAATACCTGAATGATTAATTCAAAAGGCCGTTCATAATAATATTTGATGTCAGCTTTATTGCCCTTTAAAACGTTTTTACGGAATTGATAATAAACATAGCCCCACTTCAATTCAAATTTTTGAGCTATGTTGTCAGCAAGTTCTTGTATCGCTTTTTTAAGTTCGGGAGAGAATGTCGAGTATAATTGTTTTCCCAGTGCATCAACACTATCGCTTTCAAATCGATTTATATAGTTGCCATCGAGAAGAGGTTGAGTCAAATATGTTTTTATTTCGGTGAACAATGCGGTGCATGTCTGTTCTAAAAGTATTTTTTTATCTGCATCGTCAGAGACGTCTGCGAGCCATTTTTTTAACGTAGGAATTAATACTTTAAATTCTTTATTGCAACCGATTAAATCAGCAATGCCATGTAAGAAAGGATCATCAAAAATTTCAACCAGTAATTCTGAAGCTGTTTCTGGAGCAAATACTAAAGCCCATTTAAGTTTATCACAGGTCTTGTAATAAAAATTATAAAAATTTACATACGGCAAAGTTCCTTTTTGTAGGTGATAATCAAGGAAGCTGTTTCTATGAGCAATGCCTGAAAAAATATTTTTTACGCTGCTGAATGCCCATGAAATATGCTTTGGAATACTTTTAACGTAGTCGCTGAGGGGAGTTGATCCAATATTTTTTTTACATTCGTCATTGTCTTGACTTGAAGCATCAATCATTTCGTTTGCAATATCAACAACATATAATGATTGAGGTTTTTCAGGATCTTTCGCGCTTGCGCATGACAATGGCTGCATCTGGAAGAGAGATCCACCACATACAAGATAGAAAAAGAAAATTATGTTTCTTTTCTGTTTCATTATTGTTACGCCCTTATTTACCCGACAGTGATACCATAAGTTTATATTTTATATATTCTTCTTTTATTATTCTATTGGAAAAAAAACAATTAAACAAATGGATTTTAGCATGCTTTCAGTTTTTGTATAAAAATATGGGATGGAATTATATAAAAACGATAAAAATCTATGTTTTTTGTTTATGGGTAAAAATACCATTTTATTTCTTTTTTTTTTGAAAAAAATGCGGTATCTTGTAAAAACAGTTCAGAAAGTTAGTTTTTTATCAAAAAGGAACTTATAATGAATAAATTTTTGCGTCAAGAATTAAAAAGTTGGAATTTTCTTTTATGGATCGTTTTCATAGCGATTGGAGCAAGTTATTTTAGTCGAGTGCCAAAAGGAGCTCGTGAAACAGCAATTGTGACCGTAAATGGTTCAGAAATTACTGCTCATGACTTTCAAAGGGGCATGATGCAAGAGCAGGCTATGCGTAATATTATTGCTCAATATTTGGGACGTAAACCAGAAGCGCCGTTAAATCAAGAAGTTGTTCTTAAAAAAATGATCCAAAAAGAGATTTTAGTGCAAGAGGCACATATTGCTGGAGCTCGATTAAACGACGAATTTGTTTCATCTGAGATTATGAACAGTCTGCCAGCCTATTTGATACAGCAAGACGGAAGTATCAATCTTGTTGCGTATGCTGAATATACTCGCTCACAGGGCTTATCAATAGCAGAATTTGAAAAAATGCAAGAGCAAGCACTTTTACAATCGTTTTTATATAATGCCTTGTATGCGAGTGTGGTTAAACCAGATTGGTTGACGCGTGCGGATTGGGCAAAGCGACATGCAAAAAAAAAATATGTAATTGGTACTTTTTTGTATAAAGATGCTCAAAAAGAAATAGAAAAAGAGACTATCTCCGATGATCAATTGAAAGCTTTTTTTCAAGCACATCAAGAATCGTATCGAGCTGCAGAAGAAAGATCAGTTCGCTATGTTGAGATTTCGTTTGATGATTATACCAAAAAATTACAGTTTTCAGATGAAGAGATAGAAGCTTTTTATGAAAAATATAAAAATAAATTTTTTTCAAAATCACCTGATGTATCAGTTCGTGAAATTTTTATCGCAAAAGATGAAACAGCGCAGAATCGCGCAGCAGAAATATTAGCTCTCGTTAAAGCTGAGCCAGGCCGCTTTGTAGAATTTGCGCAACAACATGCACGAACTGCAGAAAAAGGAAAAAAAGGCGGCTTGATTGGGTTTCTTAAAAAAGGTGATCTTCCTGAAAACATTCGTCGCATCGCATTTCGTTTGAAAGAAAAAGGTGATGTGAGTGAATTAATCGAAACCAAAGAAGGTTTTGTAATCCTTCAGCTTGAAGATCGCATTGAAGCCGTTGTTCAACCGCTTTCAGAAGTGTCTGGTGAGATTGTAAGTCGTTTAAAAAAAGAACAAGGAAATCGACAATTATCAGCTCAGGTTCGTAACATTGTACGTGCATCAAAAAATGATCCCGCATCGCTCGATGAAATGGTTAAAGGATTGACAGCTGAGTCATGGAAAGAGATTGATCTTACACAAAAGAAAAATGTTGATCAAAAGCAAGGCATTGAAGCACGACTTTCTGGCGCTGCTTTTGCAAAAGGGCTTCGTGAAGGATCGGTAAATTCTTTACAAGATAAAGACTCAATAGTTCTCTTTCAGGTAAAAAAAATTAATCCATCTACAGTTCCTTCATTCAATAAAGTACGTGATCAGGTTCTTGCAGCATATAGTGCTCAAGAAGCTCGCAAGCGCGTACAAGTATTAGCTCGTCAAGCGCATCAACAGGTTTTAGAGGGAGCTTCTATGAAGGAGTTGGATGCTTCTTCCTATCGAGAAACCGGTTTGCTTACCGAAAAAGATCTGAAGAAAGAATTAAAATCGCATAAAGATATTTCAGAAAAAATGTTACTTTTGGATTCTAAAAAACAGGCGCTTCGTCATCATGATGAGAAGGCGTATTACGTTGTACAGATGATTGAATCCCAAGAGGGTGAAGTTTATCCTGAAGCTTCTACTGAAAAAACAAAGGCGTTTGCTTTGGCCTATGAAGGGTTGAAGGAGATGACGCTGGAAGCTTTTATTGCATATTTAGAAAAAAATGCTACGATAGTTTATAATACAAAAGTTTTACAATCATAAAATATATTTAAATTAGTAGAGAAAATATGACACAAAAAATTGCACCAAAGAGAGAATCGACCGGGTTTGCTCACTTTGATACTGACAAGCGCAAGGCGCTTGAAGTTACATTTGCACAAATTGAAAAGCAGTGCGGCAAAGGCTCAGTAATGCTTTTTGGCCAGAAAGCTATTGAAGCGATTGAAGTTATTTCAACTGGCTCTTTATTAATCGATGATGCATTGGGCGTAGGTGGCTTTCCTCGTGGACGTATCATTGAGGTGTATGGCCCAGAAGCGTCTGGTAAGACAACATTGACGTTGCATGCAATTGCTCAAGCGCAAAAAAATGGCGGGGTTTGTGCGTTTATTGATGCTGAACATGCTATGGATCCAGTCTATGCTGGACAAGTAGGTGTTAATGTTAATGATTTGATTATCTCTCAGCCTGATTATGGCGAACAAGCTCTTGAAATTGCTGATATGTTAATTCGTTCAGGTGCGATTGATATTTTGGTTATCGATTCTGTGGCAGCTTTAGTTCCTAAAAATGAACTTGAAGGCGACATGGGAGATGCGCACGTTGGCTTACAAGCACGTTTAATGTCACAGGCGTTAAGAAAATTGACTCCAGTTGTACATAAATCAAAGACGGTTTTGATTTTCATTAATCAAATTCGATCTAAGATCGGCGGGTTGCCTTTTGCAAGTAATGAAACAACTTCTGGTGGAAACGCATTAAAGTTTTATGCAAGTGTTCGATTGGATGTTCGTCGGATAGCTACATTGAAAAAAGATGATGCGGCGATCGGTAATAGAATTTCGGTGAAAGTTGCTAAAAATAAAGTAGCTCCACCGTTTAGAAAAGTGGAAGTTGACCTACTTTTTGGCTATGGTATTTCAAAAGAATTAGAAATGCTTGATTTGGCACTTTCTCGTGGTATACTTGAGCAATCAGGTTCATGGTTTTCTTTTAAAGGTGAAAAAATAGCTCAGGGGCGCGATAATTGCTTTAAAAAATTAAAAACAGAAGTTGGTTTTTTTGATGCAGTTTATGCTGCCATGAAGCAAAAAGAAGCTGTAGTTATTTCAGAAGAGACAGAGGAAAAGACGAGTGAATAACAATAATACCAAGACGCGACAGAAACCTACACTTAATAGCGGTTATTTGATTAATGAGTTTATTAAAGCCGATCAAATGCGTGTTATTAGTGACGATGGTAAAAATTTAGGGATGTTATCAAAAAAAGAGGCACTTGCACTTGCTTTAGAAGCTTCTTTGGACTTAGTTCAAATTAGCGAGGGAGAAGATGCAGCAGTGGTTGCTCGTATTATGAATTTTGGTAAATTTTTATACGAAAAGAAAAAACAGCAACATGAAGCGAAGAAGCATCAAAAAGTTATTCAAATTAAAGAATTGAAATTTCGTCCTCACATTGGAGAAGGTGATTACCAGGTTCGGATCAATCAAGCAGTAGATTTTTTGCACGATGGTAAACGCGTTAAATTTACTTTACAATTTCGTGGACGAGAAGCTGCAACAATGAATGATTTGGGTCCAAAGCTTTTCGCTCGTATAAAAGAAGATTTGGAAAAAAAGGGATTGAGTAATTTGATGGAAGAACAAGAAAGTAAAGGTTCTCCATTTTGGTCGAAAATTTTTTTTGTTAAGTAAGTAGTATAGTATTGAAATAGGGTCATGTTATGCCAAAAATGAAAACGCATTCTTCGAGTAAGAAAAGATTTGCAAAGACAAAAACAGGTAAGATTAAAAGAGCTCGCGCGTATCGTCGCCATCATTCTTGGGCAAAAAGCTCTGATGATGTCCGTAATTTGCGCGGAATAGCGTATGTCTCAAAAGCAGATAGCGCAGCATTTAAAGTTCTTTTACCATATTAATTTTATTAATTTATTTTTTTAAAGGTAGTTATAATGAGTCGTGTAAAACGTGGCGTAGTAACAAGACGCCGTCATAAAAGATTATTAAAGCAGACAAAAGGTTTTTGGGGTCAAAGATCTAATATTTTCCAGCGTGCTAAAGAAACGTTGATGCGTGCAATGGCTTTTGCATTCAAAGGTCGCAAGTTAAAAAAACGTGATTTCCGTGGATTATTTATCACTCGTATTTCAGCTGCTTGTAAACAACGTGGATTATCATATAGTTCATTTATTGCAGGTTTAAATAAGAAATCAATTCTTTTGAATCGTAAAATGTTATCACAACTTGCTATTTTTGAACCAACAACTTTTGATGCCCTTGTTGCAACAGTAAAAAAATAAAAGCTTGAATAACGATTTTCTCTTGTGATACATTTTGGTGTAAAATAAAAAGTCTAAGAAATGTGAACCATGAGGGAGGTTATTTATGAGTTTTTTAAAAGAATTAGAAGTTAAAGTACATGCTCTTCTCAAGAAATACCAAGAAGCACAAGATCAAATAAGATCTTTGAAAGAAGCGCAAGAATCTTTGAAAGCGATGTGTGATACGTTGGAAACAACATTATTACAAGAATCTTCTCACGTTGGTAAGTTGCTTGAAGAAAAAGAATCTATTAGATTAAGTGTCGATGAGTTGTTAATGAATATAAAAACACTTGAAGAAACAGAAAAATAGAATGGATTTGCATAGATGATAAAAAATATTGAAGTTGCAATTCTTGATAAAAAATATTCATTAATGACAGATGAATCTGAGATTCTGCTTGCACAAGCGGCTTCCCTCTTGCAAGAGTCGCTAGAAAAAATTCTTTCACGAGGAAATGTTTCTTTTGATAAAGCAGCTGTTTGTGTTGCGCTGCAACTAGCAACTGAAATGCTTAAGCAACAAGAACAGAGGCAGGTTGTTGATGAACAAATTAAAAATATTATTACTTTATGTGATCGATTTTGATTTGTATTTGATACGAAGAAGCAACAATAAAGTACTGAATTTAAAAAGGGCACCATGTCATTTTTGACGGGTGCTTTTTTGTTTTAAGCAACAAAAAAGAAAGATAAATTATGATACATATAATAATAAGCATAGCAGCTGGAGCACTAATCAGTGCTATCCTAATGGTTGTGTACTTATGGTACAATAGAATGCTTGCTCAGCATACACAAGCTTCTGTACAAGAAATCTTACAAAAATCGCGTGAAGAAATTGAACGCGAAAAGCGTGAAGCAGCAATCCGATTAAAAGATGAACTGTACAAAAAACGGAGTGATTTTGATCTTGAGTTGAAAAAAAATAAAATTGAAATTCAACGACTTGAGCATAAATTTCAAAAACGAGAAGATCTTCTTGAACAACGTGAAGTTATGATTGATTCATTGCGGACCGAATTACAAGGAAAAGAACGTGATTTATCTCGTCGTCTTGACCAACTTTCAATTGATGAAGGCAAAATTAAACGTGTCTATGAAGACTTTATGAGCAAGCTTGAAATGATCAGTGGCATGAAACGTGATGATGCCAAAAAATATTTGGTCGATTCTTTGCATGAAGAAGTTAAAATTGAGCAGCAGAAGTGGATTGTAAAATCTGAAGAAGATACGCGTGTAATAGCAAAAGAACGATCTATTCGCATCATGTGTACTGCAATGCAGCGATACCTTCCTGAACAGGTGACCTTACATTCTTCATCAGTTATTCATTTGCCGAATGAAGAGATGAAGGGGCGCATCATTGGAAAAGAAGGGCGCAATATTAAAGCGCTTGAAATGGCGACCGGCATGGAATTTGTGATTGGAGAAACACCTGAAATTATTACTATTTCTGGTTTTAATCCGATTCGTCGTGAGATTGCAAAGCGGACTCTGAATAAATTAATTCATGATGGCCGTATAAATCCGACTCGTATTGAAGAAACAGTAGAGCATTGTGAAAAAGAACTTGATCACTCAATTGAAGAGATTGGACATCAAACATTAATGGAATTTGGTTTTTCTCAACTGCATTCTGAATTAAATATTCTTTTGGGTAAGTTACATTTTAGAACATCATTTACTCAAAATAACTTAGAACATAGCAAAGAAGTTGCCTATTTTGCACGGATGATCGCCGAAGAATTTGGACTTGATGGAAAATTAGCAAGTCGTTGTGGTCTTTTGCATGATATTGGTAAAGCGATCAGTGCTGAAGTTGAAGGCCCCCATGCTTTGATTGGTGCTGATTTTGCGAAAAAATATGGTGAAGACCCTATTGTTGTTAATGCAATTGCGGCTCACCATGAAGAAGTTCCATCAAAAACAATTTATGGATTTATTACCCATCTTGCTGATGCGATTTCTGCATCACGCCCAGGTGCGCGTAAAGAAACATTGTCAACTTATATTAAACGGCTTGAACAGCTTGAAGAATTGTCTCAAAATTTTGAGGGCGTCAAAAAAGCTTATGCTTTACAAGCAGGGCGTGAAATTCGGGTCATTGTTGATGAAGATCGATTAGATGATAATCGTGCAACATTATTGGCGCGTGATATTGCAATTAAAATTGAACAAGAGATGAATTTTCCTGGACAGATTAAGGTCAATGTAATTCGTGAAAAACGAATTATTGAGTATGCAAAATAATAATAAAGGAGGGGGAATTCCCCTCCTTTTAACTAACTCGAAATAATAATTATATGTCAAAAAAACTTCGTTTTTTAATATTAGGTGATATTGTTGGCCTCTCTGGTGTTTCTTTAGTGAAGCGATGGATTCCAAAGTTAGTTTCAACGCGAACAATCGATGCAGTCATTGTTAATGGTGAAAATGCGGCAAAAAATGGTAAGGGAATTACTGAAAGCATCGCCAAAGATTTAATAGCTTCAGGTGTTTCAATGATTACAACAGGTAATCATATTTGGGCACAAGAGGAGACGCGACTTTCATTAAATAAATATCAAAATGTTTTACGTCCAATTAATTTTCCTTCTCGATGTCCTGGTAAAGGATTTGGATTTTTTAATCTTGGATCATATGAAATCGCAGTTGTCAATGTGCAAGGACAAGCATTTATGCACGAAAAAGTTGAATGTCCGTTTAAAGCTTTAGATACGACATTAACTTTTTTGCAAATGCGAACAAAAATTATTTTTGTTGATTTTCATGCTGAAACAACGGCTGAAAAAATTGCATTGGCAACCTATGTTGATGGACGTGTTTCAGGCTTTGTGGGAACCCATACACATGTTCAAACATCAGATGAACGTATTTTGCCAAAAGGAACTGCGTTCATAACCGATCTGGGTGCTTGTGCGGCGTTGTATTCTTCATTGGGCATGAAGTCAGAAACGATTATCGAGCGTTCTTTAACGCAGATGCCATTGCGTGCAGAAGTGGTGAAAGATCCACCTTTTATGCTTCATGGTGTTATTATTGATGTTGATGCTGATACTGGACGTGCACTTTCTATTGAACGAATTAAAATTCTTGATCCAGATCCAGTATTAACATAAAAATATGGTACGAATTTTTAAACTGTGGCTCTGGCGCATTTTTTTGTTATTTCTTTTCTATGCTCTGGGGCTTCTGTTTTTATTGGTCGGTGGGCAAGGAGTTACGCAAAGTATTCCGTTTTCGGGTCTTTTTTTTATTCTTTTTTTATTTCGGTTTATCCCTCAATCTCTAATATATGTTATTCCCATAGCTCTTTTTTGTAGTTTTTCAACAGTTGCTTATCATGTTGCCTCGCATGGTAATAACCTCTGGTTTGAATATCTTGTTTTATTTAAAAAAAGTTGGCGACAAAAAAAAATATATATCATGGTTATTGTTGGTTTTTTGTATGGATCGGCTCTTGGTTGGGGGATTCCTGCATTAGAGCGTTCTTTGTATAATGAATACAAAGAATATGGTTTTTCCTATCTTTCTCGTTTGAAAACAAAAAAATTACACGCTCTTCAAGATTCTTTTTTTTTATATCTTGATGAAAGAAAAGGAAAATCGGTATATAATTTTTTTTGTAATGTTGTTTTAGATAGTTCCATAGACTTTATTTTTTCCGCACAAGAATCTGTTTTACAGAAAAATTTTTGTTCGATGCATTCGTTTGAAGGATTATTAGTTCATAAAAATAAACAGGCAATCCGAATGCAGGTCCAGCATTGTAGTATCGATCTCAATCTCGGCTATACCCTCCTTTTGGATCAAAAAGTAAGTTCCTATTCTTTAGGTCAACTCTTGAAAGAAGTTGATAAAAAAGATGCTCTTATAGAGCTCTGTAAACGATTATGTACATTTTTTTTCTGTCTCTTGATGCCATTTTTTGGCTGGAGGCGAGGAGAGCAGTTAGCGGAGCAAAGAAGAAGTTTTGTTTTTCTTTTGTGGAATGGAATTATGTTGCTTTTATTTTTATATTTATTGTTGCATAGTTTTTCATGGTGTTCGAGCATTTAAGATAATTTTTTTTATTTTTTCTACTGTTTCAGGTAAATATGTATTTAAAATATGATAATTAAAATGATTCAATTTTTCTTCGCGTTCTAATTCTTTGGCTGCAATTTCGACTCTTTTTTTAACAAAATCATCGCTTTCGGTTTTTCTTTTTTTAAGACGTTCTTCTAAAATTGTCAGCGAAGGTGGAGTTATCCAGAATAACAATGTATTTTTGAAACTTTCTTTCATTTGTTGGGCAACAGTGTAGTCGGTTACTACGAGACAAGAAATATCTGAAGAAATTTTTTGATGAAAAATATTTGGTGTACCATAAAAATTGCCATTGTATTCGGTTGTTTCAAAAAAGAAATTTTGTTTTTTTTTTTCTATAAATGTTTCATGAGTAATAAAATGGTAATCAATGCCATCTTGTTCATTGTTTCTTTGCTCGCGCGTTGTATATGTTATGATTTTTTCAATGTGAAAAAGTGGCATTAATTCTTCAAGTAATAATTGAGCAATACTTGTCTTTCCAACGCCTGAAGGGCCAGAAATAATAATTAAAAGTGATCTGTTCATCTATATTCTTCTATTTTCGGTTTTTAAATGCTTTACCTACTTTATGCTTCTTCGATATGGTGTACATGATAAGCATAGCATACAAAGCTTTAAAGGGGAAAGTATGAGACAGATTTTTTTATTGGTGATGATATTGTTTGCATCAATCCCTGTCATCAGAGCGACAGAAAAAATAGTTTCTTGTTTGGGGCAACCAGCATTTACCCAAAAAGGTGATCTGTATGAAATATCGTTAGGATCGAGTCTTCCTCTTGAAGGCGGCATTTCAACAGTTGGTAAAGATTTTTCAAATGGTTTGAATATGGTTTTTAATCTTTTTAATAAAAAGGTTCAAACACATAAAAAAAACATTCGTCTTTTTTCGCTTGATGATCATTACTCTGATATACAAGGATATAAAAATATTAAAACGTTAAGAGAAAAAATGCCAATTATGATCGGTGTTTTGAAAGATAAAGTAGTTGATCTTTTTGATCTAGAATTATCAGGAAGCTCGATTGGTTTCTGGTTTAGCTTAAGTGGCGCTGAGCCATTGTTTCGTAAAAATAATTCTTTGGTTATTAATATGCGACCTTCGCTTGATCGGGAAGTTGAAGGGCTTGTACAGTACGTCGTTAAGCAACGTTTTTTTGAAAACATTGCTGTTTTTTATGAAGAGAGTCGTTGGGGAAAAAGTGGCCTGAAAAGTGTAGAAAAATATTTGAAGCAGCAGAATATAGAATTGCGTAATGCGTTTTCGTATCCGATTAATACGGTGCATATTAAAGATGCATTGAATACATTGATTCATGTACAGCCAAGTGCAGTTATTTGTATCGCTCATGCGCGGCCAACTTATAATTTAATTCAAGGTGCTTTGAGTGAAGGACTTGAACATATTTATTTTTTTGGTCTTTCTACGGTGGCACCTATTCAATATTTACTTAAAAAATCACGCGGCATTGATCTTCCCATGAGTATGATAGTTCCCGATCCTTTGTATAGTCATTTGCCGATTGTTAAAAAATATCGTGAAGATATGCAGCGCTTTTTTCCGTATGTTGCATTATCGCCCTTTTCGCTTGAAGGATATATTGTTGGTAAGTTAAGTACTTATGTGATACAAAAAAGTTCTTTGCAAGCGACGTATGCGGGACTTATGCATGAATTTGAATCAATTGTTGAAAGTAATTTTGGTGGGCTTGATTTTAATTTTAATAGAAATAATCGTGGGTTGTCATCAGCAGTTTGGATTAAAGAGCAGGCTGATAAAGAAGCTATAAAAGTTTTGTCATAGGAACAAAAGATGTCTCAAGTAATTACTGTTTTTAATTCGTTATACATCAAAGGATTTTGGGCGATCTGCATTGTGTTTGGAATTATCGGAATTTTTGGTTGGAATGCTATTCATTTTAATACAAAAGATGAAATTCCGTCCTTAATTATTATTGATGCAGCAAAGCAAAAAGAATTTGGAGCATTTACTGTTAAAGTTAAAACAGGATTATTTATTAAAAATTTTCCAAATTTTGATATTATTCGTAATACATTTTTGATTGATTGTTTGGTCTGGTTTGAATTATATCCTGATGAAATTATGTTGAACATGGTTGAGAAATTTAGCTTTAATAATGGGCGGATTGTGCATCGTTCATCGCCTGATATAAAAATTGATCAAGGAAAAATGATTGTGACCTATGATGTTCGTGTTGAATGTAAAAGTAACATGCGCTATGATCGGTTTCCCTTTGAGGATCATCGGATTACTCTCATGATTACGAATGCCTATGTGACGCCGAGCGAGATGTTTTTTGAAGTGACCGAAAATGCTTTTAAAATTGCACCTAATATTTTTATTTCGAATTGGCGCGTTAAAGATTATGCTACAGATGCAGGATATATGATTTCAAAATTAGAAGAACAAGATGATCTCAAGGAACAATCATATCCTATAGCACTATTTACTATTAATTTTCAGAAGTCTGGAATTAGAAAAATTTTAATTATTTTTTTACCCTTGTTTTTTGCTATCTTTTTTTCTTTTTTATCATTGTTTATGAATGCAAAAAATAATTTTGGACGATATTCAGCATCAATTTCTGGTGTTACCTCATTAATTGGTTATCGTTTTGTTATTGAGCAGATGATGCCGGACGTTGGATATTTTACTCTTGCAGATAGTTTATATATTTTGTTGTTAAGTATTGCGTTTATCATTTTTATTTTTCAGATTTTTTTTACACGATATATTGAAAAGATACACGTGAAAGAAGAAGAAGAAATTGTTGATATAGTCTGGCTATATAGTATTAATAGTTTTGTATTTTTTGTATTAAGCAGTCTATTATTACTTTTGGTGATAATGGCATTACGCTAAAAAAGGAAAAATATGTTGCATAAAAAATCTGTTTCGCATGCGCGAAGAAAATTTTCGATTAAAAATTTTTTGTTTTCACATAGTAAACATATTGTTGCAGTGATTATTCTGAAATTTTTTTTAGTTATGACGTTTTTGTATATGCGACAAAATGCTGTTGCAACAAATAAATGGAAAAGCTTCAATGAAATTAAGGCTGTAGCCCTATCTTTAGAGGAAAATCCGAAATTTGATAATGAGAATATAATAAAGCCAGATTATACGACTTACTTTAAGGAGTGGGATTCAGGATATTTTAATTTGGTGAAAGAGTTTTTACATGTGAAGAAAAAAAAACTTTGGCGTGCAGATGATTTTAAGAATCTTCTTTTAAGAGTTACAAAAAAAAGAGTTGATCTCGGGTATAAAAGTGACACGGTGCTTCGTATGCGCTTACAAGAAGGTATGCGATTGCTTTTTATTGGGAATTTACAAGCGGCATTTCATTCATTAGTACGCGACATTGAAGAGTTGATTAAAATGGGAGTTCTTGATGAAGCATTAAAAATGAAAAATAAAGAGGATTATCTGTTTTTCATTGGTAATGCGATTGATCGGGCTCCTTTTTCTATTGAAACAATGAGTTTTTTAATGAGACTTATTGAAGAAAATCCAGAGCAGATTTTTTATTTGCAAGGTAATCATGAAGATAATAATTATTGGAAAGATTATACGTTGAAACAAGAATTAATGATGAAAATAGGTGGTGGTGGTAAAGATGCGATTCCGCTTGAAGCAGAAGTTAATGCATTTTTTACAACGTTGCCTATTGCTTTTTTTGCTGAATTATACCCAGAAGGAAGCAAAAAGTTTTTACGTATTTCTCATGAAGGCCGTGATTATGATAAATTAAAAGAGGATCGTTTACAATCATTTTTACTGAGTACTTATGAAGAGAAAATTTCTAAATTTCAAGTGTCCAATCAAGGCAACATGGCAGGAGCTGGTGGATCAATTTCTTTGATCGGTCTTATTCGATCAGAAAAAAAACGTAAAACATTTCAAACAATGGATGGCATGCGTATGATGCCGCCTGAAGAAGGAGTTCTTGCATGGACTATTCTTTCATGTCCGACCAAGGTGTACCAGCTCGGTATTAAGTTTTTTTATGATGCGTTTGCAACATTAATTTGTAAGGGTCCTGTTGATCAGTGGCTTATCACTTTATATAATCAAGATGTGCGAATGAAAAATGGTTTTATGCAACGTGTTTATAATTTTTCTTCAGGAGCAGTAGTGGCAGGGCAGCTGGAAAAGCCATCTGAAACTATTGATCTAACGAAGGGAGAACCGAGTGATGGTGTAAGTAAACAAAATGAAGAAACAAAAGAAATAAAAACAGATGCAAAGCCGGAAGTTTCAATAGTTCCTGTTCACGTAACGACTTCGTCTGCGTCTCCGGAGCAAAAAAAACCGGCCGAGAGTTCTGTGTCAGAAAAAAAAGTAGAACCTGAGAAAGTTCCGGTAACTCAAGACACTGCCAAGTTTATGGAGGATAAAAAACTTCAGCTAGATCAAAAACAAGTAGTCGTTAAATTAGTCGAAGCGGTAGCTCCAGAAAAGAAAAAAGAAGAGGTTGCAAAACCTGTAGAAGAAAAAGCAGCTGTAGTTAAAGAGGTTGTAAAGCCGGAAGCAACGGCATCTGTCAAAGTGAACGTCGTTCAATCGTCATCAGATGAAATTATTATGGAAAAAAAAGTTCCAGCAAAAAAAAATTCTGAACAATCATTGGAACAATCAAAAGGTACTAACATAAAACCGACCCCTAGTACTGTTCCAGCAAAAAAGAAAAAAGAATTGGAGAGCGAAGAGTCGAAAAAAGTAGCAGTTGTTATTAACCAACAAGATTTGATGATTCCTGAAATTAAAAAAAATCAAGTCGCTTTACCGGTCAATCCAACAGAAAATGTTTTACAATTTACCGACGGTTAATATTATTGTTATTTTAAGTGCTTATAATGATCAATAATAAAAGTGTATCCAGCCTCAATCAAGAGTTTATTTATGAGTTCTTTAAATGGTTCGTCGGTTAATTTTAACAGATGAGAAAGTATTTTGAAGCAAATATTTTGGTCGTTATATTTATTTGGATGAATTTTTTTCAAGGTACTTTGTATGGATTTTGGCAAAAGCAGTGTATGTTTCCAATTTGAATTTCCACTATGAGGGAGTATTAAAGAGGAATAATCGGCCGATAATTCAAATTGAAATAAGAAGAAGAGGTCATGACAAGAATACTTAGATTTTTTAATTGTATTGATGGGAACAAAAATCATGTCCTCTGTATATTGCGCATAAAAAAAATTAACTTTTTGTAATTCTTCTTCATTGATGCTATTTAAAACGTTTTCAAATGAAAGATCGTCATGTTGAGCAAACTTTTTAAGTTGTTTTTGAGTTTCGGAAGAAAGAATAAAAATATTATTTTTACCATCAATTTCGATAGTTAATGTTTCAAAGTTAAAATCAAAGATCATTCTAAAGATTTGAGAATAATGAGTTGTTTCAGGTAATTTATATAGATTATCTCTTAGTTTTTCAAAAACTATTTCTTTAACTTTATCATTCGAACGATGATGAATAGTTTCACTATCTAAATCTAGAGAAAATAGATCATTGTAGTCATCAAAAGCCGTAAAGATCGACGTAGAAAAAAAAGAAATAATAAAAAATAAAAGAAGATTTTTTTGTATATTCATATGGTCGTCTCATTGAAATTATAATTAATAAGATTTGGCTACAAGTACATCATTAATACTTGGCTTTTTACAATAAAAACAGGAATCAATTTTTTTTGTTTCAAGCCAACAACGAGTAAACGCCTTAACTTTTTTAAGTTCTTGTTCACAAGAAGGATCAGAACACCAGCCAGTGATGATCGCTTTGCCTGCTTGAAGCACTGGTTCAAAGTCTTTATACAAAGTAATTTCTTCGATTAAGCTGTCTCGTTTGAGTGTTGCACGTTGCAATAATTCGTTTTGAAATTTTTGCAATTCGGTCTGTATTTTTTGAGCAGCGTCTTCAAGTTCGATTCGTTGTTTTTCATCGGAGATGCGACTTTTCACGATGCAGATGTTAGCTGCAATATCATTCGGACCGAGTTCAATTCTCAAGGGGATTCCCTTTAATTCAGCGTCATAAAATTTGGCGCCCGGAGAAAGTTCGGATCGAGAGTCGATAGTAACACGAACATTAATCTGTTTGAGCTCTTCATATAATTTTTCAACAACGAGCATAACTTCTGTACGTTTAGCTTCTGGCCCAACAGGAATAATAACAACTTGTATGGGAGCAACTTCGGGAGGAAGAACCAAGCCTTTGTCATCACTATGTGTCATAACCAGTGCACCGATAAGTCGTGTGGTTGTTCCCCAACTGGTACACCAAGGTGTTTCTGGAATGTTTTCTTTATTTTGAAAGCTGACATTAAATGACGCAGGAAATGACTGATGCAATAAATGTGAGGTTCCCATCTGAAGTGCTTTTCCGTCAGGCATCAATCCTTCAAAAGTAAAGGTTTCTTCAGCGCCTGGAAATTTTTCAGCGTCTGATTTGCGTCCAGTAATCACGGGGATTGCAAGCACGTCATGAGCAAATGTTTTATACATGTTTAAAGCAGCAGCGACCATCTCAAGCGCTTCTTCTTTGGTAGCGTGAGCTGTATGTCCCTCTTGCCATAAAAATTCTGTAGTACGTAAAAATGGACGGGTTCTCATTTCCCAGCGCATGACGTTAGCCCATTGATTAATTTTCAAAGGCAAATCACGCCAAGATTTAATCCAGCGCGCAAACATATAATAGATAATAGTTTCTGATGTTGGGCGAATGACAAATTTTTCTTCAAGTTCTTTTCCGCCTGCATGAGTGACTACTGCAAGTTCAGGGGAAAAACCTTCAACATGTTTTGCTTCACGTTGTATAAATTCTTCAGGAATTAAAAGAGGAAAATAACAGTTTTTAACTTCAAGTGCTTTGATTTTAGCATCAATATTTTTTTGAATCATTTCCCAGATAGCATAGCCGGTTGGACGCATGACCATGCAGCCTTTTGTTGGCGATTGGTCTATCAGTTCAGCTTCGTAAATAAGATCGAGGTACCATTGAGAAAAGTCTTGAGAGCGGGCCGTTATTTTTTTGTTCATGTCTCTGTATCGATTAAAAGAATTTCTTTGTATACAACTGTATTAAAGCGTATAAAAAAACTCTTTTTTCGTCAATTATTAATTTATTTGGTTGTATACGTCTATTAAGAGTGCTTTGTATGCAAGTACTATAATCATCATTGATGGTTCTGCTATTTCTTTGTTTTCTAAAGTTATTAACAGGCTACCATTCTTTTTTTCTAAAATAAATGATTGATATGTATTTTTTTCTTGCTTAAGAAGCAGTTTTGTTTTTTTCATAAGACTTTCTTTAAATTCAGCGATTTTTTCTTGAATTTTTTTTATATCGTTTTTATTCGAAATTACATTTGTTCCTACATTTTTAATGTAAGATATTACGTTTTCTTTTATGCTAGTAATATCGTTGACCTGTAAGACATGGGTATGGCTAATTGCATCGTAGCTTATGGGAAGATCGCTTTCAATTTTCGTTTTTTGATCTAGATATTTTTGTTTTTGTGCTTCAAAGTGAGCCTCTTTAATTTCTTTCTCGTAATATTTTATACTTTGGCCTTTAAAGTTTTGCATTTCTTCTTTTAAGTCATCGAGAATTTGAAAATTTTTTATTGCTGCAGCTAAACTTCCCCAAATATTTTCCTCAAATGAAAGTGCTTTTTCATGTTGTTCTGCAAGATCAATGATAGTATCGATTTTTCCATTTTCATAGACAGCTTTCATGGCATCAAATATTTTTTTTGCATCACCATCACTGTTTCCAATAAGACTATTAGTTCTTTGTATAGAAAATATTCCGTCTTTCTTTTCAAATTTTGCAGATGTAAAATGTCCACCATTTGTTATCAAAACATATAATGGATTTGGATTCAAATTTTCTGGGTCAAAGAATGTTTGTATACATTGAGCATAGAGTTTCATATCTATGTACATTTCTTGATCTTGGATTGTTTGTATAGAGTTTGCAAGAGCTTTAAAAAAAGTATTTCCCTCGTTACCTCTGAATTCGATTAGAAATAAGTTTCCATTTCCAAATACTAGATGACCACAGTTGTCTTTATCTTTTCTTGCCAAATGATATTTTCTATCTTCTTTTTCTACTGGAATATCAAAAAAATATGTTATAAATGCTTCAAGTGTATCGCTACGAACATAATTACCATTCAAATCTTGCCTTTCAATTTCTCTTATTTGATTTTCATGATCACTAATAGTTTGATTTATAGTAGCGATCTGACTATTAATTTTTCTAATTTCTTCTGGTTCTTCTTTGCCGAACAGCATTTCAAACCAAGTTTCAGCTCTAAGTGTATCTACGCTTTGATTGATGCATTTTTTTTCATTGTTCAATTCTTCAATTTTTTTTCTTTCTTTTTCTATAGCTTTTTTTTGAACATTTATATCTTCTTGTACTTTACTAATAAAAATCAATTCCTTTTCGTTTTTTTCATTAGTAAATTCTTTTTTAACTTCTAACATTGCCCACCATAAATAGTGATTCATAAACGCATTAAATCGTTCACGTAAGTCTTTTGAATGATCAAGAACTATAGATAATGCTTGTTCTCTTTCATCTTTATTTTCGTTAAGAGCTAATGCTTGTTTAATTTCTTGAAACATCGCATCTTGTTCTTCTTTATTCAGTAATAAAGTAAATGCATGAAATGCTGCATAAGGACCACAATTTGCTCCGGGAAAGCCATCACGAATTTGCGAAAGACATCCTTTGACAAGCAAAGGCTCAATTTCAAGGAGCCCTAAGTCATGAATTTTTTTTGGTTTTTGAGAAAAATATTTTTTTCCACCGTTTTGATGATTTTTTCTTGTATCCAACATCAAATTACCTTTTGCTTCTTGTGGCGGATACATAAGCTTATATGCACCAAAAGCTAAAAAGGGCAACAGAATATAATGAGGATTTTTCATCATATAATGAGTCGGTTTATATAAGTAATGATAATGAATTTTTTCAATTATTCCTGTAAAACCAAGCTTTTCTTCATTAAAAGCCTGCGTTAATAATGTTTTTTTTATCTCTTTAATTTTCTTTATTCCCGAATAATACATAAGGCCACGTGATGAAAATGCTTTTTTATGCGCCTTGTACGAGTCAAAGATTTTTTCAAAATAGTTTTCGGTCTTTCTGTATAAACCAAAAATAACTTGTTGGCTCAAAATTTCTTCTTGATCCATTATATTTCTGATCATTAATCTCTGCTTTTTAAGAAATTTTCTGATCGAAAAAAATGATTCATTGATGATATGTTTTTCATATGTACTTACTGATTCTAATAATTGTATAATGCGTTGAACAGGAATTGCTTTATATTTTTTAGTCATACTATCTTTACGCATTTGTGCATCAAGAGTAATCAATGTATTTTGATATTGTTTAATCTCTTCAGCATATTTTTGTTCTATTTTTTCAATCCGTAAAAGTAAAAGCTGCCCTGTCTGCCCATGAACCATCGACAAATAAAGCGCCAGAAGCGAAAGGAAAAAAAACATCTGCTTTATATTCATCATCTCACAATGTAGTATAGGATATATTTTATATTTTACTTCATATTCTCAGGATAACAAACTATTGAAACTTTTCAAAGAGGAAATCTTAAAAAATATCGAATACTGCATGATTTTTAGAAAAAAGGAGATTCAAAATGGAAAATATCGAACTTTATATTTCAACGCTTAAACTTGAAATTCTCTCTTTGCGACAATTATCACCGAAAACGGCGCAAGCGTATGTTTCGGATGTAACTCTTTTTTTAACTTTTTTATATGAAAATTTAGGCAAAACCGTTGAAAATTGTAGTAAAGATGACTTTTATACCTATATAGCCTCAGTTAAACAAGTGTATGCAGTCCGTTCAATTGCACGTAAAGTTGCGGCAATAAAATTTTTCTTCAAAACCTTGGCGCTTCACTTCTCTATAGATAATACTTTCTTCGAACATCTTATATCCCCAAAAATTCAAAAAACACTCCCTCAATATTTAACGCAAGCAGAAGCAACGCATTTATTCGAATCTTTATACAACACCTTTTTTCAATCAAAAAATCTTGCTGAGCGTCGTGATGCTTGTATGATAATTCTTTTATATGCCTCGGGAATGCGCATTTCAGAATTAATAATGTTAAAAACAGATGCCGTCAAATCAAATTATCTACAAGTTATTGGAAAAGGAAATAAAGAGCGCATAATTCCCATACCCGAAACCTGTATGTTTTTTTTGC
>CAZZPM010000011.1:0-23227 GCA_964655535.1 uncultured Pseudomonadota bacterium
TGAGCATGGTGAGAAAAAAAGTAAGAATCGTATATTCACGAAAAATACTATCAAAGTGCGCCATGATAACGCTTGAAAAACTTTGTATGAAAAGAAGTCCAACAAGCCAAATGCTCCGTTGTTTGATCAATGAAAAAAAAGGCGTTTCAAGATAGCTATCTTCCATCGATGAAAGTCCTGACATACGATAGACATCATCCGATGCTTCTTCTTCAAGAACATCAAAAATATCATCAGCAGTTACTACACCTAAAAATGTATTATGTTCATCAACAATGGGAACTGACAAAAGATCATAGTGTTTCATTTTACGTGCAACATCTTCTTGATCATCTTCTCCTCGTGCAATAAATTCACAGGGCTGCATGACGTCCATTAATGAAATTTCTGCTTTATTTAGCACAAGGTCTTGAATTTTAATGTATCCAGCTAAAAGATTTCGTTCATCAGTTAAATAAATATTTTGTAGTACATCACGTGTTGCTCCAATTCTTTGAAGGAGCGTTATACTTTTTTTGATGGTAAAATTGCGTGGAAAGGTAAGTACATCGCTGGTCATCAAGCGGCCTGCTGTCTTTGGTGCAAAGTTGAGTGATGAAATAATTAAATTACGTTGTTTTTTCTGGAGTAATTTTAAATAGTCTTGTAAAAGTTCATCAGAAATATAATCAAAGAAATGAGTTAAAGTATCGGTCTGTAGATTTTGTAAAATATAAGCCATAAAATCTTTATCAAGATACGATAGAAGATGTGCTTGAGAAATGCCTGAAAGTCGTTCAAAAATTTTAGGGGCAATCTCTTTAGAAAGCTTTTTAAGGATCAATGCTTGCTTTTGTGATGCAAGGTTTTCAATGATGGTTGCAATGTCGGCAGGATGCTGTCCTAAAATCATTTTCCAAATATAGTTTCCCGCTTCCGATTTTTCATGAATAATATCATCAAAATGTTGTTCAAGTTGTTTTGTAAGATTTTCAACGGTAATCATAGCATCACATCCCGATCGATCGTATGACCTTAGTCCCACCACAAAATATAATTTTATAAACTAATTTTAGTATGACTTATTGGGCTCAAAAAAGCAATTGAAATGAGGCGATCTATTTGAAGTCTTTGGATGGCTGAGATCCTTGGTAGAAGCAGGCGTAATTTTTCTTTATGATTTCTTGAAAATATGGTGCACATCGATTGAAATTAACAATATCAACGGTGTAGGGAAGATTTGATTCTTCAAAGTCATCTTTGATAGCATAAATAATTTTTTCAGGAATTTCATCGACATAAAAAAGATCAATGTCAGAGAATTGTTTTGCTTTTTCAGTAATGCGTGAACCAAAAATATAAAACGTGTAATCATATTTTTTTAAAATAGAGAAAATGATCTCAAGATGTCGTGGCTCAATATTGATCATCAGGGACTCCGATGTTTTTTAAAAACGATTTAACAGCCTTTGAAAAGTCATCACACATATCAACAATGATATCGATCTGTTCTTCACTATAAGCATGAGAGCTCAAATTTCTTTTTTCTAAAAATTTGAACCAAATTTCAGGATCATCAATAAGTCCTACTCGTGCAGCAATACGAAATATTTCTTTAGGATATGTAGTGTCCAGTCCACGATCTTCAAGAATTCTTTTCATCATTTTCCATGAGACTTCAAAGGTATATTCAAAAGCTTTAAGAACACCAGCTTTGAGTTGTTTAGTTTCAGTATTTTTGTTGAATTCTTCAAATGTTTTAAAAGCCCTTAATAACGTATCAATATTTATTTTACCAACAAACATATTCTGCATCCAATTTTTTAAATCTGTTGCGCTATCTTTTTATCATTATTTCGAATCATAGCATATTTTTGTTGTTTTTCAAAACCGAGCTCGACAATTTTATCAATTAATTCCATCGGTTTGATCCCAATTTCTGCTGCTTGATGAAAGAGACAGGTTGCCGGTGTTAAAGCAGGCAATGTATTAACTTCTAGAATAACGACACGTTCTTTTTTAGTTGGGCTTTGCTCTGCTGTTTGATAAAAGCAATCAATGCGTGCGTAGCCAGCACATTGAGCAGCTTGATAGGTTTTTTTGATGGTTGCAGAGACTAAAAGTGCCGCCGATGTTGAAAGTGGAGCAGGAGTTTGATTTTCACCAGCGCCGGGTAAAAATTTTTCTTCCATCGACAAAATGGATCCGGTGGTTACTGCATGACTTGCAGGAAAAACGATTGGATCATCGTTGCCGAGAACGCCGACAGTTAATTCTATGCCAATAATTTGTTCTTCGCAGAGTATGTATTTATTGCCTGCGGCTTGATGTTGGGGAATAAGATTGAGTAATTCATCAATGTTGTTACTTTTATTAACGAGAACGCTGCAGCCATTATTATGTGGTTTTGAAATGATGGGGAATGAAAGCTCTGAAAGTTGTTTAGAGATAATTATTTTTTGTTGATTGATTGTTTTGTTATCAAGTAACGTAAGATCAAGTAATCGATGTTCAGGTATTTCAATGCCTGCTGCTTTAAACCATTCATTTGCTTTATATTTGTCGATGCATAATGCACTTGCAAAAACCCCTGATCCATTGTAAGGAAGTTCGAGCATTTCTAAAAAACCCTGAAATGATCCATTTTCTCCGGCTCCGCCATGAAGTCCTAAAAAAATAAAATCATACTGTTCAGGTAATGATGACCATGCAATACGCATGGCAGGGGTTAGTTGTTCTATAACTTCAAGTGTGCTATTTTTAATAAGTAGTGTTTCAGGAATTTTATGCAGATGTAAGTTTTGATCAACAAAAAGAGGTGTGACGTCATATTTTTCTGATGAAAGCTTATAAAAAGCATTTCGGCCTGAGTCAAAAGAAACCTCTTTTTCATAGGTGTTGCCACCGAGCATCAGTCCAATTTTTATTTTTGTGATTTTATTATTCATAGGTTTTTTTTCATCGGTATTGATCAATATTGTTTTGTTATACTTTATAAGTTCTTGAGTGATGAGATGGTTGATCAATTTTTTATGTGAAAAGCCATGGAGCGCTGCTTGATCAAAAATAAAAGCATTAGGTGCCATGCCTGATAATGAATTTGGATCGATAATTACAATTCTGTTATCGTTGGTGTAGATGCCATCAATTCTGCCGATTGTTTGAAAATTAAGTGCTTTGCTTGTCTCGATACAGGTTTTTTGTATTGCATCAAGGATTTCAGGTGCAAGTCGTGCGGGAGTTTTTTTAAACGCTTTGCCGGGCATATATTTTTGTTCATAATCATAAATATGATGTTGGTCTGGCTTAATAAGTTCGGTAACAGAAAGTGCTTGCCAGCCATTTTGATCTTCAATAGTGATGCATGAAAATTCAATGCCTATTTCGTATTGTTCAATCAAAACTGTTTGTTTTTTTTGTAGATTAATGGTTGTTGCGTTGAGAAGAGCTATCGATAATTCTTTTTCATTGGTGACTAGTAAAACACCATGACTAGATCCTTCATGTGCAGGCTTTACAATGAGAGGAAATGTAAGCTCATTTTCGGCACACAATTTCAGCGCGTTGTGATGATTTTCAGGAGAGATAACAATGCCTCGTGGGCATTCAATGCCCTGATATTGAAGCCATTGTTTGGTGAGTATTTTATTCATGCCCAGTGCACTTGCAAAAACTTTTGATCCTAAATAAGGAATGTCAAGTACTTCTAAAGTTCCTTGCAAAATGCCATCTTCAGCAAATCGTCCATGTTGTGCAATGTAGGCAAAATTAATTAAATCAGACAGATCATCCCAGTTAATTTTTTTTGCTTCTGCTTCAAGTCGATGTTCAAAATCTTTTATTTTTCCTCGATGAAGAAAATGCCAGGGTAAAATATAAAGAGTTCCTTTTTTTGTTTGAAAAAGTGGAACGACGTTGTAGATGATAGTATCAATGTGGTCACAAATAGTTCGGCCTGAATTAAAAGAGACTTCCGCTTCAATTGATTTACCGCCCATAAATATGCCAATAGTAAAACTTACTTGTTCATTCTTTTTTTTCATATTATCTCGCATCGCAATGAAAAACGCTTTTTTTAAAACTGTAGAAGGTTTTGCAAAAAAATGCAAAAAAAGTAAAATATAGCTTTCTATGTTCTACAGAAAGTTACGATTTGTGCAGTTAATTGTAGGGCAGATTATAGATGGATCATTCATTGAAAAATTTCATTTTATTGCTATACTTTTTGCAGGAAAGAATTTTTTTATAATTTATTTTTGTGGAGATGAACGATGGATGCTCGATACGATCAAGGCCAACAAGAAAAAAAAATGCAACAACAATGGGAAGAAGCTGCATTGTACCGCTTTAATCCTGAAAGTGAGCGTGAAGTTTTTAGTATTGATACGCCACCGCCAACTGTTTCTGGAAGTTTGCACATTGGTCATATTTTTTCATACACACATCAAGATATTATTGCTCGCTTTAAGAGACAACGAGGATATTCTGTTTTTTATCCGATGGGCTATGATGATAATGGTCTTCCAACCGAACGCTTTGTAGAGAAAAAACATGGCATCAAAGGTCACAAAATGGTTCGTTCTGCGTTTATTGAGCTTTGCTTAAAGGAGACGCATGCTGTTGAAAAAATGTTTGAACAGCTCTGGAAGTCAATGGGATTTTCGATCGATTGGTCGCAGACGTATTCAACTATTTCATCTCGCGCACAACGTGTAGCGCAGCAATCATTTGTTCGATTATTTCAAGATAAAAAAGTCTATCGTAAGGCAGAGCCTTCATTGTATTGTACGACGTGTAGAACATCGGTAGCGCAAGCTGAGCTTGAGAGCGTTGATTTGTCGAGTAATTTTTATACGATTATTTTTAAGGATCAAGAAGGAAATAATCTTTCTGTTGCAACAACACGTCCTGAGCTTTTGCCTGCCTGTGTTGCTGTTTTATATCATCCTGATGATACTCGATTCGCTCATTTAAAAGGGCAAACAATTAAAACACCGGTTTTTAATTTTGATGTTCCAGCAATTGCTGATGAATCGGTTTTGATGGATAAAGGAACCGGTCTGGTGATGTGTTGTACTTTTGGTGATCAACTTGATATTGAATGGGTTGATCGTCATCAATTACCAGTAAAACAGATTATCAATCGAGATGGAACTTGGCAAGAAAGCGCAGGGGAGCTTGCGGGGCTTACTGTTCAAGAAGCACGTAAAAAAATAATAGCATTATTACAAGAACAGAAGCTTTTAGTTGATCAAAAATCATTGGTGCACGCAGTAAATACACATGAGCGTTGTAAGCAGCCGATTGAATATTTGAATCTTTCGCAATGGTTTGTAAGAATTCTAGATTATAAAAAAGAATTTTTGGCCCTTGGTGAACAAATTAATTGGTATCCATCATTCATGCAGAGTCGATACAATGATTGGGTTGAGAATTTATCATGGGATTGGGGGATTTCACGACAACGTTTTTATGGGATTCCTTTTCCAGTTTGGCATTGTAATGCATGTCAGGAAATTTTGATTGCACCTGAAGATCAATTACCGATTGATCCGCAAGAAAAAAAAATATTTGAGCAGTGTACAAAATGTCAAAGTACTGATTTGATTGCTGATACCGATGTGATGGACACCTGGAATACGTCATCATTGACCCCACAAATTTTAACTGATTGGCCACATGAGTCACCGATTAGTTTGCCGTTGAGTATGAGACCACAAGCACATGATATTATTAGGACATGGGCATTTGATACAATTGTGAAAGCATATTTTCATCATCAAACAATACCGTGGAAAAATATTGTTATTTCAGGACATGTGCGCGCAGGAAAAGAAAAAATTTCAAAATCAAAAGAAAATAGCAAAATTGATCCAGTTAATCTTTTACAAGAATTTTCTGCTGATGCAATTCGATATTGGACGGCGCATGGCCGATTGGGAACTGATACGGCATTTAGCGAAATGCAGTTGAAAAGTGGACAACGTTTGGTAACTAAATTATGGAATGCATTTTTATTTATTAAGCCACATGTGACAGCTACAGAAATGCGACCAACTATTGAAACAGTTGTTGATCCACTGAATCGATGGTTATTGCATCATGCGCAAACGTTGTTAAAGCAATACTTGAAAGACTTTGATCAGTACGAATACACGAGTGCACTTGAAGCAACAGAAACATTTTTTTGGCAATTATTTTGTGATCACTATTTAGAAATAGTAAAAGATCAATTTAATAATCCAGCATTATATGCAGAATCAGTTTTGCAAGAAACGCGTTTTGTATTATATGAAGTTGGGTTGTTGCTTTTACAATTGTATGCACCGTTTGTTCCCCATATTGTGGATGCAATTTTTATTCAGTGGTATGCAGAGTATGAAAATAGTTCTTCAGTGCATGCGATGCATTTTGATGAAAGTCGGTTGCCACATGATGCAGATTCAGCGGAAGCAGATCTGCTTGTTGATCATTTATTAAAAATTATTGGTCATGTGCGTCGATTAAAGAGTGAAGCACATATTTCATTAAAAACTCCCTTGTATGAATTGGTAATTCGTGGTGATGAAAAAATAGCACAAGCGCTTGAAGAGAAATTATTACCACATCTTAAAGGAGTAACGCGAGCACAAACGGTTGTGTGGCGTTCTTTTTTAGAGGGTGACATGATTCATCTTGAAGGTGAAAATGAAACATTAAAAGCATTTGTTTTATTATAAAATCAGGATTTTTTAATGATAAAGATTAATAATAGGCAACGTTGGATGCAGATCGATGAAAAAAAAATTTATATCATGATGCAGAAAATGCTTGATGCTGCTGGATATTCAGATTTTGATGTTGCGCTATTGATTTGCAGTGAAGCCAAAATGCGTGAATATAATGGTGAATATCGTAAAAAAGATCAAGCGACTGATGTTTTATCATTCCCTTTTCATCAAATTATTCCTGGCAAAAAACTTCTGCTTGATGAAGAGAATCAAAAAGATCTGGGCGACATTATTATTTCTCCTCGATCAGTGGCAAAAAAAGCAGTTCTTTTTGATCGAACTTTAGAAGAGCATTTTATAATTCTTTTGGCCCATGGAATCGCTCATTTGCTTGGTTATGACCATGAAAATGAAGCTGATTTTAAGAAAATGGATCGATTTGAAAAAAAGCTTCTTAAGGCTGCTTTGGCTTGATAAAATTGCATGATTTTGATATAAAAATGGGCAAATATTTTTTTTAATAGAAATTATTTTTCTCCCTGTTATTCTATTGATATGAGAAAAATAAACTGAAAAAATATAAAAATATAGGAATTTATCGATGTATAGCGATAAACGCACAATGCAGTGTCAGACTGATTATTATTCACAATATCAAAGCATGTACGATCAAGTTATTGTTTTTGATCGAGAAGATTCTTGCGGTGTTGAGTTTGGGGAAGAGATTGTTCAGACTATTTATTCTGATGTTATTGATACCAGTATTCAACAGCCTTCTCATCCGTACAACGGCGATATTATGCCTGTTGCATAAGTGAAAAAAGATTCAATTTGTACAATCTTTTTTTATGAAATAGTTACAGTGAGGGAATAAAATAATCTTAGTCATCCACTGTAACTATTTGTTGCATTTTTTTTTAAAGTTAATAGAATTAATGATGCATAACAGGATAGTTGCAGAAGTTCAAATCTGTACACTGTTTTGTTAGAAAAAGTTTTTTAAGTAATATTGTTTAACGTATGATCCAGAAGGAGGATATATAATGCAAAAACATAAAGTACGTCCATTGTATGATCGCATTTTAGTCGAGCGCATTGAAAGTGAAACCACCACTCCGGGCGGAATTATCATTCCTGATACCGCACAAGAAAAGACCCAAACAGGTAAAGTTGCTGCAGTTGGTGAAGGAAAATTGAACGGTGATGGCACGGTTCGCATCTTGCGTGTAAAATCAGACGACATGGTATTGTTTGGTAAATATGCAGGGACTGAAATCAAAGTTGATGGTAAAGAATATCTTATTTTGAAAGAAGATGAAATTCTTGGAATCATTGAATAGTCACGTCAAATACATTAAGAAGGAATACGATTATGGCAAAAAAAATTATATTTGGTGAAGAGGCACGTGCCAAAATTTTAAGAGGTGTTAATGCGCTTGCTGATGCAGTGAAAGTGACCCTTGGACCTAAAGGTCGTAACGTTGCAATCGAAAGATCTTTCGGTTCTCCCGTTATTACCAAAGATGGTGTGACTGTTGCTAAAGATATTGAAGTTAAAGATAAATTTGAAAACATGGGCGCACAAATGGTTCGTGAAGTTGCATCAAAGACAGCAGACATTGCTGGTGATGGTACAACAACCGCAACGGTTCTTGCTCAATCAATTTATCGTGAAGGCATGAAGTATGTTACTGCTGGTGCAAGTACGATTGAAGTGAAGCGTGGCATTGATGCTGCGGTTGCTACAGTTGTTGCTGAGATCAAAAAAAATGCAGTTGCAATTTCAGATAAATCAGAGATCGAACAAGTAGCGATTGTTTCAGCTAATTCCGATGTATCAATTGGTAAATTAATTGCTAATGCAATGGAAAAAGTTGGTCGTCATGGCGTCATCACGGTTGAAGAAGCAAAAGGCATGGAAAGCGAACTTGAAGTTGTTGAAGGTATGCAATTTGATCGTGGATATTCATCTCCTTATTTCATCAATGATTCAGAAAAAATGGAAGTGAAATTAGAAAATCCTGCAATTTTAATTGCTGACAAAAAAATCAGCAGCATGAAAGATTTGTTGCCTGTTCTTGAACAAGTTGCAAAGCAAGGTCGTCCATTATTTATTATTGCAGAAGATGTTGAAGGCGAAGCGCTTGCAACATTAGTTGTTAATAAAATGCGTGGTGTTCTTCAAGTTGCAGCTGTAAAAGCTCCTGGATTTGGTGATCGTCGTAAAGCAATGTTACAAGATATTGCAACATTGACTGGCGGCCGCATGGTTTCTGATGATTTAGGTATTAAACTTGAAAGTTTAACTTTAGCTGATTTGGGTTCTGCAAAAACAGTTCGTAGTACCAAAGATACAACAACCATTGTTGATGGTCGTGGAAATGCTACTGAAATCAGTGCACGTATTGCTCAGATTAAAAATGAAATTAATTTAACAACAAGCGAATATGACAAAGAAAAATTACAAGAACGCTTGGCAAAACTTTCAGACGGTGTAGCAGTTATTCGCGTTGGTGCAGCAACTGAACCAGAAATGAAAGAAAAGAAAGATCGTGTTGACGATGCATTGCATGCAACTCGTGCAGCAGTTGAAGAAGGTATTGTTGCAGGTGGTGGTGTTGCATTAATTCGTGCACAAAAAGCGCTTGAAACATTAGTTGTTGAAGGTGATCAAAAATTGGGCGTTGCAATTATTAAACGCGCACTTGAAGAACCTGCTCGCGTTATTGCTTCAAATGCAGGACTTGATGCATCAGTTGTTGTTGATAAAATTAAGTCGTCAACAGGAAACATGGGTTTCGATGCAAAAAATGAAGTCTATGTTGATTTGATCAAAGCGGGTGTTGTAGATCCAGCTAAAGTAACTCGATCAGCATTGCAAAATGCAGCATCGATTGCTGGCTTGTTATTGACAACTGAAGCGATGATTTCAGAGATTCCAGAAGACAAACCAGCTTCGGCTGGCCATGGTCATGACCACATGGGTGGCGGCATGGGTGGAATGGGCGGCATGTACTAAGCTCCTGTTTTATAAAAAAAATATCAGTACAGAAGAGGGTGTAGCAATACATCCTCTTTTTTTTGTCTTTGTACATAATTTTTCATTTGTTATTATCGACTTTTGCTTTTTTCGATAATACTATGATTCCTTATTATCGGCATCGCTAATAATATTTTTCGTTATTATCGGTTTTAATGGTTTTCGATAATAACGTAATTTTTTTTGAATATTTTTTTAAAAACGATGCTATATGTGATGGTTTTGTATTATTTCATATTGTATCGAAAGTTATTTACATGAAAAAATAATACGTTTTTTTATCGGAAGTCTTTTATTACACAATGTTATTTATGCTTCAAGTCCTGTTGAAATTGGCTTAAATTGTGTTGAAGCGTATAGAAAAGCTTAGTATGAAGAGGCGGATATTTTTTTGGAGCAATCGCTTCGTGATTCTGTACATGCACATAGTCCATCTCATGGTGCAACACTCTTGCATTATGCATGTGTGTCAAAGCAGAAAGCATTTTTTAAATATGTTATTATGTGTCCACAATTAATTAAGATACAGATGCAAGATGAAGATAAGAAAAAAGCTATAGATTATGTATTTCCCTGTAAAGGTAGTTTTTTTGAAATTACTTTGAAATTAGCAGAAACATTTAATTTGAGATTACATATTTTTATGTTTTCAAACCGAAATATCGTTTTTTTGTTTCAAATATGATATGATTAAAAATAATACTATTTTTAATCTGTTTTTATAATCTATGTGGAGAAAAATGAAAGATCGTATTAGTTTTCAATGTAGTTATATGCGACGTTTAAGTATCAAACAATTTCTTCTTATTGTTGGTCTATCTTGGTATGCTGTAATCTGTTTTTTGGTTGAGCAACCACGGCCTCATTGTGCATCTCCGATTGGCACTAATCCACATACTTTTACATTAGTTTCCCCCGAAGCGTTCCCATCTGAAATTAAGGGAAACGTGATAACATTAAAAAAAATGAAGCAAGCAGATTTTGAGCCTTTTTTTGAAATGTTTTCTGATCAAGTTCGTAAGATGTTTAGTTTTTCTGATGAAACAAAAACAGATGCATGGAAAAAATCTTTTTTTGAATATGAACTCTGGCGACAAAAACAGGGTGAGATGCTTTATTATTGCATCTATGATAATGCAGAAAATCGTTTAGTTGGCGGCATTGATATTCGTGCTTTTTGGCGGCATGACCCAGGGATGATTGGTTTTTGGATTAATGAAAAATATTATGGTGGCGGGCGTATGCATGAGGCAACAAATCTTCTAGTTGAAAAATATTTAGAAGTGATGGATATTCCGGTGATCAATGCATATGTTGAGCCATTCAATCAACGAAGTTTTGCCGCATGTAAAAAGTTTGGATTTGAATTTATTGGTTTTTCACAAAAAGGCAGCGAACGGTTTTTTTATGTTCTTGAGCGATATCGAAAATAGTTTTATGCATGCTGTATAGAATGTAAGGGTGCTCTGCAAGTTACATCTTGAGGTATAGCATGAAGGTTGTTTTTGATATTTTGATTGGCTTTAGATTGAATCAATATTATTATTAGTGGGACGTAACCTAATTGATATGCGAGGTGAAGTGGCGTATTGCCATCACTATCTTGACAATCAATATTTATATTTTTATAGGTGAGTAATAATTGTACAATGTTAGAAGAATTTAATTGTACAGCAAAGTGTAAAAGACTTTTTTTATGTTTAGAAGTTTCTTTTATTACGTATTCTGGATAACGATCAAGTAATCGTTTGATACGAACAGTATCATCTTGACAAAATAATTGAGCAAGTGCTCGTGAAATATTATGTTTTTTAGTACATTTGTTTATTGCAATTTCGTTGTTTGCTCCAAAAATGATATTTATAGGTATCAAGGTAAAAAAAAATATATATACAGAATATTTCATGAAAGATCTCTTATAGATTGAAGTTGCACAAAAGAAAGTATTTTTTTATTTTGTATTAATACAAACAGATATATTTATGTGATATTTTTCTTTAAAAGTCAAGTAAGGTGAAGCATGATTTAAATATTTTCTTTCCATGATCTTACAAGATTGATCATTTCAATGCTTTTTTCAGTATTTGTTTTAGGTAGTTCTAAAATAATTGGTTTATGAATCAATGTATGATGAGACACTAAATTTTTTAGTGATTCTATACCAATTGTTCCTTCGCCAATCAATGCATGACGATCATGACAACTACCATTTTCTTCAACTGAATCATGGACATGCAACAGTTCAATACTTTCAATTCCCACAGTTTTTTTCAGTAAATCTATAAAATTTTCAGTTGCAGTGAGATCATAGCCAAATGCGTGAGCATGAGCAAAATCGATACAAAAAAGTAATTTTTCTGGTTTATCAAGTAATTTTTTGAGATCATAAAAATCTTGAAAATCGCTGCCGATCGTTTTTTTTTTATGTGCAGTATTTTCAAAAATAAGAGGAACTTGAAGTTTTTTTTTGAACAATCGATTAAGAAGTCGAGCTATTTGCTCAAGTGATGCTTGTCGTCCATCAGGATCATCAGTTGTTTTTGGTTGTCCTTTATATGATCCTGGATGAATGATAAGTCCGTTTAGTTCTAATTTTTCAGCAATGTTAAGTTCTTTGTTAAGGAGTCGTTCTGCGATTCGATTACTTTCACGATTGCCATGAGCAAGATTAATCCAGTATGAACTATGTGCGTAGATGTTTTTATATTTTTTTTTTGCTTCGAAATAGTTGAGTTGTTCTTCTTGATTGATGCGGAGATATTTATTTTCTTGATGCCGAAATAGAAAAAATTGAAGTGCGGTTAAAGGAAGAGGTGCTGCATCTTGTAAGGCAGCACATAAAGATTGGTCAATGCGGATATGAAGTCCAAGTGCTCGTTCATTATTGTTCAAGTTGTTCCTTTAAAGAAGTAATATTAATGAGTGGATCAAGTGCATCAATAAAATTATTTTGTATTGTTTGTAATCCTTCTATTGTATCAGATTCAAAACGAAAACAAAAGTTTGATTCAGTATTTGAAGCGCGCATCAATCCCCAGCCGTAAGGCATTTGGACACGAATTCCATCAACATCAATGATTTTTGCAGCTTCATTGAATTGGAATGTTTCTTTGACTGCGGCAATAATTCTTATTTTATCTTGCTCGCTGCAGGTAATGCGAATTTCGGGAGTACTTTGTTTGTGAGGGAAAAAAGTAAGGAGTTCGTTTATTTGTTTTCCCGTGTTATGAAGAATTTCTATGGTGCGTAGCGCTGCGTAGATTCCATCGTCATAGCCAAAATATCGATCGGCGAAAAAAAAGTGGCAACTGAGTTCACCAGCAAGCAATGCATTTGGATTCTCTGCCATAGCATTTTTAATAATTGAATGTCCTGATGCGATCATTTTAACTTCAATATCATGTTTTTGAAGCGCTTCAGTTAATCCTTGGCTACATTTAATATCACAAATAATTAATTTTGCATCTGATTTCCAATGAATATGTTGTGCAAATAATGCAAGTAGTTGATCACCAGAAATTAAATTTCCCTCTTCATCAATGATACCCATGCGATCAGCATCTCCATCAAAGCCAATACCGATTGCTTTTTTGTTTTCTTTTTTAATATTATTGATTAAATCGGTCATATTTTTTTGGACTGTTGGATTTGCTTCATGATGGGGAAATGTTCCATCAACGGTTTCAAACATAAGCGTTGCATTTTTAAATTCTAATGCTTTAATTAGTGCAGGCATCACTGTTCCTGCTGCACCATTACCACAATCAAAAAAAAGAGGGATTGAAGAGCCGATTAAATGAGGAAATGATTTTTTAAGAAAATTAATATATGAAGTCTGTGCGTCATATTGTTTAATGGTGAGCATGCGATTGAGGACTGGTTTGTAAAAACGACGTTCTTTAATAATGTTTCCAATTTTTTTTAATTCTTTTCCCCAAATTGGTTTTTTATTTGCACATATTTTAATACCGTTATATTCACCAGTATTGTGTGATGCTGTAATCATGAGTCCTGAAGTCACCTGCGTGGTGTGAAGCGTGTAGTATAAAACTGGTGTTGGGCAGAGACCAATATCAATGACATCAAGTTTTGAATCATGTGCCGCTTTAATTAATTGTTTCTTAATTTCAGCGGAATGGATTCGTCCATCCATGCCGATAACAATTCTATCAAGTAAAGGATTGTTATAAAGCATGTAGCTAAAAATACCACGCCCGATCTCATACGCGTCTTCGATGGTCCAGTCGGTATCAATGATGCCACGAATATCATATTCTTTAAATATAGATTCATTCATGATGATCCTTTCTTTACTGCTTTTTTACAGTTTTAAGACTCCTTTGTGTGAAACAACGTGTTCAAAGAATAAAATGATTGTCAAATAAAAAACAGTATTTTTTGCATTTTTATTAGAATCTGTTAGGATTTTTTGCAGGGTGCAGTTAAAAAAGTGTTGATAAAAGGAGATAGTATGAATAGTAAAATAGCACGTGTTCTCAGCCAGATGTATCTGTTTTCGTTAGTTTCTTTTTCAGGTTGTTTTGGTGATACCATGCATAAGGAAAAAGAAGTTAAAAATAGTAATATAAAAGATGAAACCGTTAAAAAAATTGAACAAAAAAGCGAAGAGGAACAGAAAGTTGTAGTAGTTTCTCAGGTTAATAGGGAAGAAAAAAAGATGGATGCAATTATTAAAACAGCTTCAGGTTTGAGCTATCAAATTATTCAAGAAGCAGCAAAAGATGCAGCGATGCCAACAAAAGGTGCAATGATTCAGGTTCATTATACTGGTTGGCTTGATGATCAAGGTAAACCAGGCAAAAAATTTGATAGCAGCGTTGATCGTGGTGAACCTTTTGCATTTCAAGTCGGTGTTGGTTATGTCATTAAAGGATGGGATGAAGGAGTTTTAAGTATGCGTGAAGGCGAAATACGTCGTCTTTTTATTCCTGCATCATTGGGCTATGGAGCGCGCGGTGCTGGGGCAGCTATTCCACCCAATGCAAATCTTATTTTTGATGTAGCATTATTGAAAGTATAGCTTTTAATACAAGAACATTTTTTTAAAAGAATTTTAAAAAAGAGCGGTCTGTTTCAAACCGCTCTTTTTTATTGCATTTATTTTTTGAGTATTGATACAGTAATGAAAAGTCTGTATTAAAATTCAATTTCGGGGAAAAGGGATGTCATATGAAAAATATAATGAAATTATTTTTTATGAGTCTGTTTATCAATTTTGCTATACAAGCAACGCAGCCATCAGAAGTTTCATCTGAAGAACAAAAAAAAAGATTTTATTTTATTAATACAAAACAAGGTAAAACCGTTGTTGCTGATTTCAATACATTTCAAAAATTAAAATCTCTAGGCATTCAAGATGATTTTGATGCAATAAAAAAAGCTGCAGGTTCATTGTTGCCATCGCCTGTTTCAGTTGAAGAATCTTTAAAAAAAGTTGATGCAACAATTGATCCGGTCATTACTTTTATGGATAAAAAAGATCCTGTTTTACAAATGAAAGAAAAAACTGAAGAAAAAGCTGCTCAATTTCTTACATCAAAAGCTTTTAAAGTAGATGCTTTTTTAGAAGGATTTGGATCATTAGTTCGTTCATTTATTCCTGCTGCAGAAGATGAAATTGAGCAGATGGAACCAGCAAAAAGTGAAAAAGTTTCTTTGATAGTTGAACCAAAAAAAGAAGAAGTAAAAAGGCCAGCAGCGTCAGCACTAGAACCAGCAAAAACAAATGTAAAGGGTGCTTTAACTGCGGGAGCGATTACTGGTTTGATGAAGTATATGCAAGAATCTGCATCAGCGACCGATGATCAATCTAAACAAGAAGCTTTAAAAAAAGCAATGGCGGCCGCACTTGGTGCTACTGCAGGTTCAGTTAATCCAGGGAAAAAAAATACTGCATTAACTTCAACAATGTTAAGTACAGTTGCAGCGACTGCTGATTCAGTTGCACAGGGAAAAACAAATGAGCAAGCAGCTGCTGCAGGATTGGGCGCTGCAGTGAATCAAGGATCTACATTTATTAATAAAAATACAACAGCCGGTGCTTTGCAATCTATGACAGCAGCAACAATTGCCTCTTTAGCAGAGCAAGTTGCAGCGGGAAAAATGAGTTCTGCTGAAGCATTGCAAGCAACAAAAGATGAAGCGCAAAAACAATTATTAGTCGCTGCAATAGGCCAAATTCAACAAAAAGGGCAAGCAGTAGTTGCACAAAATCAAGGTACTATTAATCAAGTGTTGGCGGCACAAGATGTAGCAAGTCGTTTTCTTAAAAAAGTAACGGGAACAACCAAAGAATTATATTTATTTTTGTATAATAATTATCCAAAAACAGGATGTGCAAGTGTCTTTTTAACCGATGATAAAGTACGTGCTCAAGCAGGAACTCCAAAGCGTGATGCTGATGAACTTGAGTTGACGGTGATGCCAGAAGTAACCAAACGACAATATCGTAAAGAGAATATTGCATTAGCTCAATTATTATTAAGTCGATTACAAAATGAAGCTACATTGTTTTTATACTACAATAAAAATATGATTGCCAAATCAATGTATGTACCACAACAAGGCTTTAAGAATATTATTTATTTTAATGATCCAAGTCGGGCTGTTCTGCTTAATGATTTTGGCACAGCACTTCGATATCTTTTCAATTTAAGTGATGATAAAAAAGCATTTGAAGCATTAGTGTTAAAGGGTAGTATCTAGTAAAAATTATCTACATCATTTTGTGAGCCATTGCACGAAGTCGCGCAACTCTTTTTTCCATCGGTGGATGTGTAGAAAAAAGATTCAACATTCCTTGTGCTTTAAAAGGATAGACAATAAAAAGGCTTGCAGTTGCTGCTTGTGCATTGCTTGGTTCGTTTTGTGTTGAATGATTGCCTGCAAAATGTAATTTTTCAAGTGCATCAGCAAGGGCGAGTGGATCTTGCGAGCAGCGTGCACCGGTTTCATCAGCAAGATATTCACGTGACCTGGTGATTGCAAGTTGAATCAGTGTTGCAGCAATGGGAACTAGCATTGAAATAATCATGACGCCAAAAATGCTCATACCGCCTTCTTTATTATCACGTCGATTCCCCCAAAAAAATGACCAGCGTGCAAAATCAGCAAGATAGCCAATTGCCATGGCGATTGTTGCCGCGATAGTTCCAACTAAGATATCTCTATTTTTAATATGTGAAATTTCATGTGCTAAAACACCTCGTAATTCTCGTTGATCAAGAATTTCAAGAATGCCACTCGTTACTGCAACTGATGCGTGTGATGGATTTCTGCCTGTTGCAAAAGCGTTTGCCATCGATGTATTAATAAACCAGAGTTTTGGCATCGGCATTTTTGCATCTTCACAAAGTTCTTGAACGATTGTGTAAATCCAGCCATATTTTTCACGTGACAGAGGTTGAGCGCGATAGAGTGAAAGAACAATTTTTTCTGAAAAGAAATACGTAATCCCGTTCATAAGTAAAGCAATAAAAAGTGCCGCTTTGATGCCTTCATGCCCACCAAAGATGCCCCCAATAAACATTAAAATACCGGTTAATATGCCGAGTAAAATACCTGTTTTTAATTGATTGTAGATCATGATTATATCCTTCTATTCATCGTAATCGATTTTCCATGTATCAATAGTTTCTTGTTTTTCATAATCAGGCTCATCAATGCTTATTTTTTTATTGAGAGTCTGATTTTCTTTTTTAATATGAATTAAGCGATCTTTCTGTTTGGTTGCAGCAACTTTTAAATTTTCAGCTTCAGAATTCATCTGCGTCTGGGTTTGATTGAAAAGTTTGTTCATATCATCTTGAAGTTTTTTTATTTTCTTCTGAAGTTTGAAAATCATTTCAACGCCAACGAGATTAACTCCGAGTGTATGCGTGAGATGAATAATCTCTTCAAGTCGTTCAACATCTTCTTCTGAAAAAAGCCGCGTGTTTCCTTCAGTTCGTTTAGGAGTGATGAGTCCTTCTTTTTCATACAAACGAACGGTCTGTTGATGGACTGAAAACATTTTTGCTACAACTGAAATCGAATAAAAACCTTTTTTTCTTTTCATCTGCAGACCTTTTATCGGTTTAATTTTTAAGGATAGTTAAAAACGCTTCTTGCGGCAGTTCAACATTTCCGACCTGTTTCATTTTCTTTTTACCTTCTTTCTGTTTTTCAAGAAGTTTACGTTTTCGAGAAATGTCACCACCATAACACTTTGCTGTTACATTCTTCTTTAACGCAGAAACTGATTCGCGTGCAATAACTTTAGCACCAATAGCCGCTTGAATAGCAATTTCAAACATTTGACGATGAATAACCTCTTTTAATTTTTGTGTTAATTGTCGACCGAGTGCATACGCTTTATCTTTATGAACAATGACTGAAAGTGCATCAACCGCTTTGCCATTGAGTAAGATATTCATTTTAATCATGTCAGAAGCTATATATCCTGCTTCTTCATAATCAAAACTTGCATAACCTGCGCTGAGCGATTTTAATTTATCATAAAAATCGGTCACAATTTCATTGAGTGGTAATCGATATTTAAGAACAATCCGTTCTTCATCAAGATAGGTCAAATCGATCTGTTCGCCCCGTCGTTCTTGACAAAGATTTAAAATATTGCCCAAGTGTTCGTTGCGTGAAATGATCGTTGCATTGATAATTGGTTCATAGACTGTATCAATCTGAACGGTGTCAGGGAAGTCGGCAGGATTTTCAATAAAAATTTCTTTGCCATTGGTGAGGATAACTTTATATAACACCGTTGGTGATGTGGTGATGATGTGCATGTTGTATTCTTGTTCAAGACGTTGTTTAAAAACGTCCATGTGTAGAAGCCCTAAAAATCCACAACGGAATCCAAAGCCGAGTGCTGCTGAACTTTCTTTTTCAACATGAACACTGGGATCATTCAGTGTTAATTTTTCAATCGCATCGCGGAGTAGGTCAAATTCAGTTGTTTCAATTGGATAAATACCGGCAAAAACCATTGATTTTGCGGGACGAAATCCAGGAAGAGCTGTGCCGATTTTGTTTGCATGAAAGAGTGTGTCACCAATGCGAGCTTCTTTAACTGTCTTCATGCCTGCAATTAAATAACCTACTTGTCCGGTGAAAAGCGCTGGCATTGAGAGAGGATCAGGGTACATCAATCCCAAGTCATGAACTTCATAACTTTCGCCCGTATGAGCACTTGCAATCATGTCACCTTTTTTAATAGATCCATCAATGACTTCAATGAGGCAAATAACGCCACGGTATTCATCAAACCATGAATCAAAAAGTAATGCTTTAAGTGGCGCATCACTACTGCCACTTGGTGTTTTAATTCGTTCAATAATAGCGGGAAATAACGTGTCAATCCCCAGCCCGGTTTTTGCTGAAACTTTGATAATATCAGCGGTATCAATGTCGAGTGCTTTCGCCATTTGATTACCAATTCGTTCAGGGTCAGCATTGGCCATATCAATTTTATTAATGACAGGAATAATCGTTAAGTTTTGTTCAAATGCAAGATAAAAATTTGCCATGGTCTGTGCTTGAATGCCTTGTGCTGCATCAACAAGAAGCAGAGCTCCTTGGCATGCATACAATGAACGTGAAACTTCATAATTGAAATCAACGTGACCAGGAGTATCAATTAAATTTAAAAGATACGTAACGCCTTTGTATTCATAAAATAATGAGGCGGTCTGTGCTTTAACGGTGATACCTCGTTCTTTTTCAACTTGTAACTTATCAAGAAATTGCTCATTTTTTGATCGTGTAGAAATCGTTCCAGTGATTTCAAGGAGTCGATCTGCAAGCGTTGATTTTCCATGATCAATATGTGCAATAATCGAAAAGTTTCTAATGCGATCGGGGGTAAATGTTTTTAAATCTTTTTGTGTAATATCCATTTCTGTCTCATTCTTTGCTAATAAATATTTTTTCTGCCAGTCCATAACCGAGTGCAAAGGTGCAATCATGTTCAGTTGCTACACAGACAGGTCTTCCTGCATGTGAGCGATATCGAGTTTCTATACAAGAGCCCACAAAAATACCGACTGAGTGAAGTCGTTCAATCACGCCAGGCGTTGAATCAATTGAGGTGATACGTGCGGGAATATTAATTTCAAGATCCGAAAGTTTCATTAATTACATCGCTTCTGGTTTTGAAAGGCCTAATAAATCTAAACATAATAAAAGAGTTGAACGAACTATCTGTACTAAAACAAGTCGACTTGCTGAACGTTCAATTTCGGTCTGCGTAATGACATGATTTTGTGCATAATAATGATGGAAAGTTTGTGCAAGTTCGAGCGTATAATAAGCCAAAATATGTGTCTGTTTTGTTTCAAAAATAGTTGTTAAAATGCTGTGCAATGACCAGATTTTTTTCAGTACTATTGTTTCATCACTTTTCCAAATCTGAGTGATCAGATCAAGTTGTTCAGAATTGGTGTTACAACGTTCGTATAATGCAGTAAGTTCAGGGTGTTCGAGTGATCGCTTGAGAATGCTGCTGGTTCTTACGTAGGCATAATGAATATAAAAAACAGGATTTTCATCAGTCTGTTTTAATGCAACTTCAAGATCAAAATCAAGATGGGCATCTGCTTTGCGATTGAGATAAAAGAAGCGTGCAACATCAGCGCCGACAAGTTCGATAACATCACCGAGTTGTTCGAAATTGCCTGCTCGTTTTGACATTTTAAGGAGTTGTTCTCCTTTTTTAATACTAACGAGTTGATATAAAATAACATTTAATTTTTTAACATCATAACCGAGTGCCTGCATAGTCGCTTTAAGGCGCATGACGTAGCCATGATGATCTTGTCCCATGATATCAATTAATTGAGTATAGCCACGATCAAATTTATTTTTGTGATACGCGATGTCTGCAGCAATGTAGGTCAATTCACCATCGCTTTTTTGAATGACACGATCTTTATCATCACCAAAGGCGGTTGCTCTAAAAAAAAGTGCGCCTTCTTGTTCATAGACAAGTTCTTTGCTTTCTAAAATATTGATTGCTTCTTTAATCGCGCCTGATTCATGAAGTGATCGTTCTGAGAACCAGCGATCAAAGGTTATGCGATAATCAGCAAGATTTTTTTTGATTATTATCAAAAGTTGATCTTGTGCAGTTTTGGTAAAAAATGAAATCGGTTGTTCAAGAATCTGTTTGCCCTGTTCGAGCGCCATTTTTTCTGCAATTTCAACTAGATATGCTCCGGCATAGCCATTTTCAGGAAGTTGTTCATCAATGCCACATTGTTGTGCAATACGTGCACGGAGTGATTCGCCGAGTCTGGATATTTGGCTGCCTGCATCATTGATATAAAATTCTGTATTAATTTCATGGCCCAAAAAACGTCCAACGCGAGCCAGTACATCACCGATGATGCCGCCACGACCATGACCAAGATGGAGTGGGCCAGTTGGATTAGCGCTGACAAATTCAATTAAAACTTTTTCTTTTTTCTGTTCTTTATCAACGAAAAATGTTTCTGGATTGGTCAGTAATGCTTGTGTAAGTTGCAACCAACAATGATGATTGAGCTTAAAATTTAAAAATCCAGGTCCTGCAATTTCGATTTTTTCTACAAAAGACATAAACTCTTTTGTTTCAGCAGTTTCAGATTTTTCTAATGCAACAATAATCTCTTGGGCAATAATACGAGGCGTTTTTCCTTGCGTACGCGCGATCATTAATGCTGCGTTCGAGCTAACGTCTCCGTGAGCAGCGCGATCAGGAGTTACATTTAAAACAAAGTCAATTTTTGCATCGGTTGATTCATCGATTTCATACAATTGATTAAGAATTGTACAATAAAGATTTTTCAAAAAAAAGGGAGTTTTCATTGATATTTTGATCTCTTTGGTTTTTTTAATTAAAAAGTATCATGACAAAAGTACATACAAAAGAGTTTATCACAGGGAAAAAAAGTTGCAATGATAAAAAAAGAGGACCTTTTGATCTTTTTATCTTACATTGAGATTTTTTTAATAAGCATTTATACTGATTTAATACAATTTATAAGGAAAATGTAAGGAATTTTAAAGATGAGTAAAAAAACGATAGCGCTCGGCACTTCAGATTTTAAAGAAGTAGTTGAGGGAAATCATTATCTAGTCGACAAAAGCTTATTTATCAAAGAAGGCACAGAGGACGGATCAAAAGTTATTCTTCTTCCACGTCCTCGTCGCTGGGGCAAGACACTCAACATGTCGATGCTCAAATACTTTTTTGAAAAGACTGATCAATCAAATCGACATCTTTTTAACGGGCTTGCCATCGAGCAATATCCTGAAATTATGAGGCATCAGGGTAAATATCCGGTCATTTTTTTGACCCTTAAAGATGCGAAAAAAATGGATTGGGAATCATGTTATGATATGTTACAAGATGTTATTACCAAAGAATATGAGCGGAAGCACTATCTTTTAGAATCGAATATATTAACAGGATCAGAACGTGTTGAATATGAAGCTATACTTTCCAAAACTGCAAAACAATTGGTGTATGAACGAGCACTCTCGAATCTCTCTTCTTGCTTACATCGATATCATGGTGTTGCACCGATTGTTTTAATCGATGAATACGATGCTCCCGTTATTTCTGGCTTTGAAAATGGGTACTACAAAGAGATTGTCAATTTTATACAGACGTTTTTGGGTGCTGCTTTAAAAGATGCCCAGCATATTAAAAAAAGCTTTTTAACTGGTATTTTACGAGTGTCGAAAGAATCGATTTTTAGTGGCCTTAACAATGTAAGTGTTTGTACGCTTATTAATAATGAGTACGCAGAGCATTTTGGATTTTCTGAAAAAGAAGTTGTTGCATTGCTTGAATACTATGATGAGATTGATAATCTAGACAGAGTGCGAGCCTGGTATAATGGATATCAAATTGGTCGGCACACAACGGTGTATAATCCGTGGTCGGTCTTGTCATACGCAAAAACTAAAGAGCTATTTCCTCACTGGATGAATTCAGCAAATAATAATTTAATTAAAATGATTATTCAAAAATCATCAGCTCGTTTGAAAGAAGATATCGAACAGCTCATGCTTGGCAAAATAATTGAAAGAGAGCTTGTTGATTATGTGACCTTTGATTCGTTGTTTTCATCGCTCGACATTGCTTTTAATTTTTTTCTTTTAACCGGATATCTTTCATTTAAAAAACGAGAATTAAAAGGAATTAGGCACTACCTTTCTTTTATTATTCCTAACGAAGAGATAGAGTATTTTTTCCAAACAACAGTGATGCAGTGGATTCAAGAAACCATAGATATTTCGACATATCAAAGCATGCTTCTGCATTTAACAGAGGGCGATGTTGAGTCATTTAAAGAGACTTTTGAAAGAGTTGTTGAACGGGTGTTAAGTTCACTTGATACTGCAGATGATGAGCCAGAGAAATTTTATCATATGTTTGTTCTTGGCATGTTAGTTTCATTGCAAGAAACGCATGAAGTAAAGTCAAATCGTGAAA
>CAZZPM010000012.1:0-2296 GCA_964655535.1 uncultured Pseudomonadota bacterium
CGCATTTTCAACTCTGAAGTGCAACAAATGCACAATTAGTAAAGTACTCCAGTGGAGACATAAAATTTAATACTTTTCGAGGCCTTGAATTGAGTAAATCTTCAATCTTTTGAACCTCTTCTGCAGTTATTGTATCAAAAGAAGTATTTTTAGGAAGATATTGTCGAACAAGTCCATTAGTATGCTCATTCAAACCTCTTTCCCAAGAATGATAGGGAGTAGCAAAATATACTTGTGCATCAAGTTCAGTCGTAATTCTTCGGTGGTCTGAAAACTCTTTTCCATTATCCATAGTTAAAGTTTTAACAAGTTTTTTTATTGGTGAAAGTTTGTCGATAATTGCATCTGCAACAATGTCAGCATGTTTGCTTTTAACCAATTTTAATTTGGTATATTTTGAAGCTCTATCAACCATACTCACAATCGCCCCTTTATGATTTTTTCCAATAATAGTGTCAGTTTCCCAATCACCAATTCGTGATTTTTCTTCTACAATAGCTGGTCGTTGACTGATATCAACTCGATGGGGAATAAGCCCTCTGCCAGAGTTTTTTCCGCTTCTCTTGTTATATTTTTTACCATGATGACGAAGAAATTTATATAAAAAGCCACCTTCAGATTTATCTTGCCAAATATGTTGATAAATACGCTCATGCGAAACAGCATTAAGTCCATTTTTTTTCATTCGACCTGATATTTGTTCGGGACTCCACTGGTCAGTTATTAAATGTTTGTTGATAAGTTGTGTCATTTCAGCATTCATCTTTTTATGCCTTTTACTTGCATATTTACGTCTATTCATCGCTTTCTTTTGAGCTTCTTGGCAGTTATATTTACCTTTTATGCTATTTCTTTTTAGTTCTCGTCCAACAGTAGATCTATCTATATTCATTTGTTGAGCAATTCTTGTATTTGATATTTTGGTTTCTTTCAAGGTCTCTATTTTACATCTATCTTCATATCGTAAATTGCTGTATACTTTCTTTGCCATAATGTGGTCTCCTTGTGTTAGGGTTCGATCTACACTGGAGATTACATTATTGGCTATTTTTTTATAGCTCTTTGTTGCACTTCACTATTGAATGGGCCAAGTTTTAAAGCTATTTTTTTAAAACAAAGCATCTTTTTATCTAAAACATCACTTTTCCCCTCTTCCTCCTTGTCTTTTTAACCGATTCATACTATTCTTTTATTACAATGTGATAATTAAAAAAAAGTGAAAACATTTAAAATATTAAAAAAAGCTACCATATGATGAAGAAAAATATATTATTCATATTTTTTTTATACTGTTTTCTTGGACATCAAAAACAACTTTCTGCTGGACCAATAAAAACATTGGGTATTCGTGTAGCAACTATTGCCGCATTAATAGGAACATATAAATCATGGGCTTTTTATAAAAACATTCATAACACGCCAAAAAACATAAAAAAAGTATTAGATGAAGTTGATGAATCGTTCGCTTTCTTTTCCGACTGGCGTAATAATAGAAAAAACAAAAAAATTATCAGTAAAGCAATTGCAAACTATAATCCAGCAATCTTAATTAAAGATCATCAAAAAGTGATTACGTTATTTAATAGTCTTACCTATTATAAAAATTTTCTTGATGAAGAAAATATAACTACAAGAATCATTAAAAAAAAACTTGGACATGATTATGAAAGACTTGAAGATGCAGTTATTGGCCTTGTAACTTTTATTAACAGCAATAAATGTCGATTAAAATATACAGATTATATGGTTGATCTTATTCTGAAACAGCCCTATTTTTCATTAAAAGATATTGATGTTTTAACCAAAGCTACTGTTCTTTTTCCTACATATACAAGTCAATTAATCCCATTAAGTAAAATACCGTATAGTATATTCTATTTCAATCAAGAACTTATTATACATACCACCAACTTACATGCTCATAGAAATGTACTCCGAACACTCAAAGCAAATGATGCCCAAAAAGCATTAATTAATAAAATTGATCTTGCTTTAGAAATCATTCACCAAGATCATAAAGAGATCAATACATTATACAAATGGCCTATTCCTGATGTTTTCAAACAACCAGCAACCTTCAGTAATGCAACAAGTGATTATCCAGGCGTCAACAATGCCTCAACGGTATTTGAAGTCAAAGAACATGTAGCAGCAGAACCAAAACCAGTAGAAACTATAGAAACTCCCGAAGAAGAACCAACGACACGATGGGGAAAATGCAAAAAAGCAATCTCAAATTTTTTAAGTAAGTTCAAACAAAAGTTTAATCCAGAAGCCGCAGCTCAACCGCAACAAC
>CAZZPM010000012.1:2396-14822 GCA_964655535.1 uncultured Pseudomonadota bacterium
GCCAACGTCACCCACAAATAACTGAGTCCATAACTCATGAGTGGCAACGGAACACCCACAATCGGCAAAATACCCATCACCATTCCAGCATTCACCAGCACGGCAAGCATAACATGCAAAAGCTGCCCAATGCCCACTAAATGTCTTAAATAATCATCGGTATTAAATAAGCGCCACAAAATGCGAAGCGCTAATAAAAAATAAAGCAAAAAAAGAACAGCAGCTCCTATAAGCCCCCACTCTTCACATAAAATAGCAAAAATCAGATCTGAATGATCTTCTGGTAAAAATGAAAATTTATTCTGCGTCCCTTGCAAAAAACCTTTTCCCGTTAACCCACCAGAACCAATAGCAATCAATGCTTGCTCAACTTGATACCGCTCTTTATGCTTTTCACCATAGCCGCATAAAACATACAAACGCTGCTTTTGATACGGTTTTAAGGTCATAAAAATAAGCGGTGCCCCCAAAAAACAACAGAGCGCACCATACAAAAAAAAACGCCGTGAAAGTCCCGCGACCCACAAAATCCCAAGACCTTGAAACAAAATTAATAATGCTGTTCCTAAATCGGGCTGTTTTTTTATCAGCCAAAACGTAAAAAAAAGTGTACTCAAGGGAACGCCCCAAACCATCCAAAAAGAACGTGATTGATTAATCCGCACATGAATAAAACTTTCATACAAAAAATACCCCATAAAAAAAGGGAGTAAAAATTTAATCAACTCTGACGGCTGCATCCGAAAAAAATAAAATGAAATCCATCGACGTGCACCAAGCGCCACAAATCCGCGACAATACGTATATCCCAAAAGTGCTATGGCCAATCCATACGTAAAATATCCGATGCGGCTGACTGTTTTTAACGGGACCACAGCAAGAAAAAAATAGAAAAACAGTCCAACACAACTGCCAATAAATTGTTTTTTAAAAAGATAAGAATATGGCTGTAGCTCGGTGTGTGTTGCACTCATCACACAGGTTAACCCAATACCAAGTAATGCAATAACTAATAAAAATTGTATCCAATCAAATGATTCAAACGATCTCCCTATAAACATGGCTCTCCTCATGAGACTATATTTTTTCTCTGTAATTCAGTAATCTGAAAACAATAATAAAAATCATGACCGCGTAAAAACAACGTAAGGCGTATAGTATGATACCACATAAATTAGTTATAAAAAATTTTTTAAGTTATGGAGAAAATCCCACAACTATTTATTTTGACAATTACCAACTTATCTGTCTTTCAGGCAAAAACGGAAATGGCAAATCTGCACTGCTTGATGCACTAACCTGGGGCCTCTGGGGACAAGCCCGAAAAATCAGTGGCATTAATAAACCTGATGATGGGCTACTCCGTCTCGGTTCATCCCGCATGCTCGTTACGCTCGAATTATTATGCAATCAACAAATGTATCGTGTTCGCCGAGAATATGTAAAAAGTGCGAGCAAAAGTATGACTGTACTCGATTTTGAAATACGCCAAGAAAAAGGATATTTCACCTCACTCACCGACAAAACTATTCGTGCAACACAAGAAAAAATTAATCAAACACTCGGTATCACGTTTGAAACATTTATCAATTCATCTTTTATTCGACAAGGTCAATCGAATGAATTTTCAAAAAAATCACCCAAAGAACGAAAAGATATTTTGTCATCGATTTTAGGACTTGATCATTATCAGACATTGCAAAGTGCTGCACTGGAAAAAATACGCGCACTCCAGACCGAACAACAGATGCTTCAACGACTTTCAGCCGCTGCTCAACCAGAAATTGATCGTAAACCGACATTGACAACGGCGCATGCAGAACAGAAAAAAATAGAACTTGAACTGCGCACAAATATAATTGCAAAAAAAGAACAGCTCACTGTTGAAAATAAAAAAATTGCTGAACTTGAAAAAATACGAATCACTCATGAACACATCAAAACAGTGATAACCAAAGAACAGAACGAAATAAAAAATCAAGAAGAGCAGCTTAAAACTATGCGTAGCCGCTGGAAAGAAATGCATCGAATCTCACTCCAACAGACCGATACCAAACAGATTGCATTATTAATTAAACAACATGAAAAAACGCTTGAAGAACTGGTAAAACTTCAAATAGAAGATAGGCTTCTAAGAAAAGAACTTGCAGAATCAGAAAAAAAATTTTCTATACTTGAAAAAAAGGAACAACAGCAAAGCGTACTCCTGACCAAACAACAGAATGAACATGGACTGATCGTTGCTGAAAAAAAAACAATACTGCTTCATCTACAAGCAACAGAACAAGAAAAAGAAAAAAAATATCAAGAACAAAAGATTATTTTAGAAAAAAATCAAAGCATACAACTTCAGATTCAATCAATAGCACGCGAACATGCGATGATAGAAAAAGAATTTGAAAAAAGAAAATCTTTTTATCACATGCTTGTACAAAAATTACATTTTATTGAAAAAAATGGAATAGAACTGCAAACAAAAAAAACTGAACTTAATCAGAATGATTCATCTCATTGCCCGCTCTGTGACCAACTCGTAACCGCATCACGAAAAAAATTTTTATTCAATCGCATACAAAAAGATGATCTATTTTTGAACTATCAAAAAAAACGACTCACCAGCATTTTAACAAAACTAAAAAAAATATTAATCGATCAGCACGCTGTTGTTACCAAAAAACTTGCTGAACTACAAGCACTTAAACAACTACAAGAACAGACTGAACTTCTTGCACAACAACAAATAATTCTTACAGAAGAACTGAAGACACTGAAAATTAAAATTGATCAAGAATTAAAAATTTTGCTCAATCATGAAGAAGCAATTAAACAATTAATAATTGCATTGAATCAACCAAATCAAATATTAATTGAGCTGAGAAAATCGATACAAAATCAAGAAGAACTGATCAAAAAAACAGACTATGATCAAAATAAACATGCAAAACTACAGACTGATTTAACAAAATTATATCAATCAATACAGCCAGAACAGATCGCCCGGCAGACAACAGAAAAACAGATTATTTTTTCAGAGATAAAGGGACTTATTAAACGGCTCAAAGAGATGCGTAATAATCATCTATTACTATACCAAGAACAATTACAATTGCCCCCCTTTCAAGAAACATATCAAAAAATAATAGTTGAAAAAAAAGAACATGAAGAAGCTTTAGAAAAAATGCAGACCGATCTTGAAACTATTGTCATACAACAGACACGAGTAAACAATGACCTCTCACGCATTGAAATACTCATACAAAAACAAAATGAACAGACAAAAATAATGCAAGCCTTACAGAGCGATATCAATGCACACCAATTAATCGGACAAGCTTTCAGTAAAAATGGAATTCCTGCACTCCTCATTGAAGAAATTATTCCTGAACTTGAATCTGAAGCAAATCTATTGCTTCAAAAATTAACCAATAATCAGGCTCAAATTTTTATTGAATCGGTCCGTGATCTTAAAAAAGGTGGAATTAAAGAGACGCTCGATATTCATATTTCTGACTCTGCTGGCATTCGTCCCTACGAAATGTTTTCAGGAGGAGAGGCATTTCGTATCGACTTTGCATTAAGGATCGCAATTTCAAAACTTCTTGCTCGTAAATCAGGCACTCCACTGCAAACATTAATTATCGATGAGGGATTTGGATCACAAGATGAAGAAGGGCTCCAAAAAATTATGGACGCATTATATAAAATTCAGAATGACTTTGCAAAAATTATTATTGTATCACATCTGCCTCTGATGAAAGATAATTTCCCCGTCCACTTTGTTATTGAAAAAAATGCTCTGGGATCTCAAATTCGAATTGAAGAACGAGGGTAAAAAAGATATTTTTTTTGTAATAGAAAAGAACAACTTTTCAATTTTTTTATTTTATTCAACCTCAAAAAAAAGATTTAAACCAAGCTAGACAAAATATAAAAAATACAAAATGAAAACATTTAAAGAGTGAAAACAATTTTTTTTAAAAAAAAGTTTTACAAAAAAAATACTTACGATATCTTGATTAAACCTACATTTTAAATTAAAGTAACATTCACAAGACACCGCATATGCATTACAATTTGAAACTTTTACGCAAGATATATCGATAAATAAGGGGCCCATTTTCATATTCTTATTCTGCGTAAAATATTGCACGGTATCGAATTATTTTTATGGATTTTATTTAAGTTACCACCATATCAAAAAGAAAGGATTTTTATGCTCGCAAAAAATGAAAACTCATCAAAACCAGACTCCTTAAATCAAGCGCTTTCATTCCATCTTCCAACGTTTTTTTCGGTAAAAAAAAGAGGCGGCAATCAAGATATTTTTTCTCTTGATAAAATACTAGCAACACTCCATCGTGTCATTAAAGGATTTGAATCACTCATTGATACCGAACAGATTATTAAAGCGGCTATTAAAAATATTTTTGACGGCATTTCAACAGAAGATATTGAAACAAATTTGATTCTCGTCACCACCGCAATGATTGAAAAAGATCCTGCCTATAATAAAATTGCAGCTCGGATACTTTTACAAAAATTATCCAAAGAAGTTATTGGATCATCAGTTTCCAATGAAACACGAAGCGAAGCATACAAAGCTGCTTTTATTAAAAACTTTACTGCTGGACTCGGCAAAATTCTTGATCCACGTCTTACACAATTTGATTTTATCAGACTTGCAGAAGCATTAGTTATCGAACGCGATGATCTTTTTAATTACATGGGACTTCATACACTCTATGAACGATATTTTTTAAAATTAGACAAACGACGTATTGAACTTCCACAAATATTCTGGATGCGCGTTGCCATGGGACTTGCAATTGAAGAAAAAGATTGTAATGAAAAAGCGATCGAATTTTATCACACTCTTTCACAGCTCTACTATTCATCAGCAACACCAACACTTTTTCACTCAGCAACCATTCATCCGCAACTAAGTTCGTGTTATTTGACCACCATTCCTGATGATCTTCCTACTATTTTTAAATGCTTAAGCGATAACGCACAATTATCAAAATGGTCGGGCGGACTTGGTAATGATTGGACCAATATTAGAGGAACTGGCGCTCTCATTAAAACCGTTGGTGTTACCAGCCAAGGCGTTGTACCTTTTTTAAAAATAGCAAACGATGTGACCTGTGCAATTAGCAGAAGTGGGAGCCGTCGAGGCGCAACAACCGCTTATCTTGAGACATGGCATTATGATATTGAAGATTTCCTTGATTTACGTCGTAACACCGGTGATGAACGACGACGAACCCATGACATGAATACAGCAAACTGGATTCCAGATCTATTCATGAAGCGTATGCTTAATAATGAGAACTGGACTTTATTTTCTCCCAATGAAACACCCGACTTACATGATTTATACGGCTCAGCATTTGAAAAAAAATATGTCTGGTACGAAGAACAAGCAGCTACAGGAAAAATAGAACTTTTCAAAACACTCTCTGCTGTGCAACTCTGGCGTAAAATGCTCACCAGACTTTTTGAAACAGGTCATCCATGGCTTTTATTTAAAGATCCCTGCAATGTCAGATCGCCACAAGATCACGTAGGCGTTATTCATTCTTCAAATCTTTGTACAGAAATTACACTCAATACTTCAGCAACCGAAACTGCTGTCTGTAATCTTGGATCAATCAACATTGGCCAACACGTCAAAAACGGCATGTTACAATGGGACCTTTTAAAAACAACAATCAAAACTGCAATTCGTATGCTTGATAATGTCATCAATATTAATTTTTATCCAACAGAAGAAGCGAAATATTCAAATCTTAAACATCGTCCTGTCGGCCTGGGACTCATGGGATTTCAAGATGCACTCTATACACTAAATATTGCAATGAATTCAGAAGCTGCATTAACTTTCTCAAATGATTTAATGGAGTTTATCTCTTTTCATGCAATCAATACTTCAACAGAACTTGCTGCAGAAAAAGGTGCTTATGAAACATTCAAAGGTTCCAAGTGGGATCGTAATCTTTTACCTATTGACACTATTGACCTGCTTGAAAAAGAGCGCGGCATGCCGATTGATGTGGATCGAGAAACAAAATTAAATTGGGATGAAGTTCGCGAGAATATCAAAAAATATGGCATGCGTAATTCAAATTTGATGGCAATCGCTCCAACAGCCACTATTTCAAATATTACTGGCTGTTTTCCCTGTGCTGAACCAATTTATAAAAACATCTATGTCAAAGCAAACATGGGAGGAGAATTTACTATCGTTAATACTTATTTGATTAATGATCTCAAAAAACTAAATCTTTGGAATGATCAAATGCTCGATATCATCAAATATTACGATGGCAATATTTCTCACATTGAAGCAATTCCTCAACATATAAAAAATAAATATAAAGAATCATTTGATATTGATCCAATTTGGCTCCTTAAACTTGCTGCAGTCCGTGCAAAATGGATCGATCAAAGTCAATCGCACAATGTATTTATGACGGATGCAACAGGAAAAAAAATGCATGAAGTCTACGTTGCTTCTTGGCAAATGGGGATGAAAACAAACTACTATTACAGAACACTCGGTGCAAGTCAAATCGAAAAATCAACACTTGATGCAAAGAAATTTGGGTTCACTCAAAAAAGAACCTACAATACCGATACTAATACAACAGAATTTTTAGAAAATAAAACAACTGAAACAACGGTATGCAGCATTGAAAATACCGATTGCGAAGCATGTCAATAACATATTACCAATAAAGGAATCTACTATGTCCTCACGCATTATAAACGACAACACAACTGATCCCAATAAAATATTACCAATGACCTATCAATGGGCACGCCAACATTATAAAGATGGTGTTGCTAACAACTGGACCCCTGAAGAAGTTTCTATGCAAAAAGATGTTGAACAATGGAAATCCTCTCATACATTAAGCAAAACTGAACGACGATTGATTTTGTGGAATTTAGGTTTTTTTTCCACTGCAGAATCATTGACAGCAAACAATCTTGTCTTAACCGTCTATCGTCATATCACCAATCCAGAGTGCCGTCAATATTTACTTCGTCAAGCATATGAAGAAGCAGTACACACCGATACTTTTATTTATTGCTGCGATTCACTCGGACTTGATCCAGATGAAATTTACAGCATGTATAACACAATCCCATCGATCAAAGCAAAAGATGATTATGTCGTAAATCTTACCAAATCGCTTCTTGATCCCCTTTTTAAAACTGACACACCAGAAAATACACAAAAATTTATTCATGATCTGGTCGGTTACTATGTCATCATGGAAGGAATCTTTTTTTATGCAGGTTTTGCAATGATGCTTGCACTCAAAAGAAACAATAAAATGGTTGGGATTGGTGAACAATTTGAATACATCATGCGCGATGAAAGTATTCACCTTGCATTTGGGTGTGATTTAATTAACACCATCAAAGCAGAAAACCCTTCAATCTGGACGCCTGCATTTCAAGAAGAAATTGTTGAAATGATTGCTCATGCTGTCATGCTTGAAAAAAATTATGCACTCGATGCATGCCCAGAAGGAATGCTCGGCATTAACAGCCAACAATTTTGCGAATATGTCGAACATATTGCTGATCGACGACTTGAACGTCTCGGACTCAAAAAACTATTTAACACAGAAAATCCATTTCCATGGATGTCACAATCAGTTGATTTGACTAAAGAAAAAAACTTTTTTGAAACCAGAGTAACCGAATATAAAACAGCTGGTTCATTAAACTGGGACTAAAAAGGTCTACAATATACCAAAAGAATCAGGCGCTGTATTGAAACAGTGCCTGATTCTTTTGGTATACATAAAAATCGCTTGAACTATTTTTTTATGCTATTCTTATTTTACTCTTAATTTTATTATTATTTTTTGAAAGTGTAAAAATATGAAAAAATTACCTTTAGGTATTCAGACCTTTGCTAAATTACGTGAAGAAAATTGTCTCTATGTTGACAAAACTGAATTGATTTATCAATTACTTCAGGGCTATTGTTACTTCTTTGCTCGTCCTCGTCGCTTTGGAAAATCAATTTTATGTTCAACCATTGCATCAATTTTTCAAGGTAAAAAAGAATTATTTGATGGTCTCTGGATTAAAGAAAAGAGTGATTACTCATGGCCAATTCACCCCGTTGTTCATATCGATTTTGGCAATATTTCCATTCAATCTCCAGAAATGTTTACCCAGCACCTCATAAAACATTTAAATACTATTGCAGAAAATGAAGGTATTTTTTCTTGTTCTACGCTCAATCCAGGTGCATTACTGCAAGATCTTTTGCCTGCATTAGTAAAAAAATATAACAATAAAAAAGTAGTTTTGATCATTGATGAATATGATCGACCGATTCTACATCACCTCACAGAACCTGATTCACTTAAACAGATACAAGCTATTACAAGAGACTTTTACACCTGCATTAAAGCTGTTGATGCACATTTACAATTTTTATTTGTTACCGGGATTAGTCGATTTACCAAAACAAATCTTTTTTCTGGTTTCAATCAAATCAAAGATATTTCCATGGATCCTCAATTTGCACATTTAGTTGGATACACAGAGACTGAACTTGATACGACATTATCAGAACATATGATTGTAGCTGCAAAAGATAGTGGCAAAAGTTTAGGGGAATTTAAAGAAGAAACAAAAAATTATTATAATGGATATCGATTTTGGAAAAATGTACCAGTAGGACGATCACAAATAGATATTACCCGTGTCTACAATCCGTTTTCAGTCATGAATAATCTGGCAAATCCAACTTTTGAATACTATTGGTTTGAATCAGGAACCCCAACATTTTTGATTAATTTATTTAGGCGAGATAAGTATCAAGTGGAATCTTTTGAAGCACTTGCAATATCTGAAGAAGAATTAGGTTCCTTTGAGCCAACATCTTTGCCGCTTAATACGCTTTTATATCAAACCGGTTATTTAACCATTAAAGAATATGACCTTGAAACTAAAAATTTTATTTTGACATATCCTAATATTGAAGTAAAAGAAGCATTTTTACAACGAATTCTCGTTTGGCTTTCTGAAGTTCAAAGTGGACAAATTAATACACATTCATCACGACTTCGTAATGCTTTGAAAAATAATGATATGACCTTATTTATCGATACATTAAAATCTTTTTACGCTGCAATTCCATACACTATTCATCTTGAATATGAAAAATATTATCAGACCATTTTTTATATTATTTTAACGTTACTCGGCATCACCATCGATGTTGAAGTTGCAACAAATACTGGTCGCATCGATGCAATGATAAAAACAGAAAAGTTTATTTACATCATTGAATTTAAACTTCAAACAGCTGCCTCAAAAGCGCTTGAACAGATTAAAACCAAAAAGTACTTTGAACAGTATCAACAAGACAGACGACCAATTACTTTAGTCGGCATTACCTTTAATACAGAAGAAAAAAATATCAGTGATTTTAAAATCGTAGAGTTCAATAAATAAAATAAAGCGCTGTATTAATACAGCGCTTTATTCATTATTACTATTTTTTTATTTTATGACTTGAACCATGCAATCAATTGTGCAACACGTCCTACCAATCGTATTATATTTTCTACAAAATTAACAACATGATTTGCAAATTTCACTACATCATGCGCACGTTCATTCTGTGCGATCCAAGCAATACTGGTAACACCAGCTGCAGTAATGCCCATTGTTTTTGCATCTAATACATATTGACCTACAAAGCCGTTTGTATCAATCATTAAAGATCCTGAATTTCGATCAGAATAACTTGCTGCATAAGTTTTTAACAAATGTTTAGCATACGATGCAAGCATCGCGGTTAAGATACGTTCAATATATTTTTTACTGTGAACATTCATTTTTTTAAAAGAGACTTTTGAAATCGCTTCTGCAATTAAAATACCGACCAATGCACTCATCCCGAGGTACGGATTGAAACTCAATTGATTACCATCACTCACGATACTTTCACTCAAGCCACGAATAATTGCATGTAAAACAGCGCGTGAAATATTACCTTCAATAATTTTTTTGTCTCTAAAAAGAGCATTTGAGAAACGCTCAATAAATAATGCTTTTTGTTGATTGATATTGCCTGATCCATCAAGATGACGCATTTCAATGATAAAAAGACCTGCTACATATTTTGCCATGTTGTGCGTTGTTTTTTCAATCACATATGCGTCAATAGTTTCTTCGGCTTTTGGAAACAATGAAGTTTCGCGCATCATAGTAAGAACGCCACCAGTTACACCCTCAGAAATATTCAATTTATCGCCCACTTTATATCCTGGCATCATGTTAAATGCATCTGAACTAGCAAGTCCACTCATTGCTCCATCAACGGCACCAGTCAATGCACCAGGAACGATTGAACATTCAAGCATTTTCAACATTTCAGAAAAACTTGAACCTTTTTTAACTTGGTACACATGATTATGCTCATGCTTCACAATAATTTCATTTTCTGCTGCTGACAGATTAAATGTCGCTATTACACTGAGACTTATCAGTATTATAATTTTTTTCATCATTTTCTGTTTCCTTCTTTATAATAAACGAGCGGTTTTATATAACCTTTTACTCTATTAAGGATAAAGAAGCCTCAAATAATGACAAAAGCCCCAAAGCGCTATTTACGATTTATAGATAAAAAAAGATAACTATTTAAAAAAAGGGATACAAAGTTAAAAAACAAGGGCGTCATTTTCATGACACCCTTGTAAAAATTATATATCAAAAAATAACTTTTTTCGAATTATTTTTTATCTAGAAGCTTTAGCATGAGCTACTAATGCAGTAACATCAGCTAAAAAGCCTATCACATTTCGTGTATATCGATGTTGGCTCAGCCATGCAAGACCAGTTAATCCTGTTACAATTGCTAAACCATGAATTCCTGTCATCTGTTGAATAGCGGGAACCATATTTGCTGATTCTGTATTGTTGCTATTTCTACCATACATACTTGTTTTTGCAAGAGCGGTTAATGCATTGGTCAAAATACGTTCAAATCGTTTAGCACTTCGTGATTTACTATTTCTGCTTAAAACTTTCGCTGTTCCCTCTCCAACAATAATAGCTACCATAACTGCTGCTGCACGTTCAGGATTAAAGGTTATTGTCCAAGCTACACTATCATTTTTCGCTGAAACTTGAACACCTTCTGTAATACCACGAAGAAGAATATTTGCAATACCTTTTGAAATAGTGCCATCAAGAACCTTACGGTCACGACATAATGTATTTAAATATCCTTCAATAAATAATGCTTTTTGAGCTTGAATATCTGGAGACATATTCCCTGATAAAAAATAATCTCCGTCGATTTTATATCCTACGTCAGCATTTGATTTTTTATCTTTAAATTTACCATACGCTTCAATAGTTGCTAAACCAACAGCAAATTTAAACATATTATGAACAATTTTTTCAACTAAATAACCGCTTGCTTTACCTTCTTCACGCTGAGAGAATTGATTTGGATTATTTCTCCAAACATCTTCTGCTATTGCTGCAAGTGCATCAACAGTAGCCGCTTCTGCTTCAATACGATTAATTTTTAAGTCGAAACCAGAAATATTATATGCTTTAAATTCCTTACGTTCGTCATTAATTTTATTTTTTCGAATAGCTATTCCACCTTGTGCAGCACCATCAATAATACCAGTCCATGCACCAGGCCAAATGGTTGACTCTGCTGATTTTACCATTTCATCAAAAGTAGGTCCTCTTTTTACCACCACTTCATGTTTATGCTCTTGAACACCATGTGTATGCTGATGATCAACAAGAACATTCACTTCTTCTACCGCAAACAGATTTCCTGCAACCATCAATAATGCAGCTACTCTCATCATATATTTTTTCATCATATTTTTATCCTTAAAAAATAAACATAATACAAATACTTTTAAACAACTACCAAAAGAGTTTAGCAGAAATAAATAGAATGCCAAATATACTAAAAATTTTTATTTTTTCATCATTTTTAAGCATTCATCCATTGCATCATCAACGTTCCAACCAGAAAAGTCAATAATAGTCGGTGCTATCGCACTCAATCCTTGATCTGCATTTTCAAAATGATCACCTTTATTTGCATCATTAACAAGCAAAAAAAGAACAGGATTTGTTGAATGAGAGCTATTTTTTTGACCTGTTTGAAGATCAAGCATCTCTTCAACATTTCCATGATCTGCTGTTAAGAATAATGTTCCGCCTTGCTTTAAAACAGCACAACTAAGACGACGCAACTGCTGATCTAAAATCTCACACGCCTTAATACCTGCTTCAAAATCACCCGAATGTCCAACCATATCGGCATTAGCATAATTCACTACGATCATTTTTACCTGCTCATCTTTCCATTGTTCATAAGGAACTTGCACGACTTCTTCCATTTATATC
>CAZZPM010000012.1:14832-22438 GCA_964655535.1 uncultured Pseudomonadota bacterium
TCCATTGTTCAAGCAGTGCATCAGTCACTGCAGCCGCTGACATTGCGGGATCCTGAGCGTACGAATCTTTCTTAATCGAGGGAATAATAATACACCGTTCGTGTGATAAAACTTCTTGATTGTTTCCATGCAAATAATAACCAACATGCGATTTTTTTTCACTTTCAGCTATTGTAGCATACCAAAAATTTTCTTGCGCAGCATGCGATTCAATTGTTTGCAGAAGCCCTTTTTCAACAACAATTCGCTCAAGCAAAGGGACAGGCGCCCATGAGGGAGAAGGATCAAAATAAGAAGTTGAACTCATTAAAAGTCGTTTTTTATTTGCTCCAACTTCTGCATCACAAAATCGCTCAACAATCTGTTGTATCCGCTCAGGACGAAAATTAAAAAAGAAAAGTGCATCATCTGGATTAATGATTCCCTCTTGATCAAAAAGATGAGGTAGAATATATTGATCATCACGTCCTTCAGCATATTCTTGCTCAAGCATGATGCGCCATGATTCTGTCAATTGATTATTTTTTTGGGTCAATAATGAAACAACTTGATCAGTTCTATCATAATGTTTATCACGATCCATCGCATACAAACGTCCTGCTACGCTCACTATTTTGCCAACACCAAGCTCCTGACAAACCGCTTCAAGTCGTTCTAAATACAAAGCAGCTGATCGTGGAGCGACATCCCGTCCATCAAGCCATACATGGAGATATATTTTTTTTACACCAGCTTTCACTGCTGATCGCATCAATGCATGCAGATGTTGCTCATGACTATGAACCCCACCGTCGGATAAAAGCCCTAAAAAATGTACTGTTTTATCCTGTTCAATAATCTTTTTCAAAAAAGGCTGCCACGCTTGATGCTGCTCAAGTCCTCCCGATTTAATCAAATCATGCATTCGCTTAAGCGGTGATGGAACAATCCGCCCAGCACCAATCGTTAAATGTCCAACTTCAGAATTACCCGCAAAGCCAGGCAAAAGCCCAACTGCTTCACCACTCCCCTGCAAGGTTGTCCAGGGATATTCTGCCATCAATTGCTTTAATGTCGGCATTTTTGCATGAAAAACAGCATTTCCTCTTTTTTCTTTCGAAAATCCAAACCCATCAAAAATAACTAACATTAATCTTTTTGCACTTTTTTTAAACATAGATCTCTTTCTATTTGTGTAAAATTCTTTAGTATTATTAAAAAACTTTCCAAAAAAACCGTGACATGATACGTTTATTTAAGAAATATTTTTTATATGATAAAAATCTTGCTCCATAAAAAGGAACCATTTAATGAAAAAAAAAGATCTTTTTTTTATTTTTTTATTTTCCCTTTGCACCAGCAATAAAAATATAAAAGCAGCCGATCTTGAATTTGATGCTCTCAATCTTGATGAACTTGAACAGATAACCAATGATGACATGCAAACAATCAATGATGACCAACAAACAACATTTTTTGATATTTTAAAAACCTATCAAAGTTGGCCAACAGCTAGTAAAGGATGGCTAGACTCAAAAATTGAAGCTTATCCCAAAAGCTTTTGGGCAGCATCATGTATATCACTAGTTCTCTGTTTGCCACAATGTGGACTTGATATTAAAAAACAATTATTCCTATTTCTTATTGCCCTCTATCCCTTGTACGAATCAAGCAGTACTTTATATAAACAATTAACAGACAACGAATAAAAGAATAATTAACTCATGCAAAATCTTATTATTCAAAGCGGCCAAAAACATCTGTTTTCACTTTTTTACTCTGATGCTTTACCCGAAATCAATAAACCTGGACGGATTAATAACAAAGAGCTTTGCATCCGCATCACCTCAATTTTACGCCTTGCAATAAACGATCAATTGATTCTTTTTACAACAACTGAACATACTTTAATCACGATTGACGCTATTGATCCTAAAAAACAATCCTGGATTTTATTCACTTGCATTAATAAAGAAGCAATTAAATCAATGACACCAAAAATAACTCTGTACGTTGGAATTAACAAAAAAAATAATTGGCCTGAAATTTTGTATGCCGCTGCACAAATGGGGGTTAGTATTATTCAACCAATTATCACCGAGCGTGCACAAACAGAACTTTTACCGATTGAACGAATGCACCAAATTATGATTTCTGCTTGTGAACAAGCAAAACAATTTCAGATCCCAGAAATAAAAAAAACCTGTAAACTTGATGCAATATCGTTATGCGACAAAAATAGTTTTCGTTTTTTTGCTGATCCTGCAGGCAACGCATTAATCAAAGCACCTTTTTTACAACAATCATTTGAACAATACGAAATCGTGGTTGGCCCTGAAGCAGGGTTTACTCAAAACGATGAAGACATCCTTAAACTAAAAGGATTTCTGTCTTATGCGCTCACGCCAACTATTTTACGCACCATTGATGCAGTTCCCCTCACGATTGGCATTATCCGATCATTTTGCAAGCAATAGAAAAAAACTCCCACAAGGTATCACCTGCCAACATGCCTGACCAGAATGGATGTTCTGTCTTACCTTGATAAAATACATGATTAATGATGGCACCGATCAAAAGACCGATTGTTAAATTATTTGGCATCAACAGTCCTCCAAAAACCATCGTTGGACTTAATTTAAAAAAGCGCAACAGATAGCCATATAACATGCCGCACGCAACTACATACAGATCAAAATTAAATGAATTAATTAAAAGCGCTCGTGATCGTCCTCGCTGTGCAAACAATTCCGCCGATCCCATATCAAAATGTTGACACAATAACCAAAAACAAAATCCCGCAACAAGCGCTGTTGTGATAATACCAATCAATGTATATCGATGTATTAATTTTTGATGAATTGACTGAAATGAACCAATTTTTGCACTAAATAAAAAATTTGATGCTGCAGCCATTGCAATCGTTGCAAATAGACAGAGCCAAGTGACTTGCAACGGAGTCATTACAAATAGAAAAAGCGCGGGCAACATAACAAATGTTGTAAAGCGACCAAAAGGGACAAGACCAATTTTACCCGATAAATAACAGATATTATACGCAACTGCAGCGGTGCCAATTAACGTAAACAGAATTGCCAAAATCGAAAAATCGAAATACCAAAGCAATGCAATCGATGCAATAATAGAAATTGGTGCTTCAACACGATCGTACCAACGAAATAGAGTATTTGTGTGATAATCAGGAGGAACTATAAACATTTTTTGTATCATACACTGCATCTTTTGACATGAATCACCAAAGCCCTGTCTCCACAGCGTCTGCATAGAATTTAAAATTATTGCTGGATACTTATGAATTCCTTGCAATAATTCAATCAAAACAAGTCCACTGCAAAACGCGGTTAAAAAAGATTCTGCCTTAAGCGGCGCAAACAGATGTAAGCTACTTGGCAACCATAGACTATGCATATTTAATGGATACACGATACAATACTTTGAAAGAGCACCGACTAAAAGCGGAAGAACTATTGAAAGCCCTGCAGTAAACCCAATCGCCCAGACCATCGGCATCACTGAAAACATTAATTCCGCTCCAAAAAATGAAGGAAGAATAAGCATATTTTTTGATAATCCAAACCATGAAAAAACTGATGGGATAGCCAACGAGCCTAATTTCATGCCATCGCGCGCCATACAGGTAATCCAACTAAATAAAGATCCCTTTAATAACAGACGTCCACTTGATGCATGATCTTGCGCAACAATAGTTTCGTGCACCATGATACTGACTGGAAATTTTAAATGAGCTTTTCCTGATAATGAATCAAAAAATAAAGATCCCAGCCAAAGTCCAAACATACCTGCAACAATAGTCGTTACACCGAGCAACAAAGAAAAAGAAAAAGGATTTACTATCAACTGCGCAAATGTTTCGGGTGATAAAAAATAAACAGTCGGCAACGTAAACCCAATTGCAATTCCCAACATGCCACCAACTGAACCAATTGCTTGCACAATCGAAAGTGCTTGTTCAAACGCTTTGCGACTCTGCAAAGTAATCATGGGACGTAAAAGCATACTTGCCAAAAGAACTAAAACTGGTGCAATAAAAGGCCCAAACATCGTTGCAATCGAAACATACGTCAAAACTAAGGTTGAAAATATCGCCCCCAAAATTCCATACAAATAAATCAAAAACATAGGAACTCCTTTTTTAGTATTAATAGAAAATCAGGATCTTTGCTTATGATGATTTAAAAGGTAAAAAAACTCAAATAATTTAATATATTTTTACAAACTTGAAAGCTTAATTTCTATTTTGATATAATAATTTTATATTAAAAATAAAAGGGGGATTCTTAAATGATATTTATATTAAGATTTTTTAAAAAACATACTATTTTGTCTCTTGTTATTTTCTTATTTTCTCCACTCATGCTCTGGAATACTGCTCATGCAGAAAAAGAAAATCTTTCCAATAATAAAATCAAAAAATTACCGAACTATTATTCAGAAAGTAATTTAATACGTATTAATAAAATTAATGAGGATATTGCAAAACTAAACCTAGATGCTGCTGTAGATCCAAAACAACCACTTCGTCAAAAACACGCACCATTAATTATTCTTTCAGATCCTCTTAATGCAGAAGAACATTCACAAGCATTACAATCAATGATCTATGATTCCCTTTATGCTGACTTTAAACCACTCATTTTATTCACTGCATCAATTTTAAAAAGACTCTTACAAACAAGAAACGAAAAATTTATCGATATCGAAAATACACTAAGCAAATCATACTATCTTTATAACTTCCCCAATACACAATTTTTTATGCTTGTTCCTCATTGGTTTAAAACTTTTTATCAATCTGATCATGGACTCAATATGTATATTGACCAGACACACTTATTAACAAAAATCCCTGATTTAATAAAAAAAATTGATGATAAAATCAATGATAAAAATTTAGAAGAACTCTTTATCACCGATATCAAAAAAGTTTTTCGCCCTGACCATAACCAAGCAGCTACACCGATTTGGGATATCTGGTTTGAAGGACATGGAAATACCGATTTTGCTATTTGTGGTCTTTATATAAAAACTTTTCAAGAGGTTTTAAATATTTTTTCTGAACAACTTCCTATTGGAACACTCTATATTGAATCATGCTTTGTGGGAGGAAATAATACCTTCACATTAATGGATAAATTATCTCAAAAACCATTACCTTATCATATTATTTTAGGTACCATTGGTGAAACTAAAAGTCACAAAGAATTCCCTAGTAGAAAAAAAAGTATTTTCGCAGAGACTAATAAAATTATCTCCTCATTTTTTCATAATGCTGCACACATAGAAGAATTAGATGTATTACAAAGCAAAAAAACTCAAGATAAATATTTAAAAAAAATAAAAGAAATAAAAGAAATATCTCAAGAAATGCTCCTAAAAAAGAAAAAATATGAATTAAAATATATAAGCAATCTTGCTTTTTATAATATGCTTCAATCACTCACTAAACGAATCACCACTAATGTAGGAAGTCTTCACGGAAGTGAATATCTTCCACAGTTTAAAATTAAAGAATCAAAACAATTTAAAACACTTGAAGAAGAGCCAGGTTTTTTTATTATTAAAAAAAATAAATCAGAGAATATTGATATTCCTTCATCAATCAACACAGTCATCATCTATGATAAAAATATAAAAAACCTCAATTTATACTCTTTCAAACTTGTTTCAACATTTAACCGTGTTCACCCTCAAATTGAAATGGTTATTAGAAAAAATAAATATATTTACCCAAGCTTTATTATTATACAAAAAACAGAAAATGAATCAGAAAAAAAATTTTCTTTAAGTTCATGGCTTTATTCAAAAGAAACCTTAGACACAAAAAAAGCCTCTTTAACCATCGATTCCCTGACACTCCATAATGAAAAAGACAAAAAAAGTGGAATCATGACATTTTTTGAAAGTGCTTTTTTAACAACTCTGATACAAGGTAAATATGTAATAAAAATAAATCGATTATCTGGACCTGATGACCTCAGTCAAAAATTCTTTTCTACATCACTTGCAAGCGCAATACAAGAACAAAAAACAAAAACTGCTTTTAAAAAAAATCAGCTGCTTACTCTTACTGATGTGCAAATTACAACCCCACACATCATTAATAAAACAGAAACATTTATCATTTCTTTTTCCATTGAAGATCAACCTTTTTCACTGACATATCAATATAATGAAAAGACAATGATATGGGAGTTGCTTGTTGAAGATTTCAATAACCCAAAAGTAATTATTCCAAATATTTTTGGGGAATATCCACTACAAACTATTATTAAAAATCCTTCATTCAAAATGGATGAAAAAAAAGAATACATTAATGCGTTATTAATACGCAATTTTAATTGCAACATATCTGATCAAAACAATATATCTCCTTTAGCAGAAGCTCTATTAGCATATTTTAACGTAAAATCATTTCTCGAAGAACCAATTGATGAAATGATTATCTCAGAAATAAAAGAATTCTTAAGACTTAAAACTCAAGATCCCCTTAAGCTTCGACAAGAACTACAATTCATACTATCTGATTATTATTCCATTATAGAATCCCTCTTAAAAGCTGGTGCTGACATGTATTACAAAAAAGAAAATATCAAAATGCTATCTCCCTATGAATACATAAAATTTAAAGAGGATGCTAAGCTCTTGAAATTATTTGAAGAATATGAAGCAAAAAAATCTGATTCTGATAAAGAAAATGAACCGGAAGAAAAATTAAATATAGATGAAAAAATGAATTTGCTTAATTTTTATTAAACAGTAAGCAAGTTCATTTTTTCATTATTATCAAATGCCATATTTTTTTAAAATTCGATAATTACTCATGAGATTGAATGGATCTCTTGGAAGGCCTAATGTTACAAGAATAAATATTAAGGCTCTTACGTCTTCTTGATGATAATCTTTCAAAAAGAGAATATATTTTTCTACTGCATCAAGCGATAAGTTTCTTAATTTTGAACATATAATTTGAGCTATCTCAAACCGTTGTAAAAATATAATTATATAATCAAGTGCATCAGATTCAAAGATATCTTTAATTAATGGATCTGCACCATCATCAATCAATTGTGCTATTTCTTCACCAGTAAAATTTCCTTTTTTTATAACTTCAATTAATTTTGTTTCTCCATAGCTATTTTTTTCATTGATAGCAGCGCCTTGCAAGCACAAAGCTCCTAGTAATAATATCACTAATAAAAATAAATTCTTTTTTTTCTTGATACTTACCATATTTGCATAATATTAAAATATAATAACATTGAGAAATAATATATCAACTTTCAAAGTGATATCAAGTCGAAAAAATAGAATAATATAAAGAACTTATTGTTTTTACCAATAAGCAAGAGAAGCCAACGATTTTCGATCAACCGCAAAAACGCGAATATCATTTTCAAGAAAAAGTACTCTTACAGATAACTTTTTTAAGTATTTTTTAAATTATATCCTCATAAATAAATCTTTTTTGATGTTTTTCAATGCTATCCACTGGAAAACAACATTTCAAAGAACTATATTAATAGTAGAAAATAAAATAGTTATTCAAAAGAGAATTAGTCATGAATTATATATATATTTTTTTAAG
>CAZZPM010000013.1:0-21045 GCA_964655535.1 uncultured Pseudomonadota bacterium
AATTACTTCTGTTATTTTTGTAACAATACTTTTATACTGATTTTGAATCTCAACATTATGAAAATCATCGATTGGTAATCGCAAACAATAGATTGGATACAGCCCCTCAGCATTTTTTTGAAATAATAAATTTTGATTGACTTTCATTAAAAAAGCGATCATGGCAAGACTCCCTTTTTTAAAAGCTCGATGCATAAGGTTATCGCCTGTTTCAAAATCTTTAAACGTTGCTATCTGATTCATGACAAATTCATTTGCTTTTTGATCTGTTGATACATCAGAAATCATACTTTGCATCAATGTTTGAATCGCTATCGTAATTTTTGCTTCTTGCTTCACACAGGCCAAGGAACTCATTCCTTCAAGTGGCTCTTCTGCCAAAATGTCAAACGCTTGTTTAACACTTAATGTCTCGCCAATCACATGCATCATTTCATTAAACGATTGAATAACTTTCTGATACCATGGTCGATTATCAACAATAATATTTTTTAGCGTATCTTCAGTCATCGTCATTGGTTGAGGAGATTCACGTTTTATTTCAGCTCTTCTTAATGCATCTTGTTCTTCAAAATATTTCTTTTGAACTTCTGTATCTTCAGTCATCGTCATTGGTTTAGGAGATTCACGTCTTATTTCAGCTCTTCTTAATGCATCTTGTTCTGCTTGTTCTGCTTGTTCTGCAAAATATTTTTGTTGAGCATCAGAATCTTCTTCTTTCAAATTAGCTTCTTCGTTTCGTACAAAAGAATATTTATTTAAAAAAATACTAATTAATTCCTGAAAAAATTCTTGCTCCTCACCTGTTTGCTTATCAGAGATCGTAGGCATCATACATAAATTTATATACAATCTACTCAAAATACCTTTGTAATAATCTTTAAACAGGTCATCTACAGAAGATTCAAGAAGCTCTGCTGGATATTTTTGATCTTTATTTTTAAGCACAAACAGATCACCTAATTCTAACGATACTAAAAATTCAATTATGTCAGGACTTAATTTTTCAAACGCACGATGAGCTAAAGTATTACCCTTCTCATCTTTATAATTTTTAATCTTCTCATCAATGATTGATTTATAAGATTGATCGTCATGTTTTTTTGATAAAAATTGAATAGCCCTTTCAATTTTTATTTCTTGCGCTTGATATGATTCAACCGTATATTTTTCAGGACGTTGCTGCGTCAAAACAGCAATATTTCTCTCTATATTTTCGTTTACTAATTTTTGATTTAAAGCCTCTTTTTTTTTTTGTAAAGGTTCAGAAAGCTTACCAGGTAAAGATTCTTTATCATGCGAAAATGATTCACGTTTTTGCTTTATTCTTTCACGTAACTTAGGACTTACTGAAGGAGGAGCAAATAAAAATGGCACAAAAAAAATATTGAAACTTATTGAATACAAAAGATATTTCATGAACTCTCTCCTGCAATAAAAAATCTTTTAAAGACTTTTTCAAATCTCTCATAATAAAAATCATTCTATATTTATATTACAGATTGGAATTATTTGTTTGCAAGATTATTGCATAAGAAGCTGCTCGACAGACCATCGATACAACTCTTTTTCTTTTAAATGATTGACCAGATGACGATTATTAGTCATCACAGCCATCTTGTATTTGACCGACAGCTTATTCCAAAGCGTTTCAAAGTCAGAAACGGGCACCAGTCCATCTTGTTTGCCCCACCATACAAGCGTAGGCACTCTCAATGCTGCAAAGCCAAGATCATTGCGCAAATTAACTGGCTTGGCAGCCTTAATCAATGCAATCATTGATGATGCCACTATTGATTCAATCGCATGCATCGACATAATTGAAGAGGTATCTCCAAAAACTTGCGCCAATAAGCCTTTTTCTTTGCCGATCCGCTCAAACGTCTCAACCAATGAAAGTATAGTACCATCAAGAGCCATGTGCGTAAAAAGTAAAGGGTATTTTTTTTGTGCATGCGTAAAGATAAGAGATGAATAACAGAACGCAAGTCCTAAAACTTTTTTATGCCGAACTTGTTTTGTCATGGTGACAACTTTTTCCAAATCATCAATTTCTTTATTGCCCCACGTAATTAACGAAGGAACAACACCAAAAAACTTTTGTGCTGATCGATCAACCATTGTTTGAGGCGAAGCCAAAAGCCCATGCCCTCGATGCTCAAGGAGTAGTAAATCATATGAAGGAAACATTTCTGCAAAAAGCGCCATTACTTCCTTGCCAAATCCAAAACCCGGCGCTGCAACAATTAAAACATCACTTTTACGATCAAAATAATAGATCGAAGCGGTATATGCTGCATCACAAATAATTTCTCTTTTTTCTGCTTTACAATGTGCATGAGGAAGCGGAGGATTTTGTACATAAGAAGCAACTTGTCTGCTATTTTTTAAAAAGCGTGTTTTAAAAAGCTCTTTAACCTGCTCATGCCCCTGCTCATTTTTCAGAAGCCCAACATCAGCATATTTTTTCTTAATTTCTTCATGTTCAACGACAGAAAGCATTTTTTCTGACAGCTTCCCTGTATTCATCATACGAACCGTAATTGATGGCGTAGAAGCAAACATAATGCTACTCAACAACAATAAAAACGGATATACTACTTTTTGCACCAGGTTCATGCTGATGCCTTTTATATTTATATTCATATCCTATTTTTGATCAAAAAAATAAAATACGCAAAAGGCTTCCGCTCCCCCCTCGTTTTTCGCTATATTTTGATAAAATTAAGGAGTTTCAGATGAAAATACCCCTCACGGTCCCCCCAGAATATCAAAAACAATATCAAAAAAACTTTATGCAATTGACCCATGAAGACCCTCGTCAACGCTGCTTCATCTTTGCCGCCGATCAACGGCTTGAGCATCTATACGATGATTTTCATGGTGATCAGATTCCTGAAGTCGTTGGAGAGCCTGAACATATTTTTCAAATCGCTCAAGATGCCCCCATTTCTGCACTTGCAACACATTTTGGACTTATCTCCCGCTACGGCCTTGACTTCCCCACTATTCCATACATTGTTAAAATGAATGGTAAAAGTAATTTAATCGATCCTAAACAACAAGATCCCTACAGTTCTCTGCTTTTTTCTTTTGAAGCTGTTTTACAAGCAGGCTCATCAATCAATCTTGTTGGACTTGGATACACTATTTATTTGGGTAGCCGTTATGAATCTACCATGCTTCATGAAGCGGCTCTTGTTGTTGCAGCAGCCCACAGCAAAGGACTGATCGCTATTTTATGGATTTATCCACGTGGTAATCATCTTTTAACTCAAAAAAATCAATCGCTCAGCGCAGGTGCAACAGGCACCGCGCTTTCACTCGGTGCCGATTTTGTAAAAATTGCAGCTCCTCCTTCTTTGAATGAATTAAAAGATGCTGTAAAAAACGGAGGGAACACCGGTGTTATCTGTGCTGGAGGTGCAACCCAAGAATCAAAACAATTATTAACAAACATTAAACAACAACTTGAAGCAGGTGCTCGCGGCTGTGCGATAGGAAGAAATATTTTTCAAAAAAACAGAAGCGATGCTATTGCTTTATGCACTAAAATTCACGCACTACTCTATTCATAACAAGGAATATTATGCTTCAAAGACTCTCATCTTTTTTTTCATTCGCCTGGCACATGCTCGGCGTTAATCGACGGCTTCTTTACGGAATGTGGAAATTAACCAAACTTCCTCAACCTGCTGTCACTTTTTTTGGCGGAACAAAAATAACTCCCGATTCAATGGAAGGCATGAAAGCAACTGCTTTGGCAACACAACTTGCTCAAAACGGATTTTCGATTATTACTGGTGGCGGGCCGGGCATCATGGAAGCTGCCAATCGAGGTGCCTTTGAACATCAAAACGCTTGTAAACTTGCTAATAACTGCCGCAATACAATTAATTCTTTTGGTATTGGTCTCACACGACTCAACAATGAAACTATCAATCCCCATGTACAAGATTATATTCTCATGGAATATTTTTTTGAACGAAAATGGCTTCTTGTACGCTATTCTGTCGCTTTTGTCGTCTTTCCTGGTGGCTTTGGAACACTCGACGAAATGACTGAGGTCCTCACCCTTATTCAATGCAATCGCATGCAAAGCACACCAGTAATTTTAATAGGAACAAACTTTTGGAATCCTCTTAAAACCTGGATGGAACAACAGATGGTTTATAAAAATCTTTTAGCTCCTGAACATCTCAATATTTTCAGCATCACTGATGATTTGGCTGAAGCACTTGCGTTGATTCAAAAAACCTGTCAAAAACAGGATAAACCAACATTTTCTGAATAAAAGCTTTATTGTGCTTTTTACTCATTCAAGGTAGAATACAGTATCTAAAAGATTATTTAAAATCCGCCTTCGCGCTTTATGCTATGGCGTGATATAATAAAAGGACAAAAGAATGAAAAAACAAACGATAGCGCTCGGTACCGATGATTTTAAAAAAGTCATTGATGGAAACCATTACCTAGTCGACAAAAGTCTGTTTATTAAAGAAGCCATTGAAGATGGAGCAAGCGTGGTACTTATGCCTCGCCCACGTCGCTGGGGAAAAACGCTCAACATGACAATGCTCAAGTATTTTTTTGAAAAAACTGAACACTCAAATCGACATTTATTTAATGGCCTTGCTGTTGAGAAACATTCAGATATTATGGAGCATCAGGGAAAATATCCCGTCATTTTTTTGACGCTCAAAGATACAAAACAGCTTTGCTGGAATGAATGTTTTGCATTACTTAAATCAGCGATTGTAAGAGAATATCAAAATCATATATATCTTTTAAATTCACCAACATTAACCGAACCAGATAAAGATCGTTTTAATACTATTTTGAATCGATTAGGGGAACTTAATCTATATAAAGAATCATTGCGTGATTTATGTGCACATCTCCATCGATATCACGGCATTGAACCAATTGTTTTAATCGATGAATATGATGCTCCGGTCATTTCTGGATTTGAAAATGGATATTACAAAGAGATTGTCAGCTTTATGCAGACTTTTTTAGGTGCCGCTTTCAAAACAAATCCGCATCTTAAAAAAGGATTTTTGACCGGCATTCTACGCGTTTCAAAGGAATCAATTTTTAGCGGAATTAATAATTTAAGTGTTTGTAGTTTATTAAGCACTCAATATTCAGAATATTTTGGTTTTTCTGAAGAAGAAGTGCAAGCGATGTTGGATTATTATGGACCCCATGAAAACGATGATCAAATAAAGCTTTGGTATAATAATTATCGCATTGGCAGTCAGACTTCAGTCTATAATCCGTGGTCAATTATCAGTTATATTAAAAATAATCGACGCCTCACATCCCACTGGATGAATTCAGCTAATAATAATTTAATTAAAGAAATTATCCAGAAAAGTCCTTTCAATGTTAAAAGTGATCTTGAATTGCTCATGAACGGGCAGACACTCGAAAAACCAATCATTGAATTTATCACGTTTGATTCATTGTATACATCTTCTGATGTTGTTTATAATTTTCTTTTTTTAACCGGATATTTATCATATGAAAAGATGTACATGGATGCAGATAAAAATAACGAACTATTTTCATTGATGATTCCAAATAAAGAAGTTCTTTTTTATCATCAACAGATTATTACACAGTGGATTGAAGAGACGATCAATTTTTCGACCTATCAAAGTATGCTTAAAGATTTGACTTCTGGAAATGTTGAATTATTTAAAGAAACTTTTGTTGAAATGGTTGAAACTTCAATGAGTACTTTCGATGCAACAGGAAAAGAGCCGGAGCGTTTTTATCATGCTTTTGTTCTTGGCATGCTCGTCAGCTTACAACAAACCCATGAAGTTAAATCAAATAGAGAAAGTGGAACTGGTGGTTATGATGTAATGCTCATTCCCAAAGATATAAATGAAATTGGCATTATTATTGAATTTAAAAAAGCAAAAAATGAAACTGATGAAATGTTAGAAGCTGCAGCTCATGATGCGCTTACACAAATCAATGATCGCTATTATGCAGCTGAATTAAAAACACGAGGCATTACAAAAATAATAAGCCTCGGTATTGCACTGCGTGGTAAAAAAACTCTTATTAAAGAACAGATTTCATAAAATTGCAAAACAACAGAAAATTTATATACTCAAAAAACTAGAAAATTAAATCCTAAAAAATCCGTATGATCATTTTTATCAGGAGCAGATCATGAAAAAAAAATTTTATGTCACCACACCCATCTACTACGTCAACGCAGTGCCTCATTTAGGAACACTCTATTCAACCATTATTGCTGATGTAACTAATCGCTATCAAAGGCTTCATGGCAAAGAAACTTTTTTTGTCACCGGAACCGATGAACATGGACAAAAAATAAAAACTGCTGCTGAAGCTGCAAACAAAACAGCTCAAGCATTTGTTGATGGGATGATTGAATCATTTAAAAAAACCTGGGAATTATTTGGAATCAATTATTCACATTTCATTCGAACAACCGATCCTGTCCATATAAAAAGAGTACAAGATATCGTCAAAACATTACTTGAACAAGGTGATATTTATAAAGCATCCTATGAAGGGCTTTACTGCACCCCGTGCGAAAGCTTTATTGCAAACAATGAACAAAACGAAACTTTAACCTGTCCCATTCATCAAAAACCACTTGAAAAAATTGCTGAAGAAAGCTATTTCTTTCGACTTTCAGCCTATCAAGATCAACTGCTTACGTTTTATGAAGAACATCCAGAATTTATTAATCCTAAAGAACGAGCAGCTGAAATTATCTCTTTTGTACAAGGTGGCCTTAAAGATTTAAGTATTTCTCGCACAACGGTTTCTTGGGGTATCCCTTTTCCCGGTGATGAAAAACATACTATCTATGTCTGGATTGATGCCCTCATTAATTATTTAAGTGCACTTGCATATGCCCCTGAAGGCGAAGCTTCTTGCTGGCCTGCTGATGTTCAAATCATGGCAAAAGATATAGTTCGCTTTCATGCAGTCTATTTTCCTGCACTCCTCATGGCACTGAACAAACCGATCGCGCACACCTTACTTGTGCATGGCTATCTTTTAATGCAAGACCAAAAAATGTCAAAATCTTTAGGGAATAATATTAGCCCCGAATCACTTGCACAAGAATGCGGCACTGAAACAATTCGCTATTATTTGATGAAGCAAATTCCCTTTTCTCACGATGGACAGTGTTCAAAAGAAGATCTCATCAATATCACCAACGCCGATTTGAGTAATAATGTTGGCAATCTTTTACAACGAACCATCAGCCTTGCTCTCAATAAAAAATTAACAACTATTATTCCTCCAGAAGTTTGGGAGGTTCCTGCAACTAAACTACATATGAAAGCACAAGAAACAATCAGTAGTTATATTGATGCTATGAATCATTATCAATATCACAAAGCACTTGCATATGTTATGGATTTTGTTTCTGACACCAATGCATATTTACATAATCAAGAACCATGGAAAATGGGTCCTGATCAACAGGAATTATTCAATGAAATTATCAGCGCTACACTCCATGCACTTGATTGTATCGGATTTTTATTGATTCCTTTTTTGCCTGAAAAAATGAAATTACTTAATCATGCTCTTCAAAAACAGAGAGCTACGGAAGAACAAGAAGACGATCTGTTTCATCGAATCCGGAACAAACCGTGGCAGTATACTTTTAAACCAAAACTACTTGCCACACCTTTATTCCCTCGTCTTGAATTACCAAAAAAACCGATTATAGAAACAGAAAAACTAGTTGAAAATGATGATCTCATCAGCATTGAAACCTTTGCGCACGTTAAGCTTGCCGTAGGAACAATTCTTGCCTGCATTCCAGTTGCAAAATCAGAAAAATTATTGCAATTGACCGTTGATTTGGGAAACTTTGGAATACGAACCATTTTATCAGGTGTTGCACAATCATGTACTCCTGAATCCTTAATTAATACACAAGGCATTTTTGTAGTCAATCTGCCACCACGTAAAATGGCAGGAATTATGTCTCAAGGCATGATGCTTTTTGCAAACAAAGAAGATGGAAAACTAACTCCAGCAACTATGACTGAAAAAGTTGTCAATGGAACTTTGGTTCGATAAATCCACGATTGTCATAAAAAACTTGCAGATTTTACTTGCTCGCTTTAAAGTACAAAAGAAAAATATAAAGTAGATAAAAGGATTTTTATATGAAAAAAAATATGTTGCATCAACTTTTTTACCTGCTCATTGCATCATCACTATCACTTGATGCAAACATACAAAACCTGGAAGAACAAGGTAAAAAAGAAATAATTGTTCAACTTGATATGCCTCATCATGAAACAGTGCCATCGTTTATGATTTATTATAATGGGCATATGAATACCTCTGATGATACCGGCATGACACATTTTATTGCACCAAAAATTCTCCCTAAAAAATGGTATTTTTTATTTACCAAACAATACAAACCAATCATGCAAGAGCAGAACAATATTAAAACTTTTTCCATTGATCCAAAAAAATCGTATCGCTGTTTTTCCTGCTCATGGAATGAAGCAAAAGAAGAATGGAATATTAAAAAAAAAGATCTACAAAAAAATAAATATATTTTAAAATATCCAGAACATTGTATCTTCATCAACATAAATCCAGAATATTATTTAAGCAGCATTAAACAACCGCATCGATTAGAAAACCCTCAAGAACAAACAACAATCATGCTACCACGAATCATACTTAAAACAGATGGTAAAAAACAGAACATCAAACGTGCAAGTATTAAATCACACGTGTACAATCAATATGCTGGACTTTTTCACCGACGCGCTTCAAAAATAATAACCGAAAAAACAGATGGTAAAACCGCGGTCCGCATTGAACTGCTTCAAGCCTCTTAAGCAAGGAATACTATATGTTGCATAATACTGATATTACAGAATACAAAACATTTTATAGCCAAGAAGATCTTGAACGGGAAAAAATTATTGGCCATGTTATTCGCATTAATAGCACGATCGTTGATATTCAATTCCCTATCGATCATGCACCACAAATCACGCATCGCGTCGTGATTGTAACTGCATATGCTGAAACTCCCAATAAAACAATCAATATTCATCTTGAAGTTGCTCAACATTTAGGAGATGGCGTTGTTCGATGCATTGCATTAAATACAACTATCAATCTTCCTCGTGGAGTTCCTGCTTTAGATACCAAACTTCCCATTGCAGTCCCGATTGGTCCTCAAGTTTTAGGCCGCATGTTTAATGTCTTAGGCGATACTATTGATGGCAAAAAACCGCTTGATAACCCGCGTCGCTGGGGAATTCATAGACCTGCACCTCATCTTCTTGAACAACGAATCACGGAAGAAATTTTAGAAACAGGAATTAAAGCAATCGATCTCATCTGCCCGTATATGAAAGGTTCTAAAATTGGGCTCTTTGGTGGTGCTGGAGTTGGCAAAACAACATTGATTCAAGAATTAATCAGAAACATTGCTGTTGAAAAAGGTGGCTGCTCCGTTTTTATCGGCATCGGTGAACGGACGCGTGAAGGAAATAACTTATGGCTTGAAATGGCAGAAACCGGTGTTTTAGAAAATACTGCACTTATTTTTGGCCAGATGAGCGAAATGCCCGGAGCTCGACTTCGCGTTGGCCTGAGTGGACTTACCATGGCTGAATATTTTCGTGACGTTGAAGGACGTGATAGCCTTTTATTTATCGATAATATTTTTCGCTATGTTCAAGCTGGTGCTGAAGTTTCGACGCTACTTGGACATCTTCCTTCTGCAGTTGGATATCAACCGACACTTGCTTCAGAAATGGGTGCACTACAAGAACGAATTACTAGTTCACAAAAGGGGTCTATCACTTCAATACAAGCGATCTATGTTCCTGCCGATGACTACACCGACCCCTCAACAACAACCGCATTTCAACATCTTGATTCAAGTACCTATCTTTCTCGTAAAATTGCACAAGCGGGACTCTTTCCCGCAATCGATCCGCTTGAATCATTTTCAAATGGACTTCGGCCTGAAGTCGTTGGGCAGAAACATTATGAAGTCGCAACATTGATCCAAAAAACATTACAAAAATATAAAGAATTAATGGACATCATTGCTATTTTAGGCATGGATGAGCTTTCTGAAAGTGATAAAATGATTGTGTATCGTGCAAAAAAAATACAAAACTTTTTAACTCAGCCTCTTTTTGTCACGGAACATTTTATTAATATTAAAGGCGTCTTTGTGCCTCGAGAACAGACTGTTGATGATTTTGAAAAGATTGCACATGGTGAATGTGACAGCATGCCTGAACAAGCATTTTATATGGTCGGCACCTTAAAAGATGCAGCTGAAAAAGCACGTATCACCCTTGAACTCAATCGAATTAGTGAAGAAAAAGCAAAAAAGGCTGAACAAGAACGCTTAGAAAAAGAAGCTAAACAAAAACAGATATAAACTAAACTACCGATTGGGATTGTATGAACAGACCATTTTCGCTTGAAATAACTTACATGACTAGCTCTAAAAATATTGATGTAAAGCAAATTGATGTTATTTCACCCACGGGTGGTTTTTTAATCGGACCAGGAAGTGCTCCGCTTATTGCTATTTTAGGTAAAAATACAAAACTAATCTTAACACTAACCACTGATGCACTGACCGACATTACGATTCCAGCAGGCGTTTTAACTATTAATGAAAAACATAATATTTTTATTTTAATCATCGATCCAGAAATTATCGATTGGTAATAAAGAGTAATAAAAAAGGGTGACTTTTAAAAGTCACCCTTTTTGTGTTAAAAAATATTTTTTATTCTTTTTTTTGTATATTCTTTAACGTCATCCCATAATATAAATTCAATCTATTGAGCAATCTCTGTAATATTGAATTTATAAAAACTAAAAAAATATCTATTTTTGCATTTTTACAATCGATTTAATCTGTAATTCTTTCAACTGGATTTCATCAACTGAAGAAGGTGTATCCATCAATGGACAAATGCCGCGCTGATTTTTAGGAAATGGAATTACTTCACGAATAGATTCAGTTCCGGTAAAAAGCATAATCAATCGATCTATACCAAACGCAAGACCACCATGTGGAGGAAATCCAAAATCTTGCGCTTGAAGCAAGAAGCCAAATTTATACGCAGCAACCTCTTTGTCCATGCCTAAAACTTCAAAAACTTTTGATTGTGTCTCTGCATCAAAAATACGAATTGACCCGCCACCAAGCTCTTCACCATTACAAACAAGATCATATGCACGCGCTCTCACATCAGCACGCTCTTTCTGTTCCCACCCTTTTTCTGGTGAGGTAAACGGATGATGCATCGCTTGCCATTTTTTACCTTCAGCGTCCCATTCAAACATAGGGAAATCAGTAACCCAGAACATCTTCCAAAGTGACGTATCAATCAATTGTAATTTTTTACCTAATTCAATACGAACTTTGCCCAATACACCCCATGCTTCTTCAAACTTTCCAGCCGCCAAGAAAATAGTATCATGCACCGTTAAATCTTTATATATTTTTTTTGCTTGATCAAAGAAATCTTCTGGTAAAAATTTAGCTACGGGAGAATCAGCTTTCCCCTGCTCATCAAAACGAACATATAAAAGTCCTTGAGCACCTAAACTTTTAGTCACAAAACTGACCCACCATTCAAGCTCTGAACGAGTGAAGCTTTTATGTTTAACAACAAGCCCACCAACTTTTCCACCAGCTTGAATTGTTTTTTGGATAAAACTTAATGAACTGCTTTCAAACAAAGTCGTAAAATCATTAATCAACAAATCAAACCGCATGTCTGGCTTGTCAGAACCATATTTACCAAAAACCTCATCATACGAATACCGTGGAAAAACATCAGGAAGATCAACCGATAAAAATTGTTTCCACAAATGTTTCATCAATGCTTCACTCAAATTTTGAACATCTTTTTCTGAAATAAAAGACATCTCAATATCAAGCTGTGTAAATTCTGGCTGTCGGTTTGCTCGTAAATCTTCATCACGAAAACAACGCGCAATTTGAAAATATCGTTCCATGCCTGATGCCATCAAAAGCTGCTTATAAACCTGTGGCGATTGAGGTAAGGCATAAAAAAAACCGGGTGATAATCGACTCGGAACCAGAAAGTCACGTGCTCCCTCAGGAGTACTTTTTGACAAAATCGGCGTTTCGATTTCATAAAATTCTTTATTGTTTAAAAACTGACGAATTGCAAAAATAACATCATGACGCATTTTTATTTTTTGATGCATTTCTGGTCTACGTAAATCAAGATATCGATACCGTAAACGTAAATCTTCATCGACTGACTCAGCTTCATCGAGTTGAAAAGGAAGTGGTTTTGATGTTGCTAAAATATCAAGTTTTTCAACATAAATTTCAACTGCACCTGTTTCTAACTTTGTATTAATCGCTTCTTCATCACGCTTAACCACAGAACCATACGCCATAATTACAAATTCTGAACGTAACTTTTGTGCATGCTCCATGTACAATGCTGTTGTAAAGCTTGGATTACAAATCAATTGTACAAGGCCACTCCGATCACGCAGATCAATAAAAATAACTCCACCATGATCACGACGTCGATGCACCCAGCCGGCTACTACAACTTTTTGACCAACAAGTCCAGCATGCACTTTACCACATACTATTGTTCGTTCTTGATATTCCATCATATTCCTTTATTACCAATAAAAAATAAGCTTGTTTTACAAACGTTACTAGTATACTATTCTTTTATTTTTTATGCAAAAAAGTTCCTTGAAACAGATATCGATTATTTTTTAAATAAGATACTTGATGAAGAAGATGAAGGACCCGGCACCGATGGAAATGGAGTCATCATATGAAAAATACTTTCTTCTAATCCTTTGGTCTCTTTCATACTTTCTTCTTTTGCTTTTTTTCTTGCTTCTTTTTTCTTTTTTTGAGATATTTTTTTCTTTTCTTTTGCTAATACAGCATCAGCACGGGCTATTGCTAATGATTTTGTTTTTTGATTCAATACAGTAATTTTTTTTTCCCATTCCTTATACATTTCTTGAGCATCCTTGGCAGGAACCCAATCAAATTGATTAAAACTTTTTTGAGATGATTCAGTAAAATTATATGATCCCTGACCACATAATATACGATCTCCGTCTTTTATAAATAAAAGCTTTGCATGATTTTTTAATACATATCCATTATCATAAATACTTAATATCATTCCAGCATCTTCTAAATCCTTCAATTTTTTCTCAATTTCTGCGCTCTTTGCCTTTGATCTACTTAAGGCATATTTATCAACAATCGCATGGATCTTAACACCTCTTTTTAAAGCATTCATTAATGCATCAAATAATTGAGTACCATCTAAAGAATAACTGACGATGCAAATTTTTGATTCTTCTTGGCCTGTGATCTCCCCCTCGTCCTCTTCTTCCTTTTTATCTTTTAATCCTGTATTATTAATACGATCTAGAATTGTTTTCATAATATCATCAACCGGAGAGAAATATGTTTCAATTTTTTGCTCTGGTGATAAAGAAAGTCTATTTGGTAATAACAACGAATTAGTTAACTGATTTTCTTGATCTTCTTCATTTAATTGAATAGAATTCCTTACAGCTGCCATTAATTGACGCTTATATTGTTTAAATTCTTCTTCTGTAATTTTTTTAAATATCATATGTTCAAAATTACCATGTTCATCACTTGCAAAGTGTGTAAAATTTAAACTTCCAGAAACCACTCGATATAAACGTTCTTTTTTTTCATTCAAATAACTCCACGCAATATATTTACAATGATTAATCGGTTTATCCCAATAAGATTGGTATTCATAGAAAGGAATATCAGTTTTTTTTATCTTATCTATTATTTTTTTAGCTGAATGATGAGACATCTTATCAATCAAAATAATAATTTCAATTGCTTCTTTATACCTTTCTTTTAAATCAATTAATAAATCTGCCAATGCTTCATGAGTGAAAAAAAATGCACTAACATAGACCCGAGCTTCTTTGCCTTTATTTCCTAAAATATTTAAAATACTTGCAAGAATATCATGTGACAATGTCGTCGTAAACAGCGCATCTTCAGGAGTAGCATGCAAAACAGTACGCGTAGTATTGATAGGCGTTTGTTTTTCAATATTAGGCAATTTTAATAGGGGTGTTTCTGAAATTGTCGATGCTTCATCTGATTCAATATCAGATAATTCTTCATCGCCCATTAAATCAATTTTTTTTTCCTTCTCAATATCACTACCATCCTTTTCAACTGAGCCAAAATCATCTTCATCAGATTCCAAACAATCTAAAATGCTTCTTGTTTTTTTTAAAACAGTAACGCCAAAACAATATTCTTCTAAATCATTTTCTGCGCCATCTACCGATGGTTGATCATAGAGTTCTCGTCTAAAAGCATCAGTATCATCACCAAGAAAGTCATCAAAAAAACCTGAAAAATCATCTGCTAATTGAGATACTTGTTGATCTGCTTCCTCTGCTGCTGCTACTGCAAAGAAACCTTGAAACGATATCATTAAAAACAAACCAAAATAAATTTTTTTACAAAACATAATTACCTCAAGTTTAACACTATTACTGATATTTTATTTACAAAAAGAATAACATTGTGCCCATTAAAAATCAAACTTAAAACAAAAAAAAAGCTTTTTTCAAAAATATCCCACTTTTTTTATCATATTCATTTGACAAACAAAAACGGAGCTTCTTATACTAAGATCTAGTTTTTAATTATCATTGTTACCCTTGAAGAAATATAAACCATGTTATCATATGCATTCATCGATACATTATCCCATTTACCATTTATAGAAAAAATTATTTTGTTTGGCTCTCGTGCACGCAAAGATAATATCGAACGATCCGATATTGATTTAGCAATTGTTTGCCCAAAGGCAACAAGTGATAATTGGATGACTGTTTTAGAAATCATAGAAAATGCTGATACCCTACTTAAGATCGATTGTATTCGTTTTGATACACTTTCTGAAGCATCTAAAATAAAAACAAATATTATAAACGAAGGAATCATTCTCTATGAACAAAGTATTCACTAAATTTTCAAAATTGGAATTAGCACTTAATGCCCTTGAAAAAATATATCAAAAAGAAGTCACTGAAGACCGTGGAACCATTGATGCAACAATACAGCGCTTTGAATTTACTTTTGAACTATTTTGGAAATTTTTACAAGAATATTTTCGATTAAAAGGAATACAACTTTCTTTTCCTAAAGATGTACTTAAACAAGCATACGAAGCAAAAATAATTCATACCGAATCAATATGGCTCAAAATGCTCAAAGATCGCAATCTTACGTCTTATACCTATGACAAAGAACTTGCTGATCTTGTTTTTAAAGATATTAAAAACTATGTTCCCATTTTTCGTGAGACAGTTAATTACATCAAAACAAAACTTTTACCAAAACTTGAACTTTTAACAGACGACAATCTATGAACAAAAAAAACTTAATTCCTTACATAGCACTGTTAAGCATTATTGGTTGCTTCGTTTTATACTTTATACAAAGATCAGAAAAACCAAAAACAGATCTCTATGAAACAATACATCCAACAAAAAAAACAATTATTCAATACGTTCAAGCTTCAGGAACACTTGAAGCCCAAGAGACCATGAATGTTGGAAGCCTTGTTGCAGGACGCGTTATTGCACTCCATGCTGATGAGAATGAAAATGTAAAAAAAGGTGATAAACTGGTTAGCCTTGATGATGGCATTGGAACAGACAATATAAAAAAATCAGAAGCAATATTAGCACAAAAACAAGCACTACTCATCTTCGAAGAAAAAAATTTCAATCGTAAAAAAGCTTTATTTAAAACAGGAAATCTCTCTGAAGAAGCATTTGATGAAGCAACACGAACACGATCATTAGCACGAGAATTTGTTGCTCAAGCAGAAGCAGAATTACTACTCGCTCAACGGACCTATGAAAATAAAACAATCACTGCACCAACCAACGGCATCATCATCGCTCGTAACATTGAAATAGGACAAATGATCACGTCTGTACTCAATGCAACCACTTTATTTATCATTGCCAGCGATCTTACCAAGATGAAAGGCAAACTAAATATCGATGAAGCTGAAATTGGCAAAGTAAAACAGAGTACACCAGTCTCATTTTATGTTGATTCATTTCCCACCACTGAATTTATGTCTTGCATAACAAAAGTCACCTATAAGTCAAAAAGTATCAATGATGTTGTATCATTCACTGCAGAACTTTTAATCGACAACAGTCAACTTTTACTACGTCCTGGCATGACTATCAATGCTGATATTGAAGTTGATAAAAATGAACAGGCACTCAGCATTCCCCTCAAAGCACTCCGCATTTCAGCACAAGCCGTTGAAAGTCTTGCAAAAAAATTAAACTACAGCTACAAACCTCTGACCGAAAAAGAAACACGAACTCAGCGGAATAGCCTCTGGATAATACAAGAAACCGAATGTGTAGAAAAAATAATTAAAACTGGCGCACAAAATCGACAAAACATTGCTGTACTTGACGGTATTTCAGAAAATGATGCTGTACTGATCCATATCAATGAAACTATTGTAAATCCTCTTGTAGCACAAATAACTAAAGGGAAAATCGGTGGATAATTTGTTGACCCAAGAATCAATTCGACTCAACCTTGAAGATCTCAAAAAAACCTACCGCATGGGTGAGAACAACATTGAAGCACTGAAAGGAATCTCTTTTGAAGTTAAAAATGGAGAATTTGTTGCCATCACTGGGACCTCAGGATCAGGCAAATCAACTTTGATGCATCTACTCGGCTGCCTTGATGTACCGACTGAGGGTAATTATTTTATCGATGGTGAAAATGTTGCAACGATGAATCGCAATGAACTCGCTTTTATTCGAAATCAAAAAATCGGTTTTATTTTTCAAAAATTTCACCTGTTACCCGATCTCAATGCAACAGACAATGTTGCCCTTCCACAATTATACGCCAAAGAATCAGAAGAAGTAGCACAAGAAAAAGCACGCGAAGCATTAAAAATTGTACAACTTGATCATCGTGCTGACCACTATCCTTTTCAACTTTCTGGCGGGCAACAACAACGTGTTGCTATCGCACGTGCACTGATTAACAATCCGAGTATTCTTCTTGCCGATGAACCGACAGGAAATCTTGATTCAGAAACAGGCGATGCTATTATGCAAATTTTTAAAACATTAAATCAAGAACGAAAAACAACTATTATTATAGTAACCCATGAACCAGAAATTGCCCAGCAAACATCCCGCATTATTGATCTTCGTGATGGGAAAATTGTGAGTGACAAACGAATAGCTTAAAAATTATGAATATTTTTATTATTTTACGCGTTGCAATTCGATCCTTATTGCAACATCCGATGCGCTCATTACTCACGATGCTCGGCATCATCATTGGTGTTCTTTCTATTGTCACCGTTCAATCAATCGGTGAAGGAGCAAAAATTAAAGTTGCCCAGCAAATTCAAAATTTAGGCAGTAATTTTGTTATTGCTATCGCAGGATCAGCTAAAAATAGAAATGCCAGTGGCGGACGCGGTAGTCAAGGAGCCTTAACATTCAAAAAAAAAGAGTTTGATATCATCTGTGCTGAAATTCCGTACATCGCTCACGCAAGTCCTGGAATTGGTACTTCGGTTACCACGCTGTATGAAGAACAAAACTGGAAAACAACATTGGTTGGCACCAACGAAATATATCCATCAATTCGCTTATGGCCATGCATTTCAGGCTCTTACTTTAATCAAAATGACGTTAACAGCGCTACTAAAACTATTGTTTTAGGATTAACCGTTGCACAAAAATTATTTGGAGAGAATGATCCAACAGGAAAAAAAATACGGATTAATAAAATACCTTTTTTAGTACTCGGTGTTTTGACTCCCAAAGGGAAACGTCCTGATGGGCGCGATGAAGATGATATGATATTTGCACCATGGACCACCGTACAAAAAAAAATGATGGGACTGACCGATGGGCTTTCAGTCTTTATTTTTTCAGCTAAAAGTAAAGAAACGACACCAAAACTGGTTAATGAAATACGAGGGATTTTACGACAACAGCATAGATTAACAGACCAAGATGAAGATGATTTTACTGTTTTTAGTCAAGATGAGATTGCTCAAGCATCAGACCAAGCTCAAACAGCACTTACATTATTATTATTATTGATTGCATCAATTGCACTCCTCGTCGGCGGCATTGGAATCATGAATATTATGCTGGTAACCGTCTCAGAACGAACCAAAGAGATTGGAATTCGCATAGCACTTGGTGCTCAAACATCAGATATTTTACTGCAATTCGTTATTGAATCAATTATTATCTGCATCATTGGCGGAAGCATTGGCATAGGGCTTGGCATTGGATGTGCATTACTCATTGGATCATTACTTCAATGGACCATTCATATCGCACTCTCGTCAATTATACTTGGCCTTGGATCATCCATGTTCATTGGACTATTTTTTGGTTATTACCCTGCTCTCATTGCTTCACGCATGAATCCCGTTGATGCACTTGCCGAACGATGAAAAAAAATCATTTGAGATACGTATATAATTGATAATCCAAATCTGTACGCAACCATGCTAAATCAAAATCTAATTTAACAATAAAAAGAGATTTTTTCTGCTTAGAGTATATAATTTCATCTTTTGATCCACGTGGTGATCCTGACAATGCCTGATCTTGAAGTAAATAAAAAACCATATCTTTCATATCTTCTATTTCAACAACAAGCTGAGCAAAATGTTCATCTTCTTTATGTTCTTTGTGCATTAATAATCGTTGTAATGAACCTAAAAAAAGAGCTTCTATAGCAAAACCAAACCAATCAATTTCATCAAAATTATCAGGTAAATCAGTAGTTCGTAGTTTTATAACTCGTAATAATAACTGTATTGTATTACGAGCCCCTTTTTCTCGATCAGCAGATCGTAAAACTCGATATAACTCTGACTTTTCTTGATCTCCCATTTGCATCATAATCAATTTTCCAGCAACCTGAGCAAGCGTTAATGACTTAATACTTGATGGTCTTTTACCAACTGAAGAACTTAATGCACCTAAAGCAATAGAACCTGTAAAAAAATAGAATAAAAACCCAGCAAAAAAAATATATCTCATGCTTCCCCCTTTTTTTATTTTTTATATATTTTTAAAAATAGCCAATTTTCGCTTAGTATTTTTTACTTGATATTCAATTTCTTGTTTCAAATATTTTTTTACTTTTTCTGCACATTCCCATTTTGCACTTGCCCAGTATATCAATGTTGCATCACGATAGACCGATGTTGTACGAAATATTCTTGTTAATTCAATATCCGACAACGCAGCACGTGAAATAAAAAGATCAACAGGAGCCTCTGTTGTTCTAACAAAAGTTCGCCAATCAAGTCCAGAAATTTCAATATTGTCAAGATTAAGCTGCCTCACAACTTCTTCTAAGAATAACTGTTTTTTATGAGTAACTTCAATAAGAATCATTTTTAAATGTGGATACATAATTTTTAAAGGAATTCCTGGAAATCCTGCTCCTGCTCCGGCATCAACAATCATTGCAATTTTATTTAAGTCATAAACACGCGTCAATGCTAACGAGTCAATGAAATGTTGATTTGCTACGCCAGAAAAATTGGTTATTGCGGTTAAATTATGTGTTTCATTCCATGAAAGCAACAAATGTGCATAGCGCTGAAATTGATCCAACTGTTCTGGAGTAACCTGCATCTCTTTTTGAAAATCATGCCAAACACGTTCTTCTGGTTTTTCTTTTAACTTCATAACAAATATCCTTTATTCTACTAATAAAATCTTTACTTAATTGTCTTTGCACTCTGCTTTTTCTGTACTATTAAAGAAAATAGAAAACATTTTTAACAGAGGAGCCTGAGATCACTATGACATATTTTTTACTCTCTGTCATGTCACTTGTATTATTTTTTTCTCATTGCCACGCTGAAACCACTCTTATTCTCCCCCTTGCCCATCCGACAACAAAACTGATACATTCAATGCTTAAAGAACCAAATAAAGCAGAAAAAAAAATGACGACCATGAGCATTGACAAAGTTGCAAAAAAAATATTTAAACAGGGACTTATTAAAGGCATGCTACCAAGTCTTAGTGGATTTCCAGCTCTTTATGCAGGCTACATTGATTATTCCAACAAAGATGGCACTCTTCAATTTCCTCTCCGTCACACATCACATCGTGTATTCATTGCCATCACCCCTGAAATTGAAGTTGAAGCATTGATCGACAATACTATTCAAGCACTCTTTTTTCCTGCTTCAATCATGCCAGATGCCAAACAAGCCGTTGAAAAACCTTTTTTTTCAAACAAAGCAGAATATTATGCGCTTGAACGAAAGATTCTTAATAATGGAAGTATGTTCTGGAATATTCAACAAATCCCACTCCCTCAAAACAGACAGCTCAAAAAAATCAGTATTATTCTTTTGACTCATCCTAAAAATATTGTAATTCCGACCGGCGATTTTTTCATTGATCCGTCGCAATCACAACATTACGTCATGCCAAAATGTTATGTTGTAGGCAACATCAATCAAGTTGAAACTATTATTGCTGCAACACCTATTTTACAATACTTTGAACCAATCAATCAAACAACCATTATTACTCCTGGAACCGTCACGCAAAGTATTATCAATAATCAATGAAATTAAGAGATCTTGTTCTTTTAATTATATCCCGATATTCTTACTGTAAATATATTACTTTGCCTATACAATAGTAATCAGGCTATGACACTTTGTGGTCTGGCATAAGGATTTAAAATGAAAAAAAAAACAATAGCGCTCGGCACTTCAGATTTCAAAGAAGTAGCTGAGGGAAACCATTATTTAGTTGATAAAAGTTTATTTATCAAAGAAGCAATTGAAGACGGATCAAAGGTCATTCTTTTGCCCCGTCCACGTCGCTGGGGCAAGACACTCAACATGACGATGCTGAAGTATTTTTTTG
>CAZZPM010000014.1:0-19965 GCA_964655535.1 uncultured Pseudomonadota bacterium
ATAGGATTTTTTTGTTTTTATACATCTCTTTTTGTATTGCTGATAAGGCATTATTTTTAATTTTTTTTTTCATAAATTTTTTTATGAGTAGTAGTTTGTCTTTTTCTGCAAGTGCTTGTATTTGAGTAGTTATATTTTTGCTTTGAATCGTGCCAGTAAAATTTTTGGGCATATTTTCTTTAAGGAATGCATTAATAATAGTATATGAAATCCTTTTATGGTTAATCATTTTTCTGAATTCTGAACCAGGGATAGGGATCGGTGGGGTTACGATTGCAATTGGTTTTTCTGCTGTTATAGAACAGGTCGTATAGGCAATTTGTTCATTGATTTTTTCTTCAATGGGTGTTTCAGTTGAGTTATCCATTTCAGGGTCAACCATGACTAAATTTGGATCAGGAATTGGATTTATTGTTTGATCAATGGGAAGAGTGGCTATGGGATCATTTGGATTAACAATGGTTCCAGGGCTACTTTCGGCTTGAATAGGATCACCAACTATTGCTGCAAAAAGAGGAAGTTGCATTGTTGTAGCAGTGAATAATGCAAAAAATATTCTTATGTTAAGATTTTTCATTACGTATCTCCTTCGTATAAATGTATAAAGTCTAGGATAATATTTTTAATATCCATTTCTATTGTAACAAATATATTGTTTCTATTTGAATAGTTTTGTTTTGAAGTTTTTTTATTTAAAATCTAATTTATGAACTTTTAAGTGTTATTTAAAAGATATAATGTTAATTTTATGAAAATTGTATAAAAAATTTTTAAGTAAAAAATGATTAATCGTTGGCATTTTTACTGTTTTATGGGAAAATAGTAAGACTTGAATCGTGAAAAAAGAATAAAATTGAGTATTGTAAAAGGAGAAGCTATGCAATTATCAGGTGAAAATAAAAAAAATAATTCTATTTTAGTGTCAGAGAATATAAAAAAAATTATTCAATTCGATGGGATTGGAAGCGTAGAGTTATTGGATGTTTTTGGATCTGATTTAACCGTAGCAAATGCCGCGCGCGTTTCATTTAATAAAGAATCATTCTATGAAAAAGAGACTTTCGTTGATGATGCAGGAAATGAACAGGTAAGAGAAAGATTACCAGAACGTGATGCAAAAATTATTGATTTTTTAGCTGAACATAAACATATTACGCCGTTTTTTCATCCACAATTGCAATTTCGCATCAAGATGCCGATCTTTGTTGCACGTGAATGGTTTAGAAGTGTGATCGGCTTTGCTCGCAATGAAGTGTCTCGTCGATATATTAAATCAACACCTGAATGTTTTATTCCAACATTACTTCGTAAATCTGATAAAAATATTAAACAAGGTTCATCGTTAGATCCTGTTGAAAATCATGATGCAGTCCTTGAACGTATGCAGACTTTTGCAGATCAATCAATGAGGTTATATGAAGAGTTATTAGCGGCGGGAGTCTGTCCTGAGCAGGCACGTATTATTTTACCACAGGGCATGTACACAGAGTTTATAGAAACCGCGAGTCTTTCAGCGTATGCACGCATTGTAACGTTACGAAAAGAAGCAACTGCGCAACAAGAAATTCAATGGTATGCCCGCGCTATTGAGCAGCTGGGACATCAAGCGTTTCCTGTTTCGTGGGCAGCTTTAATGAAGCATGGAGCTTAGTAAATTTACAGATTTTTTTATAGGTTCTTAAAAAACGTTTCAATAAGGTTACTATACTCTTGTGTAGAAGTAGCTATCGATTTTGTTTCTTTATTTTGAAGTGTGATGATACAGGAGCCATATGAAAATTCTATGCTTATACATTCTTTAGCATAATTTTTATTTTTTAAGATCTTGATAATGTTGTGAGCAATGAGTTCGAAGTTTGTGCTTTCTATAATAAATGAAACTGTTTTTTTTAGTTCGTTGTTGAGCCATGTTTTTTTTGTTTTTTGTGATGAAGTATTGTTGGATGCTTGAGGCTTGGGAGTAGGAAAAATAATGGTATTTTTATTATTTTGTTTTGCTTCATATTCTTTGATAAAACGAAGATCATTCTGTGTCACGGTTTTTTGTGAATGAGTATGTAAAGAGATACTCATGCTTGATCCAGTGATTATAATATCAGGGTGATGTTCAATAGTTTCGGCTATTGTTGCACATATTTTAACAAAATTACTGAGGGTTTCTGGGCTAGCAATAATTTCTTTTTTAAAAAAAGGTATTTCATTTTGAGCCATCAAGCTCCAAGAAGGATATATTCTTTTTTGAATGCGCAGTTCAATGTCATTGAGTGGTAGCAGGTTTTTCATGCTACAAGGGCACACGCTTAGTATCTTGTTTGGTACTACCATAAGAGTTAAGAAGTAAATTATTTTTTTCATTTTGGTTTTCCTATATTTCGTTGACTTGTAAAAAAAGTTTTGCAAATATGTGGTAATATTTTATGAAATAAGGAAAAAGGAGTTCTAGTGTTTCACAAAAAAAAATATAAGAAATTATATTTCGTATTATATTTTTTAATATTCTTCTTTTTTGAAAATGGATTATTATGTTCTATGGATACTGTTCAAAATCCTATGAGTGATCTATCACAAAAAATATATCAAATGGTTGTAGATATTCATAAAAAAATAAACCAAACGCTTGAAGCATATGTTTCTAATATTGCAGCTGCAACTATTTTACTTGATGAAATAGATCAGGATTTAAAAAAAATTGTTTTTGAAGAAGCGACAAATGGAATTTATGATTTTTTACCTGTAGATCAGGCAAATGCATTGCAAAAATTACTTGATGTGGAAACATTTCCTGAATGGGTCAAAGTTGCTCAAATGACTTCTCCTGCTATTAAAATTATGCGAGTGACTCATGAAAATGGAGGTTTCTGTTACGTTGGTTATTTGTCAACGAAGAAGGATGAAAAATTTGTTTTAAAAGAGGGAGACCATAATTTATGGATAGATGCATGTACGTTATATGGATATGATATAATAGGTAATTTTTTTATTCAAAAATATGATGGTGATCGATGTTCCGCATAAAATTTTTAATTATACTTTCATTATTATTACTGAATGGTATGCAGGCATCAATAATTATGCGTTCTGGCTTTGAATATGCAAAGCAATATTATGGGTATACTAATAATAATGAAACAGTTGCGTTAGGTGATATTATTTTTGATAAAAAGCTTACGTTGCAAGACATTTATTTATCTTCAAAATTATCTGCTCGTGGTTATGTTACATTGCCAGGAGGATCTGGATTTGGCGTTAATCCGTCTGAGCAATATTTAGCTGCATTAGCTCCAACAGAATTATTGTGGAATGCCTCAATACAGGAGCAAAAGTTTTTTTTTGAAGGAGGATATTATGTTTCATCAAGCAGATTATGGGGGTCAGAATTATTTTATTTTGGATTTTTATTACCCTGTTTGAAAAAAAGACAAACATTATCACTTGAATCAGTCCATAATAAAATTACGTTGAATGGATCTAGTTATCCTACAGTTGGAGAAAGTACCGTAAAACAGTTTTTATTAGATGCTGGAATTGATTTTTTAGACTTTTTTCAACGGTATGTTTTAGATCCAAAAAATTTATCATATGTACCTGTTCAGGAAAATATTGGTTTTGGAGATCTTCAATTAGTTGGGTTATGCGATTGGGGAGGGGTAAAAAAAGGTATCGAGACGTTACAAATTGCTATAATGCTAGGAATTCCTTTGACTAAACGTCAATCATATGATGTGATATGGCCGAATCAATTAACGCGTGGCGCTGTTAACATGCAGGTGCAAGGATTATTACAAGTTACAACAAAGCGATGGTTTTATAATCCGTATCTTCAATGTCGAGGAACTCTCTATTTTCCCTTTTCTGAAAAACGTCGTTTGCAAAAAAAAAGAAATGATTTGGTTCCTGGTTCTCTACCTAAAAGGTTCATTCTAAATACCGTGAAACCTTTTGAAGAATACGATTCAGTGGTCAATGCATTTGCAGATAATCTGTTTGAAGTATTGGTTGAAGAAGGTGTTGGGGTATCATTGCTAATGGGTAATTTTTTATATCTTGATAAAGGGCGTTTAAGAATAGGGATTTTATATGAATATATGTATAAAACCCCTACAAAATGCAAGTTCTTTAGGGAGGAAAAAGTATTACATGATGACCTCTATGCAGGCCAAATTATGTTTTATGCGGCATATGCACCATCAAATACTGTGCAACTTTCAATACAGATGAGCGAACAAATACAGGGTAAGTTGACGGGCCGAGAATCCGCATTTTCTTTCAATATTGTTTACAAAATTTGATGAAGTTCTATTATACATATAAGTAAATTTATTGTTTCTTGTTTCTGCGGCTAATCCTGAATTGAGTACTAATTGATCTAATGCTCTGGCAAATGAAACTGTTTCAGCATATACTGTTTTTCCTATTTGTCGTTGAATGGTTACGGTAAGTCTGTTTTGTGAAAAGTATAGCGATTTTAATTCAAATTCTAGATCTGAAAGTGTTCTTAAAAGATAGAGTACGTCCATGCCGTGAGCAAAAGAAGAAGTAGTAAAAGTACGCGTAATATTTCTTCCGCCAGAAAGACTTAATTTCCATGAAGGCAAGTAGCTAAAAAGAAGTAATGAGGTAGCATCAAGGGTTAATCTTGAGCCTTTTGGATTTTTTTTTGATGGATTATCGCTATGAGGATTATTTTCTGACATTGCTTTAGATATATCATAGGCAACTTTGAAATCACGTCGCGTAATTCCTTTCGACGCAGGTGTATAGAGATAGAGTGTCATGAGTTTAGGTTTTATTTGTATATCAAGAGTATGTTCCCATTTCTTGGCAACTTCTTTAATGATTAATATTTTTTTGAAATAAACGTCAAATTTGTTTTTATAATTTATTTTTAAGCGACGAATTCCACTATTGTTATCAAGATGCCATTTATTATTTGATTCAGTATCACCTTCTGAATCTTCTGAACTATTGCTTTCATTATCTTCTTCTTCATTTGAATGATCTAAATTATTGATTGATCTGAGGAGTGATTCAGATTCTTTTTCAATTTCGTCATCTTTGAGTAATTTGGTTTCTTTTTGTTTGCATAAAGAGCAGGGTGGAATTATTTTATATTTGCTGATAGATGGATTATCTGATTCTTTAGTAGGTGTACTTGTAAGAAGATGAGGAATAAAAAGTAAGCAATAAAAAAGTAATAGCATAATAAGTCCTTCTATGGTATTGGTTATATAAAATTAATGATGAATCACTGTTTCAGTGTTGAATATTCTATTAATTAATGTAAATAAAGGAGGAGCGATGAGAGAACTAATGGTTATAAATAAAAGATTTTTATTAGTCTGTTTTTTAGTGAGTCTGTTATTTTGTTTTCAAAAAAAAATATATACACGCTTTACTATTGATTCATCACAAAAAGCATTAGTTGCATTGAAGGCTATTCAAGAAAAATTTGTTATTGCACTGCGATATATGAAATATTCAATTCAAGGATATCAAGTTATTATGCAAGATCAAAAACAGATGTGGCAATATATTCAGGAGTATTTACAGAATGTTCCTGTAGAAATAGAAAAAATTATTTATAAAATTAAAATTATTGAAAAAGATAATAAAGAGTATGAAGACTTAATTAATCAATTGTTTATTTTGCTGAATAAAATGAATGAAGGAATTAGTATGTATTCAGAATATATGTCAACTATTGATGAAGGTCTCATGAATTTATTAGAAAAACAGAAAAGTGCTTTATATCAGGTTCAACAATATCAAGAATTCTGTAATCAAATAAAATAAAAAAATGAGAGTTATTTTTAAAACAAAATTATCATTATAAATTAAAATTATTGAAAAAAGATAATAAATATTATGAGACTTAATACCCTATTGATTTTGTAAGTAAAGGGATAAAAATACGTCGTATTATTTAGTTCATTGTATACAAGGAGATACAATTTATGGTATTTAAGCAAATAGGTAAGCACTTGTTAGTAGCAAGTTTAGCTTTTTCTGCTGTTTCATTGTCAGCTGATATCGATACCACTTTGTGGGAAGGTGTTACTGATGCATTTGTACATATTAAATCAATGGATGATCACTTTAAAGCAAGCAAACTGGTATTTACACGTCTTAATGATGATTATAGTCAATTATACTTAGATTTTAATGTGTATAAAGAAAAGCGTCAAGCTGCATTTGCTTGTATTAAAACGTCGATACATGAGTTAGAGGGTCGTTTAGATCTTGCTATTGCATATAAAGACAAAGTTGAATATGATGCTTCAGTTGAACAAGCAGCGCTTCGTGCTCATATCGAAGAAGTTCGTATAGAAAAAAATGCAATTATTAAAAGTTTGCAAAATGAAAAAGTTTCATTGCAATCAGAAATTGACTACCTAAAATTAGATTTGGCAACGCTTGAAGCATTGACTGGTGAGAAAGTTGATCAAGCATTAATTGATATTGATGTGGCGATTAGAAATTATCAAGCAATGATTGCTGAACGTACCGTATTTATGAGCACTCTTGATGACGTATTAGCTCGTGCTGCTGCATTTGAAGCTACTCAAACTTCAGACATCACAGAAATGAGTGACGTTTGTTCTGACTAATTTTGTATAAAAAAATATATTAAAGGAGATTTTTATATGTTAAAAAAAATATTATTAGCTGTTTTGCTTTGTTCAGGATCAGGTTCTTTGTTTGCTATTTCTGCAACATGGAAAGAAAATGCTGAGCGTTTGGCTGCTCGTATTGCTCTTTTTCCTGGAAAATTTGAAGAAGATACTACTTTATATAATGCTACTACGGCTCGTTTAAATACGGTAATGAGTTTGTATGTAGATGAAATAGAAAATATTAATACGGTTTTTACTTGTTTGCGTGAAAAGTTTGCTTCATTGACTGAAAATTACAATCAAGTTTTGGTAGATACAGAAATAAGCATTGAAGATGCAGCGCGTAAAAAACTTTTACTTGAAGGTGAATTACTTAATTTAATTGAAGAAACAGATAATCAAATTGCAATATTGACCGGTGAAAGAAATGTATTGAGATCAGAGCGTGATGCATTGCAAGATGCGTATGATTTGTTAGTAGGTGACTCTAAGTCAACCGCTAATGATTTAGTTGATAAGATTAGATTGGTATTAGATGGTTACGATCTCATGGTTGCTGCGAAGAGTACCATGGTCGATAGGCTTGATACTTTCAAATCTGATGTAGAATCGATGTTTGTTTCACTTGATGCTGCTGCAACAACGGCTAAAAACGAAATTTGTTAATAAGTAATTATTATATATTTTCGCAGAAGAAGGAGTTGGGATTTTCTCAGCTCCTTCTTTTATTATGAGGATATTTTTTGAAGGAGTGGAATAAAAAGTAGGCTATTTTTTTCAATAGTGTATACTTAACAATGATTTTTTCTAGATACTAGTATTAATAAAAAGCTTGCAGTTCATGCTCCTTGTACAAGGTGATCAGTATTGTTTGCACATAATGACGGAGGACTTGTTATGAGTACGAATCTTTCACTCTCTTTTGAATTGTTATGCTTGATGGGATGGTTGTTACGACAACATAAGGATGAAGTAGCTGCATTGATAGCGAATGCTGCAGATAAAGGTTTTATTGATGAATTGGAGGTCTCAGATATGCGAGATTTTATTGATCATCCGTCAATGAGTAATGAGATGGTCAATGAATTTTTTTCTTTTTTAGAGCGTACCGTTCAGAAACAGCTTGAAGGTCGACAGATTGATGTTCAATGTCAGGGGTTTTTAGCTGATGAAGTGAGAAAAGTTGATGGACAATTTGTTGATCAGCGCGTTCTTTTTGCGAGTATTCAAAAAGTTAAAAAAAAATTATTATTGAATTCGAAAGAAATAGATGCTCTTGATGAAAATGAGCAGGTTAAAGCTTCGTTGTGTGAAAATATTTTGAAGCAATGGAATCCTTCTCAGCAGGATCAATTAAATTAAAATCTAAAATTAAGTTTTTTGAGTTCTTCTTTTAATTCAAAAAGAGGAAGTCCCATAACGGCAGAATATGAGCCTTGTATTGATTGAAGATACAGGGCTCCGTAATTTTCAATGGTTGTTGCTCCTGCTGCATGAAGTGCGTGTGGAGATCGTTTGAGATAGAGTTCAATCTCTTCTTGAGGAATAATAAAAGAAATACGAGCTCCTGCTGAAAATAAGACCATTTCTGTCTGTATCCATTGTAGATTCTTTTTTTGGTAACGAGCAAGTGCACAACCGGTTATGACATGGAGCGATTCTTGAGAGATTTCGCTGATGATTTGACGGGCTTGAGTCATGTTTTCTGGTTTGCCATATATTTTTTTACTGATAGTTCCTTGTACAAGGGTGTCGGCACTGAGCAAAAAAAGTGTTTCATTGGATATGTGTTGAATGCTTTGAAGATCGAGACTTTCAAGTTTTTTTTGAGCAATGTTGATGACAAAGGTATCAAGGGATCCAGTAAAAGGAATTGTTGTTTCATCTGCATTGTGTGCAATGCAGCGAAAAGGGATCTGTGCATCAGTAAGAAGTTTTTGTCGAATGGATGAAGATGAGCAGAGAAAAAGAGTATCGATCATACTATTTCCATAAGGTTATGCTATTTTAAAAAATGGATTTTTTTCATTATTTTGATGATTAATATAAAAATTGATTCTGTCAAGCAGGAAGAGCAGCGTCTTAAAAGCGATGCAATGAGGGGAAGATGCTAAAAAAAACTATTATTTGTGAATAAGTTGCTTTTTTGGCATGATATTTTACACTACTAATCAAAGAGTTGTTATAGAAAGCTAAAACCGTATAAGCAAAGGACGAATTATGATTTCGACCAGTGATTTTCGACGTGGGCAAAGTAAACTTTTGTGGAATGGGCATCCGTGGGTTGTTGTTGAGTTTCACCATGTGAAACCAGGCAAAGGTGGCGCGTTTGTACGGACAAAGATGAAAAATCTTAAAACAGGTGTTCTGGTTGAAGAGACGTTTCGATCAGGAGAAAAATTTGAAGAACCTGATTTAGAGTATATGAATATCAAATTTTTATACGCAGATGATCTCTATCATTTTATGGATCAAGGCTCATACGAGCAGATTGATTTTGCAAAAAATCAAATTGAAACAATTCATTTATATTTAAAAGAGGGCGAGCAATATCGATTGGTAATGTTTGAAGGATTACCGATTTCAGTTGAAGCTCCTAATTTTATGAATCTAAAAATTAAAAATACTGTTCCTGGTGTTAAAGGAAATACAGCACAAGGCGGGAGTAAACCAGCGACACTTGAAACAGGTGTGGTTGTTCAAGTTCCTTTGTTTGTGAATGAAGGTGATATGATCAAGGTTGATACGCGTGAAGATAAATATATAGAACGTGTTGATGTATAATTCATAGTGAGGTTTTTTTTGTATGTATTATTTTAGTACTGATAAGAATAAAAATGAGTTAGAGTTATTGCCTCTTGAACCAAATTTGGTTCCTGTTAATCCTGAGTTAGTTGCAGCAGGAGAGCAAGAAGAAGAGGATGAGTTTATTTCATTTGGTCAGCCAGTTTCGCAGCGTGACTTAAGATCTGTTGCTTTTCATTTGGTTTATGCAGTTGATCGTAGTGAATATCAATTGTCATTGGAAACCATTTTTACTGATTTGAATCAACATTATGATTTAGGTTTGACTGAACATTCATTTGCCTATATTTTTGCACGTGGTGCTGTTGATGCGCGCGACGCGCTCGATGCACAGATTAAACCTTTTTTAAAAAATTGGGAATTTGATCGATTGGGATGTTGCACTAAGCTTATTTTACGCATGGCATTGTGGGAAATACAGCAGCCACATGCGGTTAATTCTATTGTAATTAATGAAGCGATTGAATTAGCTAAAAATTTTGCTGAAAAAGATGCATACAAATTTATTAATGGATTGTTAGATGAATTTTGCAAAGCGCGAGCTGCAGAAGCGTTTATTGTTCGTAATTAATTTTTAGTAAAAAAATATTGAATTAAAGAGGGCTTTCGTTAAGAAGGTCCTTTTTAATTTTAAATATATTCGTTAAGATTTAATTTGAAAAAAAATATGAAAAAGCTATAGTGAAAAGGTGAGTATTAATCAGTTAAAAATCTAGTATGAAAGTTTGTTATTATGAGTTCAGAAAAAAGTAATTATTCAATGCCCGTTGCACATCATGCATCTCTGATGGACGCATTGTTGTGTCATTTTCCCTACGCAATTTTATCAGTTGCGTTGAGCATTGTCTGTTTAAGTATTATTATGTTTACACAAGGATCAAGCGGCGATACGGCACATCATGCGCATCGTCTGTTTCATACGCTTCATTTAATGCATATTTTGTTTGCAGGAACTGGTGTGGTGTTGACTTTTCGTATGTATTCAAAGTCAATCCCAAAAACCATAGCAATCGGTTTGATAGTGCCGACTCTGTTCTGTACTTTGTCTGATGTGATCATGCCATACTTGGGTGGCTTGATGTTACAACTACCGATGAAGTTGCACTGGTGTCTTATTGCTCATACAGGAACGGTAGTAACGTTTTTGATCGCAGGGCTTATTAATGGATTTGTTCTCAGTTTGCATAGTCCAGATCGTTATGGGCATTATTTAATAGGTTCTCATTTTTTACATATTTTTGTGAGTTCACTTGCATCAACTTTTTATTTTGTAGCATTTGGTCTTGCAAAGTGGTGGCATCATTTAGGATTTTTATTTGTCTTTCTTGTATTAGCGGTGGTCATTCCGTGTACGTTGGCAGATATTGTTGTTCCTATGTTTTGTGGACAACGAGCACAAATACATGATAAAAAAAAAGAAAAAGAAGATGGCTGTTGTGGGGAGAAACAGGATGCGCGGCATACGAATTGAAAATGTATCACGATCATGTGAAGAAGGACTGATTATTGATAATTTGAGTCTTGAGATTCCTCATGGGCAATTTTTTGCCTTATTAGGGCCAAGCGGTTGTGGTAAAACAACGCTGTTACGACTTCTTGCAGGGCTTGATCAAGTGACATCGGGGCGTATTTATTTGAATGATGAAGATATTACCGATGTACCGATTCATAAAAGACGGATCAAAACAGTATTTCAAAATTATGCATTATTTCCTCATTTTAATGTTTTTGAAAATGTTGCATACAGTTTACGATTAAGTGGCATTTCTCGCCTTGAATTAAAAACACGGGTGATGCATGCACTGAGAACAGTTCGACTTGCAGGACATGAAGATAAAGCGATTCAAAATTTATCAGGTGGTCAACAGCAACGAGTTGCATTGGCTCGTGCGATTGTGAGTAAGCCTGATGTACTGCTTCTTGATGAGCCACTGGCAGCACTTGATTTAAAATTAAAAGAACAGATGCTTGTTGAATTGATTGATCTGCAAGATAAATTAGGAACGACTTTTGTTTATGTAACGCATGATCAGGCTGAAGCACTAACCGTTGCTGATACGATGGCAATTATGAATACATCGGGAAAAATTGAGCAACTTGATACGCCTAAAAAAATTTATGAATTTCCTGCAACCTGTTTTGTTGCAAATTTTGTCGGGAGTACTAATTTTATTCGCGGTATTTTACGCCGAAAAGATAATGGATTTGAAGTTGAAAGTGAAGGTCTTCCTCCTATTGAATTATATGTTCCCATTGAAAAAAATTGGATGATTCCTGGCAGACGTATTCATCTAAGTCTTCGTCCTGAAAAAATAGAAATTAGTAAAAAGATGATGCCTCATTTTTCAAATGTTTTACAGGGCTCGGTGATGAGTATTATTTATTATGGTCGTTCAACTGAGTATCGTGTAAAACTTGATTCTGGCCGCATCATACATGTTTTTGAACAGAATGAAGAACATTTTCCTCAAGAAACTATTGATTATGATGATCGTGTTTACTTGCTTTTTCAAAAAGAGAATATTGTTCTTCTTGAGCATTAAAAAACCGAAATGAAAGGCATGTATGAACTATGAGCGAATCAAAACATTTTTAGCAAAAAAGATTGATTTATTTCTTGCGTATCCAGCGTTGATTTGGCAAGCATATTTTTTATATGTTCCCTTGTTAGTGATGGCATGGTGTAGTTTTTTAGACTTAGAAACGTACACGTTAACCTCCAGGCATTACGCCGCATTGTATGATGCAATGTATTTTGAAATTATTATTCGTTCTTTTTATTATGCAGTTACAACTTCAGTTGTCTGTTTATTGTTTGGATATCCGCTTGCATATTTTTTGGCATTACGCGTAAAAAAATATCGATTACCACTTCTTTTTCTTTTGATTCTTCCATCCTGGACTAATATTATTGTGCAGATGTATGCCTGGTTTTTTTTGTTACAGAAAAATGGTATTTTATATAAAGTTCTTCTTTTTTTACATATTATTAGTCCAGATACACGTTTATTGAATACTACGGGTGCCACTCTCTTTGGGCTTATTTATTGTTTTCTGCCGTTTATGACATTACCTTTGTATGCCGTTATTGAAAAACTTGACACACGACTTCTTGAAGCATCAGCTGATCTTGGTGCAACAAAAAGTGAAACATTTTGGCGGGTGATTTTTCCTTTATCATGGTCGGGGATTGTTGCAGGAACGCTGCTTGTATTTATTCCTACATTTGGTGAATTTGCAATTCCTGAGTTATTAGGAGGATCGAAGCGTTTGGTCTGGGGAACGTTAATTGTTAACAAATTTATTATAGATCGTGATTTTAGTGCTGGGGCAGCTTTAACTTATTTGGGGCTTGGATTGTTTTTGGGTGCAGCAATACTTTTGTTTTTACTCGCTAAATTGCATCGATTAATTCAGTACTTTGTGCTTGATTATCGAGGAAAAAAAGAACAGAAGTTGATGATTATAATAAAACGTGCCAAAAAAGAAACATATGATGCAGGAGATGACCTATGATACAACAGATACAAAAACGAGTTCAAGATCTTTGGTTACAGGTTTTAGTGCTTTTTTTATATACGTTTATGTATCTGCCGATTCTGGTTCTGGTTCTTTTCTCTTTTAATCGTTCACATGCTTCAATTACGTGGGATTCATTTTCACTGCGTTGGTATCACGCATTGTGGGAGTCGCCAGAATTACTTGATGCGTTTAAGGTTTCTTTGATTGTTGCTTGTTCTGCAACACTTATAGCATTACTTCTGGCGGTCTGTTTTGTGATCGGTTCTTCTTGGTGGAAGACTGATTATGTTTATTCAATATTTCATGTCAATATTATGTTGCCCGATATTGTTTTAGGTATTGGTCTTTTAACTATTTTTAATTTTTTACAATTACCGCTTGGCTATGGAAGTTTAATTGTCGGACATACATTAATAGGTATCGGTTTTGCGATACCGATTATTAGGGCTCGGTACATGGAGTTAGATCCTGTTTTAACCGAGGCATCGCTTGATTTGGGAGCGAGCTATGTACAGACAATATTCAAAATTATTCTTCCTTTATTGGTTCCTTCATTGTTCGCAGCAGGGCTGATTATTTTTACGCTTTCATTGGATGATTTTATGATCGCATTCTTTTGTAGTGGTCCAACATTGCAGACATTATCAATTTATGTTTTTAGTATTATTCGAACGGGGATTGATCCGAGTATTAATGCGCTTTCAACAGTAATTTTGGTGATGAGTTCGTTGTTAATACTTTTATTAAGTTATAGTAAATTAGTAAATCGAGTTATTGGCCATGAATAATATGCATACAAAAACTGAAAAAATATTGATCGCTTTTTTTTATTTCATCCTGATCACGATCTGTTTAATGCTTCCGTATTTTGCTGAGCGTAAGCAAGGGTTAACTATTTATACGTATGCTGACATGGTACCTAAAGAAGTATTTCATGATTTTGAAAAAAAGACTGGAATTCCTGTCTATGTAAAGTTTTTTTCAAGCAACGAAGAGATGTTTGCAAAGTTAAAAATTGATAAAGGCTCAGGATATGATCTGATTACACCGACTGATTATATGGTTGAAATTTTACATCAAGAGGGGCTTTTGCAAGAACTTGAATTGAAGAAAATACCAGTTTTTTCTCAGCTGGATTCACGAGTTTTAGGTAAATATTTTGATCCTGAAAATCGATATTCTTTGCCGATTGCTTGGATTGCGTATGGCGTTGGATTTAATAAACGTTTTTTTGGTAATCAGTTAAAAGAGAATAGTTGGAAGATGATTTTTAATGTTCCGAATAATAAAAAAAAATTACCCTGGTATTATATTTCAATGATTGATGATGGGCGCGAAGCATTTTTTTTAGCATTATTATATTTGTATGGTAATAAAAAAGTTTTGACAGAAGATGAAATTGATACTGTAACTAAATTACTCATAAGGCAATGGAATTGGGTTGAAAATTATACTAATTCAAATCAGCCTTTTTATTTGCAAAGTGGACTCGTTCCTTTTGTTGTGGTGCAAAGCGATCTTATGTGGCGTATTCTGCAAGATAATGATCAATTTGGTTTTTCTATTCCTCAAGAGGGAAGCATTATGACGATTGAAAGTCTGGTGATTCCAAAAACATGCAGTAATCGTGATGCGGCACATCAATTAATTAATCATATTTTATCAGCAGATTCATTGCTTAAAACAACTTTGATGTATGGATATTCTCCCTCAAATAAAAAATCGATTCAACAACTGAAAAAAATTGCTCCCACGCATATTGCGTGTTCAATGACTGATGAACAATTTAAACAGATGCATGTTCTTGATAATGAAATGTCGATCGAGATGTATTCAGAGATTTGGCTTAAAGTTAAATCAACATGGATTCAAAAAACAATGAAAGGCTTAGAGAAACGCTAACTTTGATGTGCAAAAGCAAGCGTAAATTCACGAGCTATTTTTTTGAGTTGATCAATATTTTCATCATCTAAATCTTTAGTTTTTTCGATTGTTTGATAGACATCTGGATAGAGCGTTGCAACATAATTACTATATTTTTCTACAAAGCTTTTTATTTGTTGCATGGGAAGTGCATCAAGAAAATTTTCTTTGAGTAGCCATAAAAAAAGTGTTTGATCTACAAAGGTGTAGGTTGTAAATCGATTCTGCTTTAAAAGTTCAATTGCTCGTTTCCCTCGATCCAGCATTCGTTGGCTTGTGTGATCGAGTTCTGATCCAAATTGTGCAAAAGCACTTAATTCTTTGTATTGAGCAAGCTCAAGCTTGAGTGCTCCAGCGACTTTTTTGATAGCTTTTGTTTGTGCCGCTCCGCCTACACGAGAGACAGAGAGTCCAACGTTGACGGCGGGTCGAATCTCATTATTAAAAAGACTTGTATCAAGAAAAATTTGGCCATCGGTGATCGAAATGAGATTCGTTGGAATGAAGGCTGAAATATCATCACTTTGTGTCTGGATAACAGGAATTGCACTGATAGATCCACCACCTGCTTCAGGAGTAAAGCGTCCAGCACGCTCAAGAAGACGTGAATGAATATAAAAAATATCACCAGGATATGCTTCACGGCCAGCAGGTCTTCGGAGTAATAAAGAAAGTTCACGATACGCAATGGCATGATTGGTTAGATCATCATACATAATGAGGACATCTTTTCCTTGTTGCATAAAATATTCAGCAATAGTGCTTCCTGAATAGGGTGCAATAAAATGGTTGAGTGGCATCTCTTGAGCATCAGCTGAAATAATGATTGTGTAATCAAGTGAGCCATGTGTGCTCAATATATTGATCAAGCGCGCAATAGTTGATTTTTTTTGTCCGATTGCTACATAAATACAGATAACATTTTTATTTTTTTGATGCAAAATGGTATCAATTAAAAATGTTGTTTTTCCTGTTTGCCTATTGCCAATTAATAATTCGCGTTGCCCCTTTCCAATCGGAATCAGTGCATCAATAACGGTTGTTCCTGTTTCGAGCGATTCACTGATTGGCGTTCGCTCAGTAATGCCAGGGGCATTAATTTCAATCGGCATCAAGATCGTATCTTTTGGTTCTTCCAGAGAATCTATAGGGTGGCCTTGTGCATCAATAACACGACCAAGAAGTCCGTTCCCAACGGGAACTTTAAAAATGGCATGGGTTCGTGAGGCAATTTCTTGTTCAAGGACAGGAGTAAAGCGATCAAATAAAGCGATTGTTGCAATATCTTCATCAAGATCGAGAATGATGCCTTTATTGCCGCTTGCAAGTTCAATTACTTCTCCCAGTACTGCATTATTAAGTCCAAAAATACGACAGACGCCATCACTTACTTTTATAACAGTACCGATTTCCTGGAGATTATGATCTTGCGAATCTTCAAATAATTTTTCAAGTGTTGCAATGGTATCAGTCTGTTTTTTGAACATAGCGAGATCCTTTTATTGATGGTTATGTATAAAATGGGTAACTTTTTTTAAAAAAGAACGAAGAGATCGATCCCAAAAAAATGAACGATGCTGCATCGTAAAACCTGCGTACAATGTTGGATCGATAAGAAAAGTCGAAATAATCTGAGCATTGGTTTTTTGAGTAATGGTGGCAATTAATGTTTTTTTTTCTTCTTCTGTTAATGTTTTTGCACTAGTAATGGTCCATGCTTGTTGATTGTCAGCTTCTTGATATTGATGACAAAGATACGTGATGATCTGGGGTAATAAATTAAGTTCTTTTTTTGAGTATAATAAAATGAGTAATTTTTTTTCAGGTTTTTCAAATTGATAGGGCTCAAGTATTTGGTCAATTAATTCATCTTTAAGATTATTAGGGACTGATGCAAGTGATAAAATAAGCAGTTGTTTTTTTTGTTCAGGTAAATCTTTTTGCCATTCTTGATATTGTTTATAGGGAAGTTTGTGCGGATTGTTTTCATAAAAAAAATGAATAAATGCTTTGCCATACATTTTTGTCTTTGATGAAAAAATCATAAAAGATCTCCTTGGTCAGATGCAAAAAGTTTCAATTGTTTTTTTGTGTAGAGATCAAAAAGTTTGGGATTATTTTTTTGAATAGTATCAAGTGCATCGATGCTACACGTTTGCAATAATTCTTTTTGTTCTTTTTGTTCTGCATGTAGTTTTTGTTGTTCGGCAGCAGTATGAGCATATTTTTCAACAAGAATAGTATCTATATGTTCTTGTTCAAGTGATCTTTTTTTTATTTCTGCATGCCAAGCAGTTATTTTTTTTTCAAGTTCAAGCAATGTTTTGGTTGTTTCAATAAATTCAAATTCTTTAAGTCGAATATTTTTCTGTAAAAGTTCTATTTTTTCATGTAAAAGTTGTATGTTTCTTTTTTCAGTTTCTTCAGCATTAATCAAAATTGGTCTTACGTATTCTATTATAACCATGCGCATAAGGTAAAGAATATTGATGAGCAGGATACTTCTGAAAATAATGTCTATGCTATCAAGATTCATGATGACATTCCTTTTCAATGATAGCTTTGAGCTGTTCAGTTATCAATGTTGTATCTTCTGGAGTAAAAGATTTTTCTGAGGGTGCTGCAAGATGAAGAGAATTTTTTAATAAAGAAGGATTGAGTGATGGTTCATGAGCAGCTATTTTTTCTTTAAAGGTTTTAATAAGTGTTGTATAGTTCTGTTTTGTTTTAAGTTCTTTTTGCTCAAGTTGCAGAGTCTCTTTAGTTAATGCTTCTAATGCATTTCGTTTAGTGAAAAAAAAATTTAATGCATGGCGTAAAAAAAACGTACGAAGAATCCAATACAACAGAATGAAATTAATCAGTTGCAGTAAAAGCGTTGCATTGAGTTTCACGATAGCTCTTTTTTTATCTGAAGATTAATAATAAAGAAATAACGAGTGCATAAATTGATGTTGCTTCAACAAACACCATGGCAATCATCATGGTCCGGCTAATAAGACTTGCACTTTCAGGTCTTTTAGCAAGATTTTCACATGCTTTAGCGCCAATGAATCCTTGACCTAATGAGGGCCCGATGGTTCCAATGCCCATGCAGAATCCAGCCGCGCAATATTGTGCTATTTTTACCCAATCAACAATTTGTACCATAGGTTCCATGAGAACTCCTCCATATAATTTTTAAGCGGTAAGATAGTATTGTAGAAATAACATTCTTAATCTTATTTTAGATTAAAATGAGCATCTTTTTTTGTCAATGATATCATAGTGATATTTCTTGTTTATATGCAGTTCGTGGAAAAATATGTTGTTGTTGATGTAAGAGTTCATCAATAAATGTTTGCATGGTGTTAAGATGTTTCTGTTTTTGTGCTCCGTTATGTTCAAAATCATCATTGCAATCAAGAATTAAAACAGGAACATCAAAAAGATCTGGATCGATTTCTTTTTTATGCACGAGCCATTCTTCATGTTTATGATGCAATGCTTCAAGATAACTGAGTGGAATATTGTTTTCTTCATGTCGATTTCGTTGTGAAATACGTTGAGCACTCACTGCAGGTTCGGTTCGGAGATAAACAAATCCTGCCGGTTTTGGGGCATAGTTTTTAACGAGCCATGCAAAAATATCTTTATATAATTTCCATTCAAGTGCGGTCATCATTGTTTGTTCAAAGCAGTTTTTTGCAAAGCAATAGCGATCACAGTAAACCGATCGTTCCACTGCATGAAAAAGATGCGGACTTGTTTTTTGGTAATCGAGTAATGTTTTTATACGGCTAATAAAGGCAAAGGTCTGAAAAGTATACGCCCAGCGTGGCATATCTTTATAAAAAAGATCAAGCAGATTTTCATCTTTATCATTTGATTGCCATGCGTTAACCGGCTCGGGAATACAATTAATGTGGGGAAGGTTTTTTTTTATACTTTTTAAAAAAGTTGATTTGCCAGAACCGATATTTCCTTCAATCATCAAAAACAATGGAGTTTTCTGCATGTGCTATTCCTTGTGCATTCTGCGATATTAATTTGTAATAAAATTGTATAGATCAGTATACGATGTATCTCTTTATTTGCAAATTTTTTTACTCGTTAAAATCTTGTTTGCGCATAAAAAAAGAGCCACGATTCTTTTCATGGCTCTTTAATATTTTTTATTTTTTTTACTTTTTGTTTTTTGTGCCTGTTTTTTTACCTACTTTTTTTACTTTTGATTTGGATTTTGCCTGAGTTTTTGCAGCCATGCTCTTATGCGGTACTTTAATTAATGCGTGTTCAAGAACCTGATCCATGCTGTCGGTGTACATAATATTCAAATTTTCAGGCAATTCTGTGGCAAATTCTTGAATGTCATTTTTATTTTCTTGGGGCACAATAACCGTGGTGATACCAAAACGTGCTGCAGCAAGGAGTTTTTCTTTGAGCCCACCCACAGGAAGTACACGGCCACGAAGAGTCACTTCGCCGGTCATTGCAACATCACGTTTGATAGGGATCTGTGTGAGTGCTGAGGTAATCGCAACCACCAGTCCAATGCCTGCAGAGGGACCATCTTTGGGGATTGAGCCTTCGGGCAAGTGAATATGAATGTCAGATTCTGCGTAAAAATCATCGGTGAGGCCAAAATCAAGTGCACGAGATCGAATGTAGCTGAGCGCTGCTTGTGCTGATTCTTGCATCACTTCACCAAGTTGTCCTGTTAAAGTCAAAGCACCTTTTCCCTTGAGAATCGAGACTTCAATTTCAAGGAGTTCGCCACCAACTTCGGTCCAGGCAAGGCCTGTTGCAACGCCGATTCGTTCTTCGGTTTTTTTGTTGTTAGCATTATATTTTTGAGGTCCAAGCCAAAGGGTGACCATCTCATCGGTGATGGTGATTTTTTTGATTTTTGGATCCTCTAGTTTTTTTTGAATACTTTTACGAATTATTTTTGCAATGATGCGATCAAGTTGTCTCACACCTGCTTCTTTGCTGTAGCCAGAAATAATTTTTTTAAGAATCGGTGTTGGCATCGCAAGTTCACTTTTTTTTAAAGCATGCTCATGAAGCGCTTTTGGCAATAAAAAGTGTTCGGCAATATTCAGTTTTTCTTGATCAGTGT
>CAZZPM010000015.1:0-11574 GCA_964655535.1 uncultured Pseudomonadota bacterium
AAAAGAATTGTTTACTGATTTGTGGATCAGTCAAAACACCGATTATTCTTGGCCTGTTCATCCAGTGATTTATATTGATTTTAATAAAATAGCAGTTAAGTCTTCTGATGAGCTTAATCAAAGTTTAATGCGATATTTGAATATGATAGCTGAATTTGAAGATATTAAGCCTCTTGAAATGACTAATCCTGGCGAAATGTTGTATGGTCTTATTTTAAAATTAGTAAAAAAATATAATAAAAATGTGGTACTCATTATTGATGAATATGATAAAGCGATTGTTGATAATGTAGATAAACCAGAACTTATTTTAGAAATGCAAAATAGCTTGCGCGCTTTTTATAATTTTATAAAAGGTTGTGGCGAGTGGATACAATTTATTTTTGTAACAGGTGTCAGTCGATTTTCAAAGACAAGTATTTTTTCTGGTTTTAATCATGTTGAAGATATTTCAATGGATTATCGCTTTGCTCATTTGGTTGGATATACTGAGGCAGAAATTAAGCATTATTTATCTGAACATATTGCATATGCCAGTCAACAAACTGAGTATGATCAAGATGAGTTTATTGATATGATGCGTCAGTGGTACGATGGCTATCGTTTTTGGGAAAATCCTCCAAGTAAAATAAATCCAGAGTCGATTGTGCGTGTGTATAATCCATTTTCCATTCATCATAATCTTACCAATCCCATATTTAAGGACTATTGGTTTACATCGGGAACCCCGACATTTTTATTAAAATTAATGGAAAGCAATCAGTATTCTTTAGCTGATCTCAATACTTTAAAAGAATCGCGATCTAATTTAAGTGCTTTTGATCCTCTTTCGTTATCTTTGACGACGCTTTTATATCAAACAGGGTATTTAACTATTGAGAGTTATGATGATGAATCAAAAAATTTTTTGTTAAAGTATCCTAATTTAGAAGTACAAGAAGGGATGTCTAATCAAATACTTGTTTGGTTGTCAAAATTAAAAAATGCTCAAATTAATGATTATTTAAAAGTATTACATGAGTCATTGCAAAAGCATTTACTTGATCAATTTATACAAAAATTAAAAGAGTTTTATGTTTTAATACCCAATACTATTCACATTAAGCAAGAAAAATATTTTCAGACTATTTTTTACACTATTTTAAAATTGATTGGTGTTCAGATTGAAGTTGAAGTGAGTACAAATATTGGCCGCATTGATGCAGTGATTAAAGCAGAAAAGTATTTGTACATCATTGAATTTAAGTTAGAAAAATCACCCACTGTAGCGCTTGAACAGATTGAATCAAAAAAGTATGCAGAGCAGTATTTTGCAGATAAGCGACCTATGACATTGATCGGTATTACCTTTAGTGAAAAAGAAAGAAATATATCAGTATATAGTTTTAAGGAATTTGTAAAATAAATCTTTTAGGATTTTCATTGCTTTTTCAAGAAATGATGAGTGAAAAAGCTCCATTATTTACTTTAGAAGGCACGACTTGAACAAGAAATAAAAAATCCATGCAGCACGTTTGAAGATGTTATTACAACATTTAAATGTTTGAATAAATGGCTTTGTTGTTCTTGAGCAAGTGGCCATCAATGGAACAGGATTTATAAAAGAAAAATCAGAACGAATGGCAATTGTTGCACAAAAAGAAGCTATATAAAACAAGTATTTCAATTGTAAAATAGTATTCTGGTGTTGGTTATTTTCATTAATTAGTAAGGTTATTTGCTTATTTTAATTGACAAATCTCTGTTTTTTTATTGAAAAATCAGTTAAACTAGTAAAAGAATAGAAGAGAATAAAAATATACATGTTTAGAAAAAGAGATCCAAAATGTTAAGCAAATTGTTGACATATTTTACTCAAAAAAGTCTTGAGGCGAGACTTAAAGTTTTGCCCGTTAATTTTAATGATCCTTGGTGGAAAGTTATTTCTGATCAAAAAACACGAGGAATTTTCGTCTTTGTTGGTCTCAGTATTACGTATTCATTTTCCACGCAATTGCCCTTGTATTTAGGATATATTTTTGAAAATCAGCGACTTGATCTTTTATGGATTTTGGCATTTGTTTGGATGGGAATTTATATTTTTGATTATTTTATTCGGATGACCAACTCTTTGTTTCAGTTGCATTGTATTCATAGTATTTATTATGCAGCACATGAATTTTTTTTAACGGTTGATCCTCTCTTTCATAGTGATCGATCGAGCGGTGTGGTTCTTAATAAAGCGCAGCGCGCTTCGCTTGCGTATGAAGATCTTCTTGATTCTTTCACGAGTAGTGGCCTGTTAGAATTGTGTATTTCTGCAGTAACTGTTGTGGTAACGTTTATCTCTATAGATTTTCATTTAGGGTTGATCGCCGCTAGTACGATTTTGTTTTTAATGTCGAGTAATATTTTATTTTTTAGACGGATGATTCCTCAATATGAGCAACAATTTCTTGAAGCTGATGATAAATTAAAAGCAACGACAGTGGAAAATCTTACGCAGGCTTGGTTAATTCGTTCGACTTTTGCAACCAATGAAGCGATCAAGCGGCTACAAGAAAGAAATAAAAATGCTATGAAGGCCGAGGCATTTTTTTGGAAGTCGTATGTTGATTTGCGCATGTTATTTAAGAATTTGTATGTTGTGATGGTAACGCTGGTCGGTTTTTATATTTTTCATCTTGTTTTTACGAATTTGATCAGTCCTATTTTAGGAACAACGCTCATTGCGACTTATTTAAGAGGAACTAATGATCTGGTGAAGCTTGATAAACCATTAAGACTTTTTTTTAGATCATATGCACGCATTACTAATTTTTATGAATTTATGAAGCATTTTGGGCAACAGACATTTCCGGTTTTATCGACCTATGAAACATTTTCTCCGTATCCAGCGGTGACAACTCAAGCAGTTACAACTTTGAGCGTTAATAATATTGTTTTTGACTATGCTGCTAAGGCACGCATTTTTTCAAATCATAGCCTTCATTTAGTTGTTCCAGAAGAACAAAAATCAAAACTGTATGGCATTATTGGGCCATCTGGTATTGGAAAAACAACTTTGATATCTATTTTGGGTGGACAGTTGAAGCCGAATCAGGGGACAGTGATGATCGATGGTATCGATATTTATGCTGTTGACGATGCAACGCGTCGACAAAAAATTGCGCTTCAGAGTCAAGTTGCAAGTAGCATGCGGGGAACGCTAGCATATAATTTATTGTTTGGATTACCGCTTGATCAAGCGCAATATAAAGACGATGATCTGATTAATATTCTAGAACGTGTTGGGCTTTGGAATCTTTTTAGAGCGAAAAATGGTCTTAAAACTTTTATCGGTGATGGTGGATTTAATCTTTCTGGTGGGCAAAGACAACGACTTAATTTTGCAAATTTGTACTTGCGTGCTCGGTATTTTAAACCTGCCTTGGTTCTTATTGATGAACCAACGAGTAGTCTTGATCGTATGAGCGAACGAGCGATTACTAATATGATTTTTGAATTATCGCAAACAATGGTGACGATCGTTATTGCTCATCATATTAAAACACTTGAAAAAGCTTCTGGAATTGTAGATTTTTCATTATTGGCAACAGAGCAAGAAATCTGTTTTTATTCATTTGATGTTTTGGTTAATCATTCAGAGTATTATAAGAAATTATTAGAAGAGGGAGAAAATATTGTACGAGAATAAATTTTTTCTTTACAAAAAAAGCATCTCTTTGTATTGTTTTTACAGATTTTATTATTGCTATTTTTAAAGTGTATTTATATAAACTCTTTACAAAGAGGAAAAAAACATGCCCCCGTCGCATCCTTCTTTATTATATATTGTTTTCAACAACTTAATAAAGGGGTATCCGTATGATCACGGTTGAACAGATTGCTTATGGTTTAACCTGGCTTTCTGTGGGAACTTACTTTGCTGCAGCGTTTGCTCAAGCATGGACTAATTTCCGTCTTCGATCCATTGAAGGATTGAGTGATCTTTTTATCTTTTTATATTTAAATACCTATATTTTTTACATGTGCTATATTTTTTGTCTTGATCTTCCAGGGCCTTATAAAATTCTTGAACCAGTCTCTTTCTGTTTGGTTATGACCATTGTTGCGCAGCGTATTTGGTATGGTGAACCACATTTAAATAAGCGAGTCACACGTATTTTGGGGCTTAATGGTTTTTTTGCAGGCATTTTTTATATCGTTGCAAGTTTTGAACCATTTTTGATGGGGCAGTTGGCCGGTTGGATTACCTTTTTTTGTGATACGATGTGTCAGCTTCCTCAAGCAGCAAAGATGCGTAAAACACGATCAGTAAAGGGATTTAGTTTCTTTTATGCGACATTTATTGCTATTGCAAATACATCAGAATTGGTTGGCGCTATTCTTTTGAAGTTGCCGATTCAAACAGTTTTAATGGGAATCAAGGCTATCGCTATTTATTCTTTTTTTATTTATCAATTTATAAAATATCGTGAAACGCTTTACGATGAAACGTATCAATCTCATGAGCTCAAATAACAATAACATGCAACGTTTTATTGTCGATCTTGACAAAGTAGGTCTTCGACTTGATCAGTATTGTTTTCAGCTTTGTTCAGATTTTTCACGTTCTTTTTTTCAGCAATTGATTGAAGCAGGGCATGTTAAAGTGCAGGGTAAATCAATGTTAAAATCAGGCTATAAAGTTCGAGAGGGTGACCACATAGAAATCAGCATGCTTGTACCTAAGACAATTAATCTTGCACCAGAATTCGTTGATTTTGACGTTATTTTTGAGCACCCTGATTTTTTGGTTATTAATAAACCGGCTGGACTTGCGGTTCATCCTGCATCGACTAATCCTGAAGAAATTACTCTGGTGAACGGCATCTTGCATCGATATCCTGAATTTTTGGCCTTTGAAACTAAAGAGCGGCCTGGCATTGTGCATCGACTTGATAAAAATACATCAGGACTTTTATTAGTGGCACGTACTGTTCAAGCCGCAGGAATTTTTTCTGAAATGTTTAAAAATCGTCAGATTAAAAAAAAATATCTTGCACTTGTTGAAGGGCATCCTGATGCAAAGGGAAGCATTACTTTTTCAATTGGTCGTGATCTAGTGCATCGACATAAAATGACCCATACAAATCCGCATGGTCGATCAGCAGAGACGCATTTTGAAACAATGCAATATTTTGAAAATCAGGCGCTTCTGTTAGTTACTATTATTACGGGCAGAACACATCAAATTCGTGTGCATATGACAGCGATAGGACATCCTGTTGTTGGCGATGCAACGTATGGTAAAGCTTCGCCTTTAATTGGGCGGCAAGCATTACATGCGTATCAATGTAGTTTTGAGTATCAAGGGAAAGCATATTTCTTTGAAGCGCCGCTTGCTCAAGATATTACACAGGCATTAGAACAATTAAAGTCGCTTATATAAAAAAATTATTCTTGTGCACGCAGTTTTTTTTTTACATCAGCTGTATATTCTTTGATCCATCCAAAAACTGTTTTATTAAATGTCACCATATTTTTTAATTTTTTTAATAGAGATTCTTTTTCTGTGCCTTTTCTTGTTTCTTCTGCTATAAGTTGTTGAGAGGTTGTTTTGATCGTTTGAATTAGTTTTTTTTCATTGTTGCTTTCATATGATTCAATCATTGTTTTAATCGTATCAAGCTTAGTGGCAAGATCTTTAAGTTGGCCATCAAGTGTTTGTAGTTTTGCATTAATCGCTTGGATTAATCCGCGCACTTCATTTAAATTATTAAGATTACTTTGGGTTATGATTTCTTGAAAAATTTTTTCAGCATTTTCTTCTATTGTTTTCATTTGTTGCATGAGGATGCTTGGCACTTGAGGGAGATTGCTTTGAGTTATATTGCTTTTTAATTTTTGAATTTGATCATTATAAGTATCATGTTGTAAGGCTTTTTGTTGAATCTGGTTTTTTGTAATCAGGATATTGCCTCGTGTTATTTGCATCGCGTCAAAATCTTTGTGAATTTCATTAAGTGAGTTTTGTAATGCATGTGCAGCATCTATGTGTGCTTTGAGTTCTTGTAAAATATTATTTAAAAGAGGAATGTTTTCTAGTTTGTTGGCAGTTTGAGCTTCTTGTAATTTTGTGTTAAATGTTTGCATTCTTTCTTTGTTATGCGATTCAATAGAAGTAATTAATCCTTTTATGCGTCCTTCTTTTTGCCCCATGAGCTTTGCGCATTCATCAGCATTATTATCAATGGCATATTTTTGTTTTATATAATTTTGGATCGCCTGATCTATGGCCTGCTGTTTTTGTATTAATCGATTGTATGCTTGTTCTGCTTGGCTATATATAGTATTGATATTAATTTCTTCGGGGCCATTTTCTTGAGTATCCTGAAGAAGAGAAATTTCTTGATTTTGTGAAGGATTGTTAGGTTTTGTATTCTTGGTGGTAGGATTTATTGGTTGCACTGACTGAGGCATGATATTAGGCCCACCTTGTGGGAGTGGAGCTGCTGCATAAAGTGATATCGATGCCCATGCAATAAAGTAGGCGGTCTGTATGATAAGATTTTTTTTTCTTTTTGAGTCAAACATGTTTTTTTCTCCTTTTTTTAATAATGATATATATTTTATCGTATCAAAAGGCCCTTCTTAAAAACTATAATTCTGTATTTGACATAAAAAACATGAATGTAAATTCTTTGTTTTTGAAGATAATGCTCTTTTTCTTCCAAGTAGGAATTTTTATCAAGTATGATCCTTCTTCATGTAAAAAAAGCTCTTTTTTTGATTGACAATCAATTTGGTTTTGGTAAAGTAACTATTGTTAAGTATGTTTTTCATAACATATGCTGCGGGAATAGCTCAGTGGTAGAGCACTGCCTTGCCAAGGCAGGGGTCGCGGGTTCGAATCCCGTTTCCCGCTCCATCTACTTTGTATTCAGGGGGTTTAATTGCTTTTTATATTTTTCATAAGCGATGTTTTTGGTTTTTTATATCAATTTTTTATTGTAACAAGCTTTGTAGTAGCAAAAGTTTTTTTTTGTCTTTTTTTATTGAAACGAAGTCAAAGATCGGCTTTTTTGGATATAGCTTATTATAATAGTATGGTTAGTAAAGAAAGGTTTTACGCATGAAATCGTTATTACAAGAAGGTTCTTCAATTATAAGAGCTGTTGAAGCTGCGTGGGTTAAGGCTGGAATGCCCGTTGAATTTTCGATTAAAGTTTTAAAAAATGAAGAACAGCGCTTTTTGGGTATAGCATGGAAAAATTCTGTGGTTGTTTCGATTTCATATGATTTTGCTCAGTATGATAAACGTCCTTCACATCAAAGATCAGATAGTAAACAAGATCAAAAAAAAACTTTTAATCATCAAGATATTCTTGAAAAAGTAATGCGTGATACCGAGCGATTACAAGCAGAGACTAATTGTTTTGCTGATGATAAGAAGTCTGGTGAAAGAAGAGTTCTTGAAAAGCCAAAAAAACAGCAAGAAAAAAAAATTGATGTTATAGAGAATGTTGTTTCTGTAGAAGAAAAAAACAACAAAAAAAATGAACAAAAAAAAATTGTAAAGCCAGTTAAAAAATTAGAAGAAATTTTAGTTGAAACTTCGGAAAATAGTGAATTAGAGCATAAAGAGCGTTGGACTGAGCCAATGATTCAGGCAGTAGAAACATTTTTAAAGTCTATTTTTAAGATCATGGAAATTCAAACTCCTTTTATTCATAAAGTTGATGGATTTCAGTTGAGAATTTTGTTTGAAAATTCTTTGTATGAAAATAACGACCAAGCATATCGTGTTTACACAAGTTTGGCATTCTTGATGCTTCAAATGATTAAAAAAGAATTTAAGAAAAAATTTAAAGGATATCGAGTTGTTTTTGGTGTTCAAAATCAAGAATCTAATAATTCGTAGTTGATATTGATGATATCAAGAGATGAAGAAGCAATAATAGCATTATGCACCGCGCGTGGAAGTGGGGCACTTGCGTTGATGCGCATTGTTGGATCTGATGCATTTTCAAAAATGGCACCTTTATGCCGTTTTATCGGTAAAAAAAATCTTGAGACTATTGATTCACATACAGTGCATCACTTTTTTTTACAGGATCCCGATACAAATCAATTATTTGATGAAGGAATGCTTATTGCATTGCGTGGACCTCGAACGTTTACAGGGCAAGATACTATTGAAATTACTTTGCATAATAATCCCTGTATTATTGCATCGGTGTATGATGTAGCACAGAGACAAGGAATTCGTCGTGCTGAGCCGGGTGAATTTTCAAAGCGTGCTTTTTTGAATGGTAAAATTGATATTTTGCAAGCTGAAGCGATTCATGAATTAATTAATGCAACGAATGAACAAGCTGTCCAAGCCTCTTTGAGTCAATTGCAAGGCTCGCTCTCTTTTTATGTAAAAACTATAGAAGATGATTTAATGAAATCATTAGTGCTTGTTGAAGCTTCATTTGAATTTTTAGATGAAGAGCAGCGAGATCTCGACTTTCAAGCGCGAATTAATCAAGCGCTTATTGAGACCAAGCAATCAATTCTTGAAGTTTTATCAAAAAATGTTTACCAGCAACGATTTAAAGAGGGTATTCGTATTGCGTTGATTGGTGCAGTGAATGCAGGTAAATCGACGTTGTTTAATGCGCTAGTTGGTAAAAATCGTGCGATTGTAAGTCCCCATGCTGGGACAACGCGTGATACGATTGAATCTTCATTATATCAACAGGGTTTTTTTAGAAATTATGTGGATACTGCAGGGCTTCGTGAAACTAATGATTTAATTGAACAAGAGGGAATTGAGCGGTCATGGCAAGAATCTCAGGCCGCTGACATTGTTCTTTTAGTTATTGATGGATCACGTTTAGCATCTTATCAAGAGGCAGCCTTGTATCAACGATTGTATAAAAAATATTCTCAAAAAATTATTATTGTCTGGACAAAGATTGATTTGGGTTTTTTGCAAGAACAAAAAAATACTTTCTTGCATGATAAAATGTATACTATTTCGTATTCTGAAAAAGAATCACTTGATCAACTGCGTACAGCGATTGATGCAGAAATTGCTTTATTAACAGCTTCTTTCTCTTCCTCATATATGCTTAATGAGCGGCACATGAGTCATTTACAACATATTGTACAGATGTGTGAAAAATCGTTACACTTTTTAGGTGAAGGATTTCAAGCAGAAATGGTTGCATGGCATTTGAAAGAAGCGTTAGAGCATCTTGCTCAATTGTCGGGAAAAAGTGTTACTGATCGATTTCATGATGAAATTTTTCGTACATTTTGTGTGGGAAAATAAAGAATTTATATAAGTAATTTTCAGAAAAAGGTGCGGGATGAAGAGCATGAGAAAAAGTTTTTTATTATTGTTTATGAGCTTTTTTTCTGTTTTTTCTTTTGCGCAAGGTAAAAATAAACGATCTTTTTTATGCCCAAAAACGCTTTTTTCTACGGCACATACACATTTGGTTGATGCAAAAAAAATAACAACAAAAAAATATATTTGGTCTTCAGGTGCTGTAAGTTCCTTTGATGAATTGATTTTGTCGTGGAATGCAATGCGTCCAAAAAAAGGGTTTTTTACTTTTAAAGTAAGTCTTTTCTATGATGGCAAGTGGTCGCCGCTTAAAAAATTGGCAGCTTGGGGCAAAAATATGCAGCAGACATTTGGTTTTGCGGGCACATCTTTGGTACATACCAAATATGTGCGCGTTGAAATGCAGAAAAAAATTTTGGCCAGTCAATTTAAAATAGAAGTGACGGCAGAAAAAGGAGCAAATCTTTCTGATCTTCATGCATTATTTGCGTCAACATCACATCTTGATGCATATAAAAAAAATAATAAAGCTTCGCATCTTCCATCGATTATGATTAAAAATGTTCCTACTTTTACACAATGGGTCGGCAGGCATCCACGATGCAAAGATTTTTGTTCGCCTATTTCAATGTTTATGATGGTTCGTTATTTTAAAAAAACATTTTTATGTGAAGATGTTTCGCATCGTTTGACAGAAGAAGAACTTATTGCAGGAGTGAGTCAAGTTCATGATGCAGGACTTGATATTTACGGAAATTGGTTGATGAATATTGCGCATGCATATCAAGAAACAAAAGGAAAAGTTTTTTATTCAGTGCGGCGATTGCAAGATTTTGAAGCTCTCCATCGATATTTGTGTCAAAAAATTCCTGTTGCTGTCAGTGTGCGAGGAAAATTAAAAGGGGGATTGGTTCCCTATAATAATGGTCATTTTATCGTGGTCATCGGTTGGGATCGAAAGAAAAAAATGGTGCGATGCATTGATCCAGCAATTAAAGATATAAAGCAGACTGAGCGATGGTATTCATATGATGATTTTGTGACCGCATGGGGACGATCTCGAAATTTAAGTTATGTATCGAGCCTGAAAGGGAAGTCAATTTTTTGATATACTCATAAATAGGAAAATAAGATTAAGATTGCATTTAATAAAATTTTTTCTATATTATTTGAAAGGTTTAATTATAAAATAAGGAGTTTATAATGAGGCTACTTCGAGTTATTGTTACGTGTTTTCTTATTTCAACAACTACTGTTCAATTATCGGCAATGAGATATTCGCTTATGCAATATTTTTTGACCCCATTAACTTTTAATAGTGAATGCTTTGATATCTTAACTAAAAATAGGCGATACCAAAATTTGCGTGATTTTTTTTATTCTTTACCACTAGAAGTTAAAGTGCAAGCAGATCTTGATGCCCTTAAATGGCTTAAAAAAAAAGCATTTGAAGATCCAGCTCTTGCATACATGACGGCTCGCGTACTTAAAGAACGTAATTTTCCTGCGGTGACATGGAAGTTATATGTACAACTTTTTCTTTTATACATGAATATTGCAGTAGCACGAGATGCATCATTATTTGATAGTATGACTATTAAAAACCATGCAAATAAAATCAGGCAGCATCTTGAAACTATTGGTATGCTTGAAATGACTCAAGAAGAGCTTGTTCTTATATGTTCTGAAATATATAAATGGAAAGAATCTGTAAAAAATTGGAGTGATTTGCCTGATCCTTCATGGATTTTATGTTTTGGGATTAGTTATTCATGGCCGTATGAATCAATTACATATTCTCCACATTATGTACATTATACAGAATGTTTTTATCAAAAAAATGAAGATGAATCAAATAAGGACTTTGTTAATGCATTGTCTCAAAAGGCATATGAACAATGGATTAAGCGATATGGATTAGTGAAAAAAGAAGTATAGGTATTAATGGTTTTTATATAAGAGGAGATGGATAATGATAAAACAAGTATTTGTTTTTGCAACGTTGTTTTTTGGGGGACTTTATGGGGCAGATACTTCCTATTTGTTTAATAAGAAAGGTAGGTGTTTTTTTGATCAAACACGACCAGATGCGCGTAATTATGTAAAAGATTATGACAGCATTGAGGCATTAAATGAATTTAAAAAAGGCCCTTATATTAAATTGGATGATAAACCAGAAAGTCTTACATTTAAAGTATTAGAAAAAATATTTAATCCATGCATGATTAAAGGTGATTATGCCCCAATGCAACGATTTTTTTATGATCATA
>CAZZPM010000015.1:11584-19551 GCA_964655535.1 uncultured Pseudomonadota bacterium
AATTGAGCGCTTTGATATAGAGAAACATGAATCAATAGAGCAATTTTTGAAAAATAATATAATTGATCCAGTCTGTATTTATTTATATATTCGTTGGTGTTCAAGGCATGGTAAAAAAGATTTTTCTGATGAAGAGATTAAAGAACTTTGGTTTAAACGATATTTGGCTGAATTATTAGTAGAGTTTGATTTTTCATTGCTTAATATTCCACAAAATAATGAATTACTTATTGGTCATGCTCGTAGTATTATAAATTTATTTCGATATCGACTTGATCAACGGATGGAATATGTATGTTCTTCGACAATATCTAAGAAAGATATTTTATCTTCTGTAAGAGAAAAATTATTGAGAAGACTTAAATGGAAAGAAATAAAATTGCATGGTGATCCTCGTTGGCTTCTTACAACACAGATTTTAACTGGTTGGAATTTAAGGCAATATTTTATGTATCAATCGATCATAGATGAGCATCCATCGATTCAAAAATATACTGCTCTTATGTTAACGCCAGAAGAACAGTTTGATCGGTTACAAGCATGTACTGTAGAGTTTATTCAAAATCTTGACGCTGACATTGCAGCACTTGCTTAAATAATTCATATAAAAAAGCGTAGGACTTGTCTTACGCTTTTTCTATTTCTTTTATTTTTATCGAATAAAAAATTTCAAATGATGACGTTTTCCATGCATCTGGTGTACATCCAGCTTTTGTGCTGAGTTGTTCAAGTATTTCAGTCAAAGACCAATTATTTTCGATTGCAACTTCAGGTAAAAAAACAGCGCTACGTCTAATATTATGTTTGCTATCGGCCCAGGTTAAAATAACGCCATGAGTACCGAGGATAATTTCATCAACAGTTTTTATTTTTTCTGGTTTAGAAAGAAGTGATATTTCAATATTAATAGTATCAAGTTCTTCTTTTTTAACCGGTTTAAATCGTTGATCTTCAAGAGCTGCAGCAAGAGTCATTTTTTGTATTGTTTCATGCAATGGTCTATTTGAAAAAATATTGCCAATGCATCCGCGCAAGGTACCTTGTTTGTTTTTCAAGGTAACAAAGGCACCATTCAATTGATTAAAAAAAGGCATGTTGAGTTGGAGCGGAGAACATTCTTTTTCTGCATCAAAATATTGCTCAAGGATTTGTCGTGCATATTTACAAAGAAGCATTGCTTCAAAGGTGGTTGGTTTTTGGATAAAAGAATCTTGTTTTTGGGTATAAAGGATCGTTGCATAACTAACAGAATTTTTGAGTTGCTTGTCATTGAGAGGAGTAGTTACTATGTCAAAATAATGATTATCCTTTTTTGAGATCGCATCAGCATGTGCTGAGAGATAATAACAGCCGAGAGAAGACTCGATTTGATCTGCTTGCTCTTCACAGAGCATGGTAAGTAATGCAAGTGGATTTCGTCCACAGACTGTTGCATGTGTTCTGTTAAACATGGTTTGTAGTTCAAGTAAAGAATATGAGGCGAGTGATTGAAGTACCCCTCCATCAAGAGCAACAAGATTTTTATGTAATGATGAGTTGAAGGGAACGTATGAATAATTGGGGCCATAATGAATGAAGTCGTTGCTAATAATAATGATACTCTGTTCATCGATAATTTTTTTTAAAACAGTTTTTATGCTTGGTATTGAATTAGCGGTCAGTTCACCCACAAGCAGAGGAACAACTTTGATTTCTGGAGCAACAATTTGTAAGAAAGGAAATTGTATTTCAAGCGCATGTTCTTTTTCATGTGCGGCAGGCTGTTCCTTGCAAAATTCTGATTCTTTTAATATTTCACAGGCATCAGTGTCAACAAAGACTGAGCCTAGGCAGGTTTGATATTCTTGATATGAAGGAAGTCCAACGCCTTCAAAATAAACATGATGATTCGGGGCCAAAAGAATAATGCGATTAAGATTTTTTTTCTGTTGTAAAGCGGCGTAGCCGACTGCTGCACAAAGTCCTGAATAATAATGTCCTGCATGAGGCACAATGATTGCTCTAAGCTGTTCGATATTCAAATTGCCAAGAAAATTATTTTTTCCAATTTCTATATTCTCTTTGATCTGTTTTTTTAAAAGTTCAGGATTTTGTTCATACCAGGCAGGACTTAAATGAGCTTTTTCTATAGACAGAGTAATTTGTTTTTCTGAAAAAATATAAGATCCATGTGAGAAATATAAAAAACTAAACATGATCAAAAAAAGGGGTAGAATATATGAAAATGGCTTTATAGGCATATTATTCCTTTTCAGGTTAACTTTTTTAAAAAATTATGAAAAAAATGTTCCTAAGAAAATAAGATATTTGCCGATGCTTTGTCCATTTTTTATGAGAGAAATATCAATGTTTAATTCTTTTGATCCATCGATAATACGGCATTTTTTATCTTTTTCAGAAAAATAAAAAAGATGATTGTCGCCCAGATATAAAAAAGGAAAAATCTTTTTTTTGTCTTCTGCATCAATTAAAAACAGAAGGTCCGCCGGTTTACAATGGGTTCCTTGGATCGGTGCTCTGGTTTGATGTAGTTCAGATGCTGTTTGAGGAATCTGCATGTTTTGAGCTTGATAAATCATATGAATTAGTTGTGCGCTATTGAATGTAGAATCGATTTTAAAATGATTAGATGGTTGGTTTTCTGGTTCTAAAAAAAGCATGGCCGATTTAATGATTGCATCACGGATTTTATTATGCATTGAGCGTTTAATTTTTTTTTTTGCAAAGTTTACGTGATTTTTTAAAACCCAGCATCGTTCTTTTCCTTCAATTTCAATGGAAATCCATTTTTCATCTGATTCATAGCCATAGAGGGGGGTTCCCATGCAGAGATACAAGAGTGCTTCTTGATCAGTATTGTTAGTTTCAAAAACGGGAGCCCATAGAAGGCGAACAAAGGCAATTGGTTTAATGAGACTATTGCTCATTTTGAGATCATCGGCATGGATGCGAGGAATCATTTTACTGTTTTTTTGTTGTTGTTTAGAGGAGTTTTTGTGGAACATAAAGAGAAACAAGAGGCATAGAGAAATTAAAACAATAAGAATGCTTTTTTTCATATTAGGTCCCCCCAACCCTCTTTGATATCAATTTTGAGTCTACTAAAAATAATATTCAGAGTGCGAGTATTTTAATTTTGTTCTTGTATTGCTCAATTCTGAAGCGATAATGGCGTTATAATTATTGATTTTTTCTTTTTTTCAATGATCCGACCATTATACATAGTAAAGATGCGCGCCATTTGATTGATTAAAAGTGGTTTATGAGCAATCAAAATAATCGTTGTTTCAGGGGTTAAATGAGCGATAGTTTCGGCAATAATTTCTTCTGCTTCAGCATCTAGTGATGAAGTTGCTTCATCAAAAATAATGATCGGACGTCTGGTGTAAAGTGCACGAGCGATGACGAGTCGTTGTCGTTGTCCGCCTGATAAATAACAGCCTCCTTCGCCGACGACAAAATCAAGTCCATGATATGATCCTCTAATGAAGTTCCAGAGTCCTGCATTTTTAAGCGCTGTTTCAATGGCGAGTGTATTGCTTTCTGAGGGTGCAACGCTGTAAGCAACATTTTCTTTGATAGTTGCATTGAACAAAAAAGGATGTTGAGAAACATAGGCAATCTGTTCGCGCCAGCGTCCTGCTTTTTCCCATGAAAGTGGCATGTTATCAATACAGATCTCTCCTTCGATTGGGCGTAAAAGTCCTAAAAGAAGGTTGCACAGGGTGCTTTTCCCTGAGCCGGATGTGCCAACAATAGCGATTCGATCTCCTTTATTAATGGTGAGATTGATGTTATGTAAAATCGTTGGGCCTTTTTTGTATTCGAAAGAAACATTTTGAAACTGAATATTTTTTTTAAAATTGATTGGCGGGACGTAGCCCATAAATTCTTCTTTCATGTGATTCAGTTGTCTGAGTGTGCTAAAAATGCGTTCAGCACAAGCGAGTGCGCTTTGGACTTCGGCGATGATCATCGTGCTACGGCGAAGTGGTTGATAAGCAAAAATAATCGCTGCAAAAAAAGAGGTCAATTCACCGGCGGTCAGCGTTTTTGCATAGACTTGATGAATGCCGACGTAGAGCGAAATAATAAGAGCGAAGAAAATAAAAAATTCAATAATGGCCGGAATCAATGCTTCATAGTGAGCAATGTTAAGTGCTTCAGCTTGTGCAATCGCATTATGTTTGATGAACCAATCGCGCTCTCGAGCAGCAGCGCCATATAATTTTATTTCAAAAAGTCCTTGTAACGTTTCTTGAAATCGAACACTCAGTGCTTCAATTGCTGCTTGAGCGTTTTTGGCACAGGATCTCAGCCAGCGTGTGTTTTTTTGCATAAACCAGGCAAGCGCTGGAAGCATTGCAAAAGCGACAAGGGTGAGCAGATAATTTTGATAAAAAGCAATCATCATGAGGAGTAGAAATTCACAAATGCTCCGCATGCCCATCCGCATAAAAGCGGTAATGCCGTTGTACAATTGATTTAAGTCATGCAAAAAATGTGTCTTGATCGATTCTTTTGAAAGCATCTGGAGTCGATCATAGGAGACCTTGGTCATCGAACAAAAAAGCTCTTCACGAATGTCACAGGTGATCGCCACGCCTACTTTTTGCATATACCACTGCGCTAAATACATAAAAAATGCTTTTGCTAAAAAAAGAATTAAAAAAAAGAGCGCGACATACGCAAGCATGAGGCTGTTCCGGGTAACAAGGAGGTCGTCAACCACGTGTTTGATGTAATAACTCGGCAATGCGGCCACAACTCCTAAAAATGCTGAGGAGATCAGTCCTTTGATGATTGAAGATGTATAACGACGCGCGTATCGAATAATTTCTGCAATAACCATATCAAAAACCCTTTCTTTATTTCTACCTTGAGAGCTCATCGTAACAACAAACATGCAAAAAAACGAGAAAAATGAAAAGATATTTTCATATAAAGAGTCTGTTTTTTTGAATTTTATAAATGCGACTTCTAAGGTTCTGATTTGCATAGATGAAGTGAGCAATAATGATAGTAAGAAAAAATAGTTATTTTTTCAGTTCTTCGATGACAACAGCACCAATATTTTTTTCTTGCGTACTAAAAGTAATACCGATCAAAGTAATGGGACGAGAGTCTTGTTGATATTGTTCAAAGTACTTTTTGGTTTTGATCTGTTCAAGTGCTTTTGATGCATCAGCATTAAGTTTAAATTCAATGATGTAGATGAATTTTTCTGTTTTAACAACTGCATCGATGCGGCCGATATTAGTTGCAACCTCGACTTGAATATCAATGCCTAACAATTTCAAAATTGTATAAAAAATCGTTTGATAATATTTTTCATGTTCAAGTTGAATAGTGTATGGAATTGCGGCATAAAACGATTTTAAAGTGTCGACCAGGACAACAAGATCATGATTTCTAAAAGCGAATGATATTTTGCGAGCATGGGTAAAAATCTGTACCTCTTCAAGTTGTGTGAGCCAGACAAGAACCTGTTGTAAAAATGCATCTTTTACTTCAAAGTTAGGATACGTAAGTGTTAATATATTCGTCTCTGGATCTTGGCTTTGAATCGTTAAATACCCAGTCTGATACAATAACGATTTTAATGGAATATGATCTGCTTCAAACCCGCCAAGTTGTGTCGGTAATATTTCTACACCATCAAATGATTCAATTGGATATTGATTCTTTCTTAACAAATTAATCAAAAAAGTCGGTGTTCCTGATTCAAACCAATAATAAGCAAAGGTCGGATTATTAAGATTATGCATCATTGAATACGGATTGTAGACGCGCGCTAAATCAAAAGAACCATCAAGTTCTTCAAAAAGATTTTCCCAAAATCGATATCCATTATAATATAATTTTGTTTTTTCTTTAAATGCTTCCATCGATAATTTACATCGATTTGCAGCAACATTCATATGTTCCGCCAACGTCGTATTTAATTCTTCATCGGTGTAGCCAACTAAGTGGGCAAATTGTGGATCCATAGAAATATCTTGAATCTGATTAAAACCAGAGAACAAATTGGTCTTTGAAAATCGACTGATGCCCGTTACAAACAGAAATTGTAAATATTGATCCATTGCTTTGATGCACGTGTAAAAATTTTGAATAATTGATTGCATTTCTTGTAATGAATCAGGATTTGTGAGGTGATGCAAAATCGGTCGATCGTATTCATCAATAATTAAAACTACTTTTTTATTATCATATTTTTTTACTAATTTTGACATTATATCTTGTAACATCGTTCCAGGACTTGTCTTTTCAATGTCCAAAAGATTTTCTTTTTGGGCAATCGCATATAAACGATCTACTAATTCTTGTGTAAATAATTCAGGTGTTTTAACCGTAATGCTCCCGAAATCGATATGAATCACTGGATAAACAGGAAAGGTATAATCGGTGTTTTTGGTTATCCAAAGATCTTCAAATAATTCTTTTTTCCCCTGAAATAATGACAAGAGCGTTGAACATAAAATGGACTTGCCAAAGCGGCGTGGTCGAGCAAAGAAATAACAATAGCCCTGAAGCAATTGATAAATGTGTTTAGTTTTATCGACATAGACGCAATTTTCTTCGCGTAATTTTGAAAAGGTCTGGAGGCCTAAAGGTAATTTTTTCATATTTTTATACTTTCACGGGGAAATATAATTCATTATTAACCTTTTTAGTATACCAGGCAAAAAGGTTGCATGCTATATTTTATTTGCGGCTTGAGAGCTCATCGTAACAACAAACATGCAAAAAAACGAGAAAAATGAAAAGATATTTTCATAAAAGAGCCTGTTTTTTTGAATTTTATAAATACGACTTGTAAGGTTTTGAGTTTTATGAGAAACTAAAATGACGATAAAAATTTCGTAAATCATAGAATGTATAAAAATATAATTTTTTTATTAAATGAGGATTCTTATGAAAAAAAATATAATGATAGCATTATTACTCGCAATTAGCTTGGGGCAGATGGCTCCGGTGATGGCGAGTTATGGCCATTCTCAGCAAAGCCAAACGAATGGCGATATTATTAGAGATTATAAAGAAAAAACGAATGGCGATATTATTACAGATTATAAAGAAAAAAATAATCATTGTCTTCTAAGATTTATGCAAGTTATGTGTGAAGATTCAAGGGCTCCAGACTGTTTTAAAGGATTTTTTGATGAAGTATTTAAGTTCTCCCAATACTCATCCGAAAATTTGATAGATAGCGTATATAGATCCTTTGCAGAACGCTTTTTTATCTATGGTTTGTGTGGTATAGTGTTGAAAGAAGAATACAGAGGTTGTTTATCACATAAACAACTAGAAACATATTTAGATTGCTTCAATGAAACATCTAAAGATTACTTTGGATCTGACGTAAAGTTCAAAGACTTTATTGTATATTACTTGGAAATCTATTTTAAAGAAATAAAGTCATTAAATATATCTGTCTTGGTGGGCAGTCAATGTTCAGTTTTAAACGAACTTGTTTGTATGTATGTGAGTCAAGAGTTAGAGAAAGGAACGTCTAAGATAAATATATTTCAACAGTGTACTAAGAATCATGAGCAGTTTATAATCGATCGCTTGAATGAATGTAAGAATAGTTCTTTAGAAGAAGATCTTAATTCGTATGAAAAAAACAAAAAAGACATTGATTCCTTGATATCTTACATGAACAATGATGTTTCATCATCAAGTACAAACATTGGTTTTACATCACTTGGTGTTGCTGCAGCAACGTTGACTAAAGATGTCATGACATCGTACAAAAAAGAAGTTAAAAAATTGTTAGCTGAAAAACAGCAACAAGCTGAGCAAAACAAAAAACTCAAAGGTAAACGCATTGCATTGACATCAGCAGAAAAAGCACGCTGTGCACTTGCAATGGTTAAAAAGCACGTAAATCCTAAAAACATCAAAACAAACAAAATGTTCTGGGCAGCAGCAGCAGTTGCACTTGGCTCATTGATTTACAA
>CAZZPM010000016.1:0-17433 GCA_964655535.1 uncultured Pseudomonadota bacterium
TTTTCATTCTAAAAACTCACTTGGATAAAACCAAAAAATAATTTTCATACATAATGTTGTACAAAAATTTTAACTTCAAAAAAAACATCCTCTCATAAAACGTAAGATAAATAGTATTAAGACATTTTCACTTTATCATTTTATTTAAATAATTACTATTCTTTTTTGTATGCTCTATTTATAGAAGGAGCATCAATTAGAGATTGATTTTTTAGTAAATTCATATATAAATTGATTATTTGAGTATTTATATGTTAAAAATTGACAAAAAACAATGCTTTTTGTTGGTTTCTTTAAAAATTCATAGGAGAAAAGTTATGCATTTTTTCTTTAAAAAAAGTCTTTTTTAAGGTATTTATTTTTTGGGAATATTTGGTTTTGCTGCCACAGAAGAAGCTTGGTTGCAAGAAAAATATAAAAAAATGTTTCAAGCGATTGATCAAGATGATGGGGTTAGTATCAAAATGATATTGCAAGACTCAGATGAGGAAAAAAAATATTGAGATCTCAGTATCTTCTTTTTTTTGCATTATGCATAGGCACAGAATCGTTTACGCATTGCGTATATAGGGGAGTCATGTGGATCTGTATGATGCTCAAAATGGACTTCATTACACTGGGCGGCTGTTCATAATTATTATGAAATTTTTACCAGTTTAAAAGGTAAAGGAGCAAATATTTTTGCTTTGGATGGTGATCGATTGACGCCTTATGATCATGCATGCACTTTGAAAAAAAATGCAATTATTCCTTTGTATACGCAAGAAGAAATAGAACACATTGAAAAAATGAGAAAAGCTGATTTGATAAAATCATTTATCTGCAATGACGATGGGCAGCTTCAGTTTAATGGTTGGATAATAAGTCCATAGCAGCAGCAGTAAAAATATCAAGCTGGGGATTCAGTTTATCATATTTTTTCTGATCAATAACAAAAAAAAGATTTGGATATTTTTGAGCTAGTTGCATTGCATTTTGAAATTGATGATCATCAGCGACTGATCGAAGCGGTAAGATCACGGTTTTTTTCTTAAAATATAAAAGCTCATGTAATGTTCCTGATCCACCGCGTGAAAAAACAAGATCAGCAAGAGCATAGATTTTTTCTGGATGTTCTGACCACGCGGAAACTTCTGCATCAATTTGACGAGTCTGATACCATCTTTTAAAGTCGATACTCTGATCATTTCCATACAAGTGATAGACTGTTATTTTTGAAACAAGTTTTGGCCTTTGTTCAAGCCAATCGAGAAAAAAAGTATTTAATTCCCGTGATCCTTGTGATCCACCAAAAACGGCAAGAGTAATTTTATTCGGTTCTTTTGTTGCAAGCATTCTTGTATCGATGTTGAATGATCGGAGTGGATAATCAATAATTTTATAACGTGGAGCATCTTTTTTAAGATCAAACACCGTTAAAATTTCAGTTGCAAGCGGGGCTAAAAAACGAGTTGTTTTGCCGGGAACTCCATTTAATTCGATGAGATGAATCGGCATACGCATGCAATATGCTGCAAGGCAAATGGGAATACTGAGGATGCCTCCTGTGGTGAATACTTTTTTTTCTTCGGGAGTTTTTAAAAATAAAAAAAAACTTTTGATAAAAATACTGATGAAGCGATAGATAAAAGTTGGATAGACCCATATTTTTTTGCCAGGGAGTGCAAGCGATGGAAAACGCATCACATTTTCTGCATCAGGGATCAATTGCTTTTCAAGGTTATTATTGCCGGTTAAAAAAAAGAGTGAAGATTGACTCACGAGTGCTTCTTTTTTCCCATATTCTTGGGCGGGAATAATATGTCCGCCCGATCCGCTGGCAATAAAAAATAAGGTTGATACTATCATATATTTTTTTTGATACTTTCTTTCAGTGTCGGTGCTTGCACATAATTTGCGTATTGTTGCTGTTTTTTTTGCATGACGTGCTGTTTTGTCGTTAAAAAAGCTGGATTATGCGGTTCTTTTTCAAGAACAGTATTAATTAATTTTTCGGCTTCATCAAGATTTTTTTCTGTTTCGAGATAATAGAGTGCTAAAAGATTGCCACTTTCTGTGTGATCGGGTGAGAGATTGAGCGCTTGCTGAAGGAGGGGAACCGACTCACTTTTTTGATTAAGCATCCAATGCCCGTATGCTTTGTTAAATAAAACTGAAGTCTGAGCTGTTGATTTGAGCGGAAATGACTCTGCTTTTTTAAGTATTTCAAGTCCTGTGACATACTCTTTTTTTTCAAAATGAATATCAACAAGAAGTCCAAGTGTTTCAGGAGTTGTTAGATGCGTTGCATGTAGATTTTGTAAATAAGTAATCATCTGATCACTTGAAAAAAAAGTTCCATGGAGTTGCATGAGCATGTTGACGACAACAGCATAATTTGAAGTTTTTAAAAACCATTTTGTTAAGATCGCTTCTACGTGTGCAGGATTATTTTCTGTCTTAGTTAAATTAATTTGAGCAGTCCAGGCTTTAGTCTTTTCTGGATTGAGGTCGCATGCCTTTGCAAAAGCATGGATGCTTGATTCTTTTTGTTGAAGTGATAGAAGTCCGCTGCCAAGGTTGAAAAAAAAATCAGCATTTTTATTTCGGCTCTGTTCGATGATGCAAGGCAAATGAGAATATTTTTTATGGCGTAGAATCATATTTATAAGTTGTTGTTCAGCTTGTGGGTTTGTTGCAATGTTCAGATATTTTTGATACATGTCGACTGCTTCATCTATGTTTCCCATTTGTTCAAGGAGCATGCTTTTGAGTAAGATTCCTTGATCAAATTGAGGATGGACTTCAAGTGCATTGTTGACCGATTCAAGCGCTTTTTTTGGGTCGTTTTGCATGAGAAAAATCTTTGATTGTAAAAAATAAAACATAGCATGCTGTGGCGATCGGTCTTTTTCTTGTAAAAATGAATCGATTATTTTAAGTGCTTCGCTGTTTTTTTGTTGTCGCATCAAACAGACAAGGAGTTGATACGTGGTCATGACATCATCTGGTTTTTTTTTCAAAAGAGTTGTCAGGATTGGCTCCGCTTGTTGGTTGTCGCCGAGCATCAAAAAAGATTGTGCGCGTAGAAGTTGCATGGCAGGATCGGCGCGATACTTTTTATCTGTTAGTGTTAAAACTTGTTTGAAATCTTGTGTGTCAAATAATGATTGAATATATGCTTTAGTGCAAGCGGCTGGGCTTTTTTCGTTGATGATGATGCGTTTGTAAGCATCACGTGCTTTGTGTAAATTTCCTTTTGAGTGATCCAAGCAGGCATTAAAAAATTGTTCAAGATGGCCGCTTTTTTGTTCAAGTTCGTGTGATTCTTCGATCATAAAAGTTTTTCGTTGTTTGCTGAGTCCGCTTTGAGTAATAAAAAATAAACAGAAGAGAAAATATATTTTTTTCATGTGCCGCCCTTTTTTTCATGGTTACAAAATATTTTTTTTGTAGTTTAGCTTAAAAGCGGTTTTGTTGGACAGGAAATAGTAAAAAATAAAAAAGGGCTCTTGTTAATCAAGAGCCCTTGGAATGTATAATGAGGTTTCGTTTATCGCCAGATGCCATAATGTAAAATCCATGGAATGAGTGTGCAGGCAAGAAGTGCATGGTGGCGTGGATTTTTTTTAATGTCACGACCATATTTTTGCATGAAATGCTGTAATTGCTTTATAGGAGATCGATTTGCTTTTTGAGCCTGTTTTTCTTTTTTATCAGAAGTTTCTTTTGATTCTTCTTCAGTACTTGATGCGGCATCAACAGAATTAATATACATTTGTTGTTTCATTAAGCTTGTTTCAAGTTCTTTTTTTTCTTGACGTTCTTTTTCTTCAGCTTTTTCTTTTCTTTTTTTTGTTCGTTCAGTTTTAAAATTGAACAGATCTTTGATGATGCATCCTGCTGTTGCTGCAATAGAAATCGGAAGCATTGTTGATTTTGTGGGAGTTACGCTTAATTTTAATAGTTCAAAGTATTCTTGAGCGCTTCCATGTTCGGATATTAATAATTTTACTTGGTCTTTAACTAATATGCTATTAATCGTTTCTTGGACATTTTTTATTTTAAATAAAAGGAGATCATGTAAGGAGGAGTCTTTATCTGAACCTTTTTTATTGTTGGTATTCAGTTCTTTTTCTAATGCTTTTTTCTTTTCTTGAAGTTGTTTGACTATACTGTTTAGAAGAAGTATAGAAAATAATTCTAATGAACTGGGCATTCCTGATTTAAGGAGTGTTTTAAGTGTTTCATGTTGTCCATGTAGACATAAATTGGTAAGAATAAGGGGCAATATTTCTTTGTCTATATTTTCTATGTTACCAAATTCTGCTTTATGTTCTATGAGTAATGAAGTAATTTCTTTTGAAGCGTTTATGCAAATTGCAAGGGCTAAGGGCGTAAGATTTGTAGTTAAAGCTGGTTGTTCTGGGAATTGAATTAAGCGTTTTAACGGAGTATTAAGATTTAGATTATGATAATTTAAAAGTTTTTCTAAATTATCATAATCTTGCAATGTTATTAGTGTTGTAATAATGGTATCTGTACTTTCATCATTAAAAAATAATGTGAGTAAGTTTTCTTGTTGAAGATAACTCAAAAGATCATCCATCCATTTTTCCACTGTTAATGCATTTTCATCTTGCATAAAAGTAGTTTGTAAGTGTTCAGCTTGTTCTTCAGTAATATAATCTGGTTCTGGTGAAATATCATCTATTGGCATCTGATCGCTTGTTAAATAAAATATTGTTTGTTCATGATTTTGAATCAGTTGAGAAAGAAATCTCAAAAAGGTTCCTTTGATAATATCGTCAGGGGAATTAGTTGAACTGTTTATTTTTTGAAGATTTAATAGTAGTTCGTATGCCGGCTTTAAGGTTTTAAATATTTCTGCTGCATTTTTATCTCCTAGCGTTTTATCGGGATGATACCTTTTTGATTGAGCCAAATATGCCTTCTGAACACGCTTTTTAAATTCTTCTATACTTTCATTTTCTTTTTTATCTTCAATTTTGAGAATTTCTAAGGCTTTTTTACGAGCATCCGCATCTTGAGCTGTAAATCCAGTCTGCCAAAAACCTATAGTTAATCCTAGAAAAAATAATAATGATTTGAGATTCATGGTCGATCCTTTGATTTATGTATCTCGCCATATCCGTCTATGCTATGAGCTACGACGAGAGACGGCGGATTATTTACAAATTATTAATGATTAGTCGTGAAGCATGATTTAAATTATTGTAGAATAGGATCGTTTTTTTTGCAAGCGGGCAAGAGATAAAAGGCTAAAAATTGATTTTTAGCGATACTTTATTTTTAAAAATAGAAATAAATTAAGAAAAATACTCTGTTTTATAAAATCGTACAATCGGGAAAATTGTTTTTTGATGATGATTCAAATGATTCAATTAATTTGTCTTGTACAGAAATGCCTTTATTATTTTTAAGAGCAAAATTTGCTTCATGATTTTGAAATATTTTAAGGGCGATCGCATCAGAGCATAAATGTGCAGGAGTATTCCCTTGTTTATCTTGTTCATTAATTGCTTGAGGTGCAAGAGCAAGCATAAGATCAAGAATTGCAAGAGCATTTTTTTCTACCGCATAATGAAGAGGAATACGATCTTGTCGGTCTTTGGTAAAAAAGCAATCTGATTGTTTTTCATGAAGGGCAGTTATAAGATCGGCATTATTAAGAGTAACAGCGATATGAATAGCTAATTTGCCTTGTTGATTTGGAATGGACAAATTTTTTTCAGTTGAGTTTGCGATTAAAACTAAGGCGACTTCAATACAATTTTTTTCAAGAGCAAGGTGTAAAAGTGTATTATTAAAAAGTGTTGGATAGGAGAGCAAATCTTGAAGAAGCCCATAATTTTTAGTTTTTTTAATTAAAGCAGAAGCTTCTTGGCGTGGTGATGCAAAGGTTGAATACTTATTGCAGAGCTCTAAAAAGGCATCAATAAGTTCATCATATATTTTATTTTTATTTCGTTCTGATAAAGAATGAGAAGGCTTTTTTTTAGAAATATTTTCTGTTGCTCCAATAAGTGAGCAAGAGAAAAGTGTAACGAAAGCAAAAGCAAATAAGCTTTGCATGGTCATGCTATTCATAGATTTAATCTCCATTTTTTATTATAATACCTCTATTAAAGATATTTCAGTAATAGCAAAAAGAAGAGTAATTTTTGAATATATTATAAAACATTTTTAAGATTGCTTTTTTGCCAATCTTCATCAAATTTTTTCATGCCGTCAAGTGCAAGTTGATTATGAAGCATCTTTTTAAAAAGCTCAGGTGAAATTGTTGCAATATCAATTCCCATGAGCGCTGCATTTTTTATGTGAGTTAAGGTTCGCAAAGAGGCTGCAATCGTTTCAAACGAAAAATTGTATTGATGTTTAATAGTTGCAATCTCTTCAAGAAGTTCGAGTCCATCGCGATCAAGGTCATCAATGCGGCCCACAAAAGGTGAAAGATATGCAACTTCTAATTTTGCTACAGCAAGTCCATGCAGTGCTGAAAAAATAAGCGTGATGTTCAGCTTAATATTTTCTGAAACTAGTTGTTTAATAACGGGTAAATAGATCGGATCAAAAGGGATTTTAACAATAATATTTTTGTGCAAAGAAGCTATTTTTCGTGCTTGTGCTAGAACTTTTTCTGGTTCTTTTTCGGTCACTTCAAGGCTAATCGGCCCATCAACATGAGCACATAATGTTGCAATAACTTGTTCCACAGATTCTTTTTGTTGAGTCAAAAGTGATGGGTTGGTTGTTATTCCATCAATAAGTCCTGTTTTTGTTAGAGCAATAATGGCCGCTGTGTCGGCACTATCAATAAAAAATTTCATTCGCTATCCTTTGATTACAAAATTAACTAATCGATTTTTTACAACAATAGTTTTGATAATAGTTGCATGTTCAAGCCATCGAGCAGCAGCTTTTTTTGCTTCGTCAGAGATAGTTTCTTCAGGTGCATTGGTTGCTACTTTAATCGTTGTTCTTAATTTTCCATTAATTTGAATGGCGATTTCAACTTCGTTTTTGATCGTTAAAGCAGGATTAAATGTTGGCCATGAGCATTGTTCGAGTGAAACATTGAGCACTGTTTCAAGGAGCTCACTTGCCATGTGCGGAACCATTACTGAAATGAGTGTTAAAAATTCCTGCATCATTTTTCTAGAAAAAACTAATGATTGAGCTTGTGCATGATTTAAAAATTCCATTGCAGCAGCAACCGCGGTGTTAACTTTATATTCATTCAGTCGTTCTTGATAATCTTTAATGAAGCAATGAAACAAGCGACGATCTGCATCTTTAACATCGGTATCGTTTTCAATCATATTTTTTGGATTTGAAGTAAAATTCCAGAGTCGTTTTAAAAAATTATGAACGCCACAAATTGAGTTGTGATTCCATTCATTATCAAGTTCTGGTGGGCCCATAAAAAGCATGTACATGCGCAAAGTGTCAGATCCAAATTCTTTAACAATGTCATCAGGATTGACTACATTTCCTTTTGATTTTGACATTTTTTCAACGCGCCCGGTGAGCGGTGATTTCATGCAGACCATGCCTTGATTAAATAATTTTTTAAATGGTTCATTGAAGGGTAAAAAACCTTGGTCATGCAAAACTTTTACATAAAAACGTGAGTATAAAAGATGAAGTACGGCATGTTCAATACCACCAACATATAAATCGACAGGAAGCCAGTAGTTCATATCTTCTTTTGAAAAAGCTTCTTGATGATTGTTGGGATCGGGATAGCGTAAAAAGTACCAGCATGAACCAGCCCATTGTGGCATGGTGTTTGTCTCTCGTTTTGCTGGTTTTTGGCATGAAGGACAGGGAGTGTTAACCCATGAATCAATGCCTGCAAGAGGCGATTCGCCCGTTCCGGTCGGTTCATATTTTTCTACATCGGGCAGAAGGACGGGTAATTGATTTTCAGGTACCGGAACAATGCCACATGATGAACAATGAATAAGAGGAATCGGTTCACCCCAATATCGTTGACGAGAAAAAATCCAATCACGTAATTTATAACTTGTTTTTGGCGTTGCGTATTTTTTTTCTTCACAATATTTAATAATTTCTTGGCGACAATCTCCAGCTTTTTTACCAGCAAATGCTGCGGGCGCTGTTAAAATGCCTTCTTTCATGTCGGTGTAGCAAAATTCAAGATTTTTTACTTGTTGAATGAGTTGTTTATCTTGAGGTAATAAAACTACCTTAAGGGGGATATTATATTTTTTTGCAAATGAAAAATCACGTTCATCATGTGCTGAACATTTAACAATACCGGTTCCATAATCTTTAAGTACAAAACTTGCAACCCAAATTGGCAAATCATTACCACTAATTGGGTCAATAATATATTTACCGGTAAAAATACCTTCAGATTCTTGGGCTTCTTCTGCATAATCTTTTTCAAGCCGGCGGGTGATAATTTTTCTGCAAAATGCTTCAATTTCATTTTTGTTTTCAGCATCAGCGATTAATGTTGCAAGTAGTTGATGATCAGGTGCAATGGTAACAAAGGTATCTGCTTCAAATGCTTCAAAGTGTGCACTGAATGTTTGAATGCTCAAATTCATGCCTTTGACTGGTGCAGTAAATGAAAGTCCTTCGCTTTTACCGATCCAGTTTTTTTGCATTAACTTTACTCGCTCTGGCCATTCAAGAGCATCAAGGTCATTGAGTAATTGTTCGGCATACTTTGTAATTTTGAGAACCCATTGTCGAATCTTTTTTTCAGTGACTATATTGCCACATCGTTCACAGGTGCCATTGACTACTTCTTCGTTAGCAAGACCGGTTAAGCAGGAGGTGCACCAATTGATCGGCATGTCTGATTCATACGCAAGACCAGCTTTAAACATTTGTAAAAAGATCCATTGTGTCCAGCGATAATATTCAGGATCAGTAGTGTCAAGTTCTTTTGACCAATCGTAAATCGCACCGATTTGCTTGAGTTGTTCTTTGAAGGTGGCAACATTGCGTGCGGTTCCAATTTTTGGATGAATACCTTTTTTTATAGCATCGTTTTCAGCAGGCAAACCAAAAGCATCCCATCCCATTGGATGAAGAACATTATATCCTTCTAAAAGTTTGATACGCGCATAAACATCAGAAAAAACATATCCTTTCCAGTGACCAACGTGAAGACCAGATCCTGAAGGATAGGGGAACATATCAAGGCAATAATATTTTTTAAGGTCAGAGTTTTTTTTTGTTTTAAAAAAAGGATTTTCTTCCCAATTTTTTTGCCATTTTTGTTCGATGGCATGCACTTTATATTCGTTCACAATAGTCCTTTATAATCAAGAAATTTTGTTTGTATTTTTGTTAAAATAATCTAAAATTAAGTCTACTGAAAAAGAAAAAATTAATAAAGATCAATTTTACATCAAAAGGTAATTCTATGAAAAAACAGATACCTCTTTTACTACTTTTAATAAGTGTTTCAAATATATTATTTGCAAGCAAGTATTCTTTGAGTGCACTTTTTGATGCATGTTATTGGGGTGAAGATGAGGAAATTAAAGAGTATATACATAATGGCTTTAATGTTAATGATCAAGATCAAAATGAAAGAACACTTATTCATTGTGCTGCATCCAATGGGCATTTACAGATTGTAAAAATACTCATTAATGCTGGGGCTGATTTGGAAGTTAAAGATAGAAACGATGCTACTACTTTACATTATGCTGTACGTTTTGGTTTTTTAGATATAGTTCAATATCTTTTGGCTGAAGGGGCTTCTGTTCAAAGTCAAAGCATGGAAGGAGATACTCCTTTGCATAATGCTGTTGAGTTTATAGAATATAAAGATATTGTTAAGGTACTTATTGATGCTGGTTCTGATGTAAATGCATTAGATTTACATCAGAGCAGCCCATTAGATTTGGCATTGTATCATAAAAATATAGAAGCTATTCAAATGCTCTTAGATGCAGGCGCTAATCCTTTTTTGTTAAATAAGAGTCAAGAAACAATTTTTGATCGATTACAGCTTGTTAATCAGGGAGATGAATTAGAGCATGCAGTAATTCTTATGGCATTTCTTGAACAGATGAATTATGAAAAATATCGAAAAAAATTTAATATCTCACATGAAGCGTATGTTAAAGCATGGCATTTATTATTTAGTGATCAAAATCGAGACATATTGATTCAATATGTCCATAAAGCAACTGCAAGACATCCAACACATTTATTTCAACGATTGCTTCGATCAAGAGAATGTTTATTTAAATAAATAATTTTTTTTGATTATATCTAGATTTTTATTTGTTTTTCCTGAGTATCTCTGTATCAATCAGAGATACTCTTGTTTTATGCCAATTAGATCTTTATAAAAAATATAAGATGTGAATGAAAAAAAAATTAACCATTTTTCTTATTGTTATTTTTTTTGATCGGGGTAGTCATTGTTACTGAATCTTCACTTAATCTTGATCCAACTAATATTAAGTTAAATAAAAATTTATTTATAACTTGAAATTTAAATTCATCCGTATCATCATGTGGTGCAATTTCTGCAGTTTTTGCATTCTTTTCTTTTAATGTATAAATACGATGGCTTGATGCTTTGTGACGACAAATAATATCAGGATATATTTTGCAAATTGCTCCAATACTTTTTTTAATATCACGAAATTTTAATGTACTTGTTTCGATGCAATACGTATCAATTAAGGCTTGAGCTATTTGGTGCGCATTTATTTGAATTTTTGTATCAGCAATATTATTTAAATATTTATTCTGACTTAAACTATATTCAAATTTTTTCTTCTTCTTATTTTTATTCATGCTCCCAAAGCAATGAGATGTCAAAGGAATTAAAAATAAAAATGATATTTTAAAGAGATTTAATTTCATTAGGGTCCTCCGAGACGTGCAAAAAATAAAAACTGCAAGTTCTGAAAGCAAATTTTTATATTTTGTTGTAGTAGTAGTTTTTTAAATGTAATAAAAATTTTATTGTCCGTATTTTAACCAAACGGTTGCAGTGAGTGTAATCCAAAATGGAATTTTAATAAAACGAAATCCCCACAAAATATCGATAATGTTGGTTATCGCGAGTACAACAAGTGCTGGATATAAGCAAAGAATAGGCGGAGCAATTAAGCTCATAATTTTTGCAAAACCAAAATTTGCCATAAACGTTGCAATAACGATTGTGATTAGTAATGCATTGATGTAAGAGGTTTTTTCTTGCAAAACTTCTTTTTCTAAATAATGAGCAAAAACAGTTGTTAAGGCAATTGCAGTTGTTAAACAAGAAGTAGCGATTGCGATATTAGCAATAACACCAAGTTGATTTCCCAATAAATATGAAGAGAGTGCAGTGAGTAGTTGTGCATCTTCAATATAGGTAATAACTGAGCTATGCATCGCTGCAATTAAACAGAATCCAGAATAAATAAGACCTAAAATAATGCCACCGACAGTTCCTGCATAAAGTCCCGCGAGAGCTAGCTCTTTGGGCGTTTCAACTTCCATATTTCTGCGGAGTGCTTGTAAAATCATCACGGCGAAAAAAATAGTTCCGAGTAAATCGAGAGTCCAGAATCCTTCAATAAATCCTAATGAAAAACTTTGCATATGCGGTAAATTAGAAGGATTTAACGGAACCCATGAATAAAGTCCTAAAATAACAATTGCAAAAAGTAATGTTAATTTTATTGGCCCTAAAAAACGACCAATAATATTTATCACATTGCTCGGACGAAGTGTCGAGGCAAAAATTAAAATTGCACAAAGCGCACTGAAAACTTCCATGCTACATGAAGGAATATACCATTGTACTGATGCATATGCAATCGCAATACAGCGAGGAATAATTGCAAAGGGACCAAAAAGCATCATGCATAAAAAAATAATTATGTTGCCAGGAATAAATCCAAGTTTATGAAACAATTTTTTATAATCACCATTACATAATAATGTTGAAATGAGTCCGATAATAGGTAAAATGACCGCAGTCAGAAAAAATCCAATCATTGCAAAATAGACTGTTTCGCCTGAGCTACGACCAAGTGCAAGTGGGTAAACAATATTACCTGAACCAAAAAGCATAGCAAAAATAGCTATTCCAACAGAAAGTATGTGTGTTATATGCATTGTTATAACTCCCGATTTAATATAATAGTAATCTTTTTTTTTGAAAGATTACTTAAAGACATACACAGAAGATGAAAGCAACTACCGCTTGAAGTTGTTACAGATAGTTTTAGACTATAGTTTTGTTCTGAGAAAAAAATATATGTAAAAAAAGTGTATTATCAACATCAAGTTTTTCATGCTGTGCACAAGAAACAATATTTTTAAATCATACATAAATTATCAAAAAAAGACAAGGTCCTATTTGGGCATCACTTTTATTGAATTATCCACAACAATGTTTATATTTTTTTCCTGATCCACAGGGACAGCTGTCGTTACGACCAACCTTAGGTGCTTCACGACGAATTGCTTGAGGTTCGGTATCTTCAGAGTGACCGATTTGTATTTCAGCTAATGCACGTTCCTTTTCTGCACTGATCTCTTTGATTGCTGCTTCGTTGATAGTATCAGGTTTTGTTTTAAAGAAACTTTGAATCACTGTATACTTAATATTTTCCATCATCTCTTCAAATTCAGCAAAAGATTCTTTTTTGTATTCAACAAGTGGATTTTTTTGACCATAACTACGAAGATTAATTCCTTCTTTAAGGTGATCAATATTTTGTAAATGGCGTTTCCATGCATGATCAACAGATTCTAAAAGAAGCCATTTTTCTGCATCATCTATAAGTTCTTGGTTTAATTTTCCACGATGTTGTTCATATTCAAGTAATAAAAAATCAACAAGAATATTCTGCACTTCTGCAGGGTGTGTATCAAGTAAATTGATATGACTAAAATGTTCAAGTGGAAGCGTAAATATTTTTGTTAGTGAAAAAATAATATTTTGCTGTTGTTTTTCGTTGCATTTTCCTTCAATAAAATGTTGATTGATTGTTGTAAGTACAACGTCAGTGATTAAATCTTTCATGAGATTTTGCATGGAGTCATGTCCTTCAAGAATCTCACGGCGAAATTGATAAATAATATTTCGTTGATTATTCATCACATCATCATATTCAATCAGGTGTTTTCGAATATCAAAATTTCTTTTTTCAACTTTTTCTTGTGCGGTTTCAATATTTTTGGTGATACGTGGATGTTCAATGTTTTCACCTTTTTCCATGCCCAAAAATTCCATTCTTTTTTTGAGTACATCGCCAGCAAAAATACGAATCAAATCGTCTTCAAGTGAAATATAAAATTTTGATGATCCAGGATCTCCTTGTCGTCCTGCTCGACCACGCAATTGATTATCAATACGACGACTTTCATGTCGTTCCGTTCCGATAATGCGAAGTCCGCCAACTTCACGAACGCCTTCACCGAGTTTAATATCAGTTCCACGGCCTGCCATGTTGGTTGCAATAGTCACTTTGCCGAGTTGTCCTGCTTCAGCAACAATATCTGCTTCGCGCGCATGATTTTTTGCATTGAGTACGTTGTGAGGAATGCCCGCTTTATCAAGAAGATGGCTCATTAATTCTGAAGTTTCAATAGCGATAGTGCCAACTAAACAAGGCTGTTGGCGTGCATTACAAGTTTTTATATCATTAATCACGCCTTGAAACTTATCTTCTTTGCTTAAGTAAATAACATCTGATTCATCTCGGCGAGTAATGGGGCGATGTGTTGGAATACTGACAACTTCAAGATTGTAAATTTTATGAAATTCCGCTGCTTCAGTTTGCGCAGTTCCAGTCATGCCAGAAAGTTTATTATAAAGTCTGAAATAATTTTTAAGAGTAATTGATGCAAGCGTCTGGTTTTCACGTTCAATTTTTACGTTTTCTTTTGCTTCAAGTGCTTGATGAAGTCCATCGCTATATCGTCGTCCTGGTAAGATACGTCCAGTAAATTCATCAACAATTAAAATTTTATCATCGCGCACAACATATTCAACATCACGACGAAATAATGAATGAGCTTTCAATGCTTGTTGTACGTGATGAACATGATTGATGTGATCGGTGCTGTATAAATTTTTGATATTTAATGCACGTTCAACTTTATCGGTTCCATCTTCAGTTAATTGAACTGAGTGTGCTTTTTCATCAACTTCAAAATCAATAATTTTTTGTAGACCTTTAATTGCGTTGTTTGCAATTTTATATAAATCGCTGCTTTTATCACTTGCACCTGAAATAATTAAGGGTGTTCGTGCTTCATCAATTAAAATTGAATCAACTTCATCAACAATAACAAAATTAAGCGGAAGTTGTACGTAATCTTCAAGATCAAATTTCATATTATCACGAAGATAATCAAAGCCGAATTCGTTATTAGTTCCATACGTAATATCCGCACGATATTCTTTTTTTCGTTCATGATCACTCATAGAATTTTGAATGCAGCCAACTTCAAGTGATAAAAAATTATATAAAGGTTTATTCCAAAGAGCGTCACGTGATGCTAAATAATCATTGACAGTGACCAGGTGTGCACCTTTTCCGCTTAATGCATTCAAATACAGAGGAAGTGTTGCAACTAAGGTTTTTCCTTCACCCGTTTTCATTTCAGCAATTTTTCCTTGATGTAAAACAATGCCGCCCATCATTTGAACGTCATAATGTCGCATCTGTAAAGTACGCTTGCTTGCTTCACGGACGACAGCGAATGCTTCAGGTAAAATATCATTGAGTGATGCGCCGCGACTGATTTGTTCTCGAAATTGATTTGTTTTTTGAGCAAGATCTGTATCTGATAATGTTTCAATTATCGGTTCAAAATCATTAATTTTTTGCACGATGGGTTGAAGTTTTTTTACTTCGCGATCATTTTTTGTTCCAAAAATTTTTGAAAGAAGGCTTGTCAACATGAATGATCCTTTTATGGTTTTTAATTTTTAGGAAAATCTAGATTTTCATTTGAATGTATCATATTTTTTTATAAAAATACAAAACAATTCTCATAAAAGTTTTGGCTAAAAAAATAGATATACAGTTTTTTTATAGCGGATATTGGTTACATAAAGTAGAGACTTTGGTTCTTATTTCTTGCATGATATTTGCATTCTCGTGTTCCTTGAGTGCTTGAATAATTAATAATGCAAGTTTTTTTGTTGCTGATTCGGTAAATCCACGCGTAGTGATTGCTGGCGTTCCTAAGCGAATTCCACTGGTATAAAGAGGACTTTCTGTATCAAAGGGAATCATATTTCGATTGACAATAATACCTAACGACTCGAGTATTTTTTCTGCTTGTTTGCCCGTTAGATGGTGGGGCGCTTTTGCTTTAACATTAACAATACAAAGGTGATTATCAGTTCCACCACTGACCAGTTGATATTCATGATCGATAAACGTTTGCGCCAGCACTTTTGTATTGATTAGAATCTGTTTTTGATATTCGATAAAAGATGGATCAAGTGCTTCTTGAAAGGCTATCGCTTTTGCAGCGATTACTTGCATAAGTGGACCACCTTGCATGCCAGGAAAAACGGCGGAGTTTATTTTTTTTGCATATTCAGATTTGCATGCGATAAGCCCACCACGAGGTCCTCGTAATGTTTTATGCGTAGTGCTGGTGACAAAATCAGCATGAGGAAATGGATGAGAATGAAGTCCTGCAACAATAAGTCCAGCAATGTGTGCAATATCGGCTAAAAAATAGGCATTGTTTGCTTTGGCGATTTGACCAATTTTTTCAAAATCAATAACGCGTGGATATGCCGATGCTCCCGCAACAATCATTTTTGGTTGATGTTTTTTTGCGAGCATTGCAAGTTCATCATAATCAATTAGTTCTGTTTCTTGGTTAACATTGTAGGCAACGATGTTAAAAAGTTTGCCCGAAAAATTAAGGGGATGTCCATGGGTTAAATGGCCGCCCGATGCCAAGTTCATGCCTAAAATAGTATCGCCTGCTTGTAGAACGCTTAGGTAGACAGCAAGGTTTGCTGATGAGCCTGAATGTGGTTGTACATTAACATGTTCTGCATTGAGTAATTTTTTTCCTAAATCAATCGCTTCTTGTTCAATTTTATCAACGATTTCGCATCCAGCATAATACCTTTTACTGGGATATCCTTCGGCATATTTATTGGTTAAACAAGAGCCCATTGCGTCCATTACTGCTTTGCTTGCATAATTCTCTGATGCGATCAAATTGAGCGTTTGTTGTTGACGTATTACTTCTTGGTTAATGAGTTCTTTAATAGATAATGACATGCATTAGTTCCTTTTTGATGATAATTTTTTTGATTGCGTTTTTAGATAAGAAGTGCATATAATATTTGAAAATGATTGTAGTAGTTTTGATTTTAAAAGCAAAGGATTTGCAAAAAACGTATGGATAAAATTTATGCCCCCTGGCGTTCTTCATATGTGACTGATGTTAACAAAAAAAAGTCACGAACGCTTGAAGAAAAAGATTGTGTTTTTTGTACTGCTTTTAAATCGGATGAAGATGAAAAGCATTTTATTCTTAAGCGCGGCCGTTCTGTGGTTGTGATGCTTAATTTATATCCGTACGCGGGCGGTCATATCATGGTTCTGCCCGTTGAACATCATGGCGAGTTATTTCAAATTGATCAAGCGACACGATCTGAATTGTTTGAAGAAGTTAATACTTCAATTGAGTTGTTAAAAAAAGCGATCAATCCGCATGGCTTTAATGTGGGCATCAATGTGGGAGCTGCGGGTGGCGGTGGTATTCCTTCACATCTTCATGTACATGTTTTACCTCGCTGGAATGGCGATACCAATTTTATGCCGTTGCTCGGAGATACGCGTCCTGTCTCTTGTTCGCTTGAAGAAATCTATCAAATATTACTTCCATTTTTTCAAACGATGAAATAAAAAGAAGCCCTTGACTAAAAATCAAGGGCTTTTAGATTTGTTTAGTTTTGACTATGCAGTTGCTGTTTTTTTTTGTTGATCAGTCAATTCTTTTTTGAGTGCTTCAAGGTCGAAAGCATGTTTTTTGTTCATAGCATATTTAGTAGCTGGGTCTGTGAAGCATTTGCAGATTACGATTGATATCAAAATAAGACTCAATGATTCACGTATATTTTCAGCTATTTTTTCTACGTTTTTATTTTTTGTTATCTGATAGATTGTTTCTGCGATGATTGTGCATGGTGCTATTGTTGCACAAGCTATATCAGTTGCATATGAAAACTTTTTGAGTTTATCAGCATGACGTGCTAAAAAAGCAATAGCTTTTTCTTTAGTTGTTTGAGTAACTTCTGTTGCTTCAGTTGTTGTTGCACCAAGATTGATGGCAAGAAGTAATGTAGGGAGTAATAAGAGTTTCTTCATAGTCGGTCCTCTGGTTTTATTTGGCCGACCTGTTTTATTTGGCCGACCTGTTTTATTTGGCCGACCTGTTTTATTT
>CAZZPM010000017.1:0-16672 GCA_964655535.1 uncultured Pseudomonadota bacterium
AACAGAACTTGATAAAACCCAAACCATTTTAGAAGCATACAATAAAACCTTTGAATCAAAAACAGCAAAGGCACAACTTGTAGCAAAAGCAACACCAACAAGCCCAACAACTACTGCTCCTAAAAAAGCATAATTAAGTTCTAAAGCTATGAAACTTGAGCTTTCGCCTATTGCTCTTGCAGAACTTCTGCACGGAACATATTCAAAATCTGTTGATGATTTTTTTATTGAAAATCTTAGATCGATTGAACAAGCGAAAGCTCAAGACATTGCATTTCTTTTTGACACTGATCTTGCAGCATTTTCTAAAGAACAATTACTTGCGTGCAAAGCATCATGCATCATTGCAGCAAAACCTTTAATTCCTGATCACTTATTTTTAATTGTTCAAAATCCTCTTGATGCGCTTGCAACATTGATTGCTTATGCAAAAAAAGAATGGAAAACTGACAGCACCTTTGATCCTCGTTGGCCTCACGCTTTTGTAAGCCTTGATGCAAACATTGATTCAACTGTTATCATTGAACCTGGCGTTTTTATTAAATCAAAAAGTACAATCGGTGCTCAAACGATCATTAGATCCCATGCCTACATCGATCATGTTGTTGAAATTGGTTCGCATTGTATTATTGGGCCTCATGTTACGATCCATGATCAAACAAATATTGGCAATCATGTACAAATTGATGCAAGTACAACCATTGGCACTGATGGATTTGGCTATCGTCTTGAATCAAACGGTTTTTTAAAAATTCCTCATGCAGGAAATGTAGAAATTGGTGATCATGTTGAAATCGGATCATTAGTCAGCATTGATCGAGCAGTTTTTGATAAGACAATTATTGAAGATGGCTGCAAAATTGATAATCATGTTTATATTGCACATAATGTTATCATCAAAAAAAATACACTCATTCTGGGCCATGTTATTATTGGCGGCAGCACAGAGATTGGTTCATGGTGTAAAATTGGTGCACAGACAGCAATCAAAGATCATATAATCATTGGTGATAAAGTAAACATTGTTGGCAAAAGCGGCATCATGACCAACATTGAAAGTCATCAAATTATTGCTGGTTTTCCTGCAACATCTTTTTTACAATGGAAAAAACAGATGGTCTGCCTTGCACAATTACCAACATTTTTAAAATTAGAAAGAATTAAAAAAAAGCATGACAACAGAAATATTTGATATCAAAAAAATAAAAGCAATTATTGGACTGGGAAATCCAGGAACAAAATTTGCACAAACACGCCATAATATTGGATTTATCTTAATCGACAAACTTGCTGCGCAAGAAAATCTAAACTGGCACGACCAAAAAAATCTTCTTCATACTGAAATCATAATTCCTGAAAATCAAAAAATTTTGCTTATTAAACCCCAAACATTTATGAATAATTCAGGTGATACACTTTCTTTTTTAACCAAAAAAGGCATCAAATCTGAAGAAATTTTGGTCATTCATGATGAACTTGAAAAGCCCTTTAATTCAATAACATTTCGATTTGGCGGTAGTGCAAAAGGACATAATGGACTTAGATCAATTATTGCAAATAGTGGACAAAATTTTTGGCGACTCCGCTTTGGCATTGGACGACCAAGACAACGAGAAATGGTTGCTCATTATGTCTTATCACCATTTACTGCCGAAGAATTTATGAAAATTGAACAAGAAGATCTTCTTAATCTATTGATTCTATCCCGCTGATCTCTTTTTCTACGAAATATAAAGTTTGCAAGCTTTTCATATATTCATCAAATGATTCTAATGAAAAAATATTTTTAATAAGTTGTCTTGTAGCATTAAATAATTTATTAAATGGATCACCCTTTCCCAATAAAAAAATATATCCTACTACTCGAAAACTAAATTTTTCTGGATACTTAAATATGATTGATTTATCTTCTAGAGATAAATTAAATGCAAAATTTTCCATCTCATAATAATCAAAATCGAGCTTATGTGCTAATTCAAAAAAAAATGTATGTAAAAAAGGATCCATTTTCTGCATCTTAATAAATTGTATGGAATCTTTTTTATCATAAAATTGTGATATATGTGCCAATAAATAATAAGTTAAACAAGTAAATAATAAGAACCTTTTATACTGCTTACATTGTTCTACCAAAAAAGCATCTTTTATATTTTTTTTATATTTTTTACGCGTAAAATATTCCTCTTTAATCAGTTTTTTTAAACGTCCACGCAATTGGCAAAGATTTATTTGTAAAGAAGAATAAGAATCATTTTGATTTGCTAAAAAACTACGTACATGATAGAGACCTATTACAAACGTTTTTTTTTCAAGCATATCCCAATCACGTAATTGATCATCAAAAAGTATATTTTTTCCGTGCATTGATCCTATTATTAAAAATATAAAAATATATAAATTTTTTATTTTCATAATTATATATCTATAGCTCCTGCCTGTATTGCAACACTAAGACCAGATAAACCAATCATAATCAAAAATCCAACAGCGGTTACAACAATAGTAAAACGCTTTTCAACTTTTGGACTGCATCCACAACGTGGCGCCCACCAATGTACACATCCTTGTCCAACACCAATAAAATCTATTGATTTTAAAAAACCAACTAAATCTTTAGGATTTGCATGCTTACCTTGAGAAGCTTGCGTAGTAAGAAATGCCCCTAATAAGATTGCTGTATCTTTAACTGCACTCTCTTCATCTGTATCAAGCTCATCTTTATTTGATTCTTCAACAATAATTTTTTGAATAACTTCACGAATCATTGCCTCAGTCAATTTATCTCCCGATTCAATTTCTTTTTCTGGCACCATTGCCTCTTGTGTACGAAACACTCCACTCATTATTTTCGACTCAGACTCTTTTTCTTTAAAATGTTGCGCAACTGCATCAACAACATCAAAAACATTATACTCTTGTTCTGTTCCTCGCATTTCACCTAAAACATTTTTACGTTTTGCCAATGCACTCTGATAAATCTCCATAATCATATTATTATATTGCTTTGGATGCATAGTCATCATGGTCATATTATATGCAACAAGCAAATCTACATTTATGAATCCTCGAACAGCAATATTTCGTCGACTACCAAATTTTTGAGATATTTTTTTTTCTTTTCTCTCATCATTTTTTTCATCATTAATCATATGAGAATCATGCATTTCAAGATCAACAAAAACATCATTCCCATACCGCGATTTTCCTTTTTTTTTGGAGAATTTTTCATGAGAAAGCTGCTGTACAGTCCCATAGTTTGCTCCCATCTCAATAACCATTTCAGCTTCATGATCACTATGCTCACCCTTTGTGGCATACATTTCAGTAATACAAAACAATAATCCCCAAAGCCCTATCATTTTCTTGACGCGCAACACAAATCTCTCCTTTAAGATGACTCTTTATTTTTACATTATTATAGCATCAAACAACATTTCATTTGTGGACAACATTTTGTTTTAACTTTATGAACAACCACTTCACCGACTTCAACAACATCACCTAAAAGGTGTACACATCCTTCTAATAAAACAGGAATTTTTTGAATAACACCTGATTTTTGTGCAGCAGTAAAAACCATAACAAACATGCGCAAGACATATGATTCTGTAGTTTCTCCTGATTTTTTTTGCGTATCAGCATGTGCCATTGAAACTGCAAATGATGAAACAACCTGTGCTGCTTCTTGTATTTGAGGATCAGAAACAATAGAAATAGCATCTTGCACATCATCACTCACTACTGATCGTTCAGGTGACTTATTCGATAATTTAGGAGCTGCTAATGCTAATTGACAAATTAACAATTTTTGATCATCTTTTTCCTTATTTACCATATCAATATTACGTACAACTGTTCTTCTAACAATAGTTTCATTAATTATTTGATCAAATTGAATACGCATTGATACTTGCCCTCTACTTGATGATGAATGAACTTCTGAATGTAAAGTCTGAGCAATATCTTGTAGTAAATCAAACATATTAAATTTTTTATCTAAAATATTAATAACATTACTAGTATCAATTACCTCATCGTCTGCTGCATGACAGGTGATAAAAAATAAAAAACTAAATACCAGAAAACATATATGTATATATTGCTTCATAAGAACTCCTTTTATCACCCACTCCACCAAACCATCAAAATCTTTTCTCAATGTAACAAATCTACAAGAGCCATTCAATAATACAAAAAAGAAATGTATGTATAATAAAAAAATTGCTCTGCTATGAAGCTAAAAACAGATCAATATCAAAAAGAATCTGGCCAGCTAAAGCTCGACGAAGATATCCAACCGCGCGAAGCTGCCCAATCATTACAACGCCTTTAAGGCGCCCTTGTGCAACAATACATCGATAATAACCCTCTTGCGTTCGATGTTCAAAAACCTGATCCTCAGCTGCTTCTTCCAATAATCCACCACTGATAAAAGCAAGCCCAAAAAAACGTGAACTGGTAAGCACCGGCGCAATAACATATGGCTGACTATCTGATTGCACCATATTATGCCCTGCAATCATTCCTTGCTTAACAGCTTCAGGCCAAGTCCCATTTCTGATTTTTTTACGCTGTAAAACATCATAAAGCCCAATGACATCTCCGGCCGCAAAAATATGTTCATCTGATGTCTGTAAATATTGATTAACTATAATGCCCTGTTCATCAACAGCAATGCCTGCAATGCAAGCGATCTGGCTATTTTGATTGCTTCCAATAGTCACCAAAATCATATCAACAAGAATTTTTTGACCTTGATTAAAAGAAACAAAGTAATGATCATTTTGATATTCAGATGTTAAAAGTTCTGTTTCTAAAAAAACAGTAACCCCTGCAGCTTCCATTTTCTTTTGAAGAAAGTAAGATGCTTCTTCATTTAAAAATTGAGACAAAAGTCGTTTTGATTTTTCAACAATAAAAACCTGATATCTTTTTTTTATCATTGCATCTGCGGCCTCAATGCCACTCAAACCAGCGCCCAAAATTAAAACTGATCGAATCTGATGCTCAACTTGATATTCCTCCATTGCCATAACATCATTCAATTGATGAAAAGAAAAAATACCTTTACCAAATAGTAATTGACGAGCATCTGTTCCTGTAGCAATCAATAATTTTTTATATAAAAAGGTTTCACCAGAAACTGTTTGAATGTTTTTTTCTTCTTTATTAATTGATGCAACAGTAATCCCCAAGCCAAGCTCAATTTTTTGTTCTTCAAAGAATGTATCTGGTTTTAACCCAATTTCTTGAACTTTTTTTTCTTGAGATAAAATATCAACTAAAAGACAAGTATTATAAGGCATTATTCCTTGTTGATCGATACAAAAAATAAACCCTTTTTTGTCGAAAGATCGTATCTTTGATGCAGCAGCAATTCCAGCAGCCGATGCACCAATAATAATGTAATCATACTGTTTTTTATACATGATTTTATTTACAAAAATAAACTTTTACTACAGACTCACAGGCAGTGTACAATAAGAGTTAATAATGAGCAAATGAAACCGCATGAATGAAGAATTTCCCACTATTTTTCCTGTCACCTGTCACACAAACCATGTTGGTCCCGGATCAACATTTGTGGCATTACAAGGTGAAAAAATGCATGGAAAACTTTTTGTTGACGATGCAATAGCCCGCGGTGCCACTAGAATTATCATTGAACAAACATACTCTATCCCTCAAAGATCTGGCATTGAATACATTCTCGTTAAAAATGCACATCAAGCACTTGCTTATTACTCAGCAGCAGCTCTTCATTTTCCAGCAAAAAAATTATCGATTATTGCTGTCACCGGAACGAAAGGAAAAACAACAACAGCCTCTTTATTGTTTCATTTTTTAGAAAACGCTGGACTAAAAACAGGACTCATCAGTTCGGTTGAAAATAAACTAAGCACTCTTTTTTATCAAAAAAGTCACTTGACTACACCAACTGCTGATTATATTCAAATGTTTTTTTCTATCGCTGCTAACAAAGGAATTACTCATTGCATTATTGAAACATCTTCACATGCACTTTTTTATGACAAATTATATGGAGTCCCCCTTAAGATGGTTCTTTTTACTAATTTCAAACAAGATCATCTTGATTTTCATAAAACAATGGATCGATATTTTTTAACGAAATTAAAAATATTTTCATTACTCAAATCAAACGGAATTGCTTGTCTTAATAATGAAGATATATCAACAAATAACATTATTAAACATCTAACAGCTATAAGACCAGATGTTAAAATTAAAACTATTGGCACTACAAGAAAAGCATCCGTAACATATAAAATAATACAGAGTGATTTTAAAAAAACCTGCTTACGCATCAAAAAAACATTTTTCTCTTCTCGAATACTTGCTGGATATTTTAATGCCCAAAATATTGCTTTAGCTATCGCAGCTGCTCAAACCTTACAAATTAATAATACTCTTCTTAAGCAGGCTCTTAAAAACTTTAAGGGAATTGCAGGACGTGGTGAAAAAATTGAATTAGCTGATCAAAAAAAAATCATCATCGATTTTTCTCATAATCCTTCTTCAATGGAAGCAATACTTTCTTCACTTGCTCAAGAAACAGAACAATTGATTATTATTTTTGGCTGTGGAGGAAATCGAGATACTTCCAAACGCCCACTCATGGGGGCACTTGCTGCACAATATGGCTCACATATTATTATCACCAATGATAATCCTCGCAATGAAGATCCACTTAATATAATTCATGATATCTTACAAGGCATACCTTCTGAAAAACAAAAACTTTGTATCATTGAACCAGATCGCAAAAAAGCAATTCTACAGGGACTAGCTTTACTTAAAAAAAATGGCATTATTGCACTCCTTGGTCGTGGCGATGAATCAGAACAGATTATTGGTTCTATGCGAATCCCTTTTCATGATACATCGATTGTCCTAGAACTTTCTCAGCTTACTTGATTTTAATATTTACGACTTTTTATATATGTAATAAGCTTTTTGACTCTTTTTAACCCTTATTACTATAAGGACAGTATCTATGCATATTAAAATACTCATACCTTTTTTACTATTTTTGTTTACCAATGGAACAAGTAAAATTCCTTCTTCTATCAAAGAACGCGACGAGCATTGTAAAGAGATGTTACATAAAGCAGCATTTGGAGATATTTCATATAAAAAAAAAATAGAAATATACGATGACCTTCTACCAATCATTGCTTTTGGGGTTAATCATTCAATTCAAAAAAAATATATCGCCGGACTCAAAAAACTTTTTATTGCACGCGAGAAAGACCATGTCAGTAATAATCAATTACTTGAAAAATTATTTGCACGCGCTTTAACCATTAACCAACTCAATACAGCTTCTTCATCACTTCAAGCATGGCTGTCAACATTAACGCAAGAAAATAAAGATGTAGCAATTTCAACTAAAAATATCATTGCACTTTACCTTCCCCAAGCACGCGGATACTTGCATGCTCAAAAAAACAATGATTCTATAACCTTTCAAGCTGCTCCTTTTTCAGAAGAAAGAGCTCAGCTTCCACCGTCAATTCTTTTTTCTTTTAATGCAGAAGAAGAATCGACAATTAAAAATGGAGTCAGCTACATTATTACTCCTTTATATATACAAGAAAAAAAAGAAATATTTCCGCTTAATCAAAATACCCCTTTAAAAATTACCTTTAAAAAAAATAATAGCGGACTTCAAAATATATATGATAAAGATCATGTACAATTGCTTTTTGATGATCCTTCACAAGCCAGTCAACTGCATGAAACATGGGCAAAAATAGAATTACAGTCTCAAGAACAGCGACATGCACTTGAAAATAATTATTTTACTCAACAACTAAAACATGCTCATTTAGACACATCACCAGATGAAACCATTAAAACCATTAATACACAAACTAAATTATTTACTGAGACGACGTCTGAATCTCATAAAAATATGGTTATGAAAAAAATACAGGGGCTCTTAGAAAAACTTGAATCACTTTCTTTATCTGAAAAACAACAACTTCGACAGCTCTGTGCACGGACCATTCAAAAACTTCCTGCTAGCATTGAAAAAAAAACATGCAAAAAATATATAGCTCTCATTAATCAACAACTCGAAAAATCAAGTTTACAATTTAATGATACCGTTCAATTGGCCATTGATAACCAAGTAAAACTTTGCACAAAATATAATCCCGAATCTTTAACTGAGCCACTTTCTATATCAACGGTCGCTACAGAAAATTTGCTGACACAGGGAACAGATTTAATAAAAATTAGTTCCCCAGCCCAAAAAATAGGTGTGATTCGCTATGGTGATGAAATAGAATTAATCCCTTTATATGGACTCAATCGAGGTGCTTTAACAAAGCTCAATACTCGTGAAGCATGCGCGCGTCGACAAAAAGAATATCGTGGAAAAATGATCGCTTATCTCGGCTGCAGTTCACTCTCATCAGGAAGTCCTGGAAATCAGAAAACAACCTTTATACTACTTCCACCTCCTGATCTTGGCTATCTTAAAAAAAGCGGCAGCATATACATCCCTGGCGATCCTTTCATTTTGCTACATCCTGCTTCCAAAGAATACATCGCATATAATGCAAACAACAGTTCTTTGCAGCAATATACTTTTAAAAATGAAGGAAGCCTTTTTATCTGCATAAAACCGACTTCTGAAATTTTTACTCACCTTAACACCACACTTTTTCAACAAGCATTTGCCTTGTATCAAAATCAAAAAACAATCAATAATAAAATAGCAAAACTAAAAAAAATGATTCCTCTTTTCAATAATAAAACAACGCAAGATTCACAAAATAAATTTTGGCTCCTCACACAAGAGCTTTTTGCCCAAAAATCTTCTTGCTCTCTTCAAGAACTCCAAGATTTTAATCTTATTCTCAAAAAAACAGTTCCTTTTTTAACACATCTTTCAAAAAAAGAAAAATATGACTTTTTAATCCATGTTACTTTTTATACAAAGTTACAACATGCGCATGAACAACATGGAGCACTTCGATTATCTGCATATCAAGGACTTATTCCTTACTTGCAATACGAATCTATTGATAAAATCTATAAAAAAGAACTTTTATCTTCTATTAATAATCTGTATGAGCGTAAAACAACAGAATTACAAACAATTCATGATTTGGTTGATATTGCAAATACAGAAACAAAAAAAATATTCAATGTAGCAAAATTATAACAATAGAATAAAACAGGTTATTTGAAAAACTATTGCATATTTGCAAAAAAAAATGAAATACTAAAAAGTAAGAAAAATAAAAAATATTTTTAAAAGTTATACAAAGGAGAATTATATGACCTTTATAAAAAAAACTACCTTAACTACCTTCATAGCAATAATAAGTACTTTTTTATGCTTCAATACTTCATCAATGCTCATCTCAAAAAATAATCAACAACAAGGAACCATAGCCAAAAATCCACTTAATGCTGAATCATGGGGAAAATTACTGCAACTGAATAATGCTGACTTCGCGCCCTATAAAATTATAGAAGCAAAATATGGAACCGCTAAAAAAAATATTAATGTCTCTTCACTCTTACAAAAATATGCAGATCAAGGACTTTTTCCTGATCCTGATATTGAAGTTATGAATGCCATTAAGAATGAAACATTAACCGATACTCAAAAGCAAATGCTTGAAAAAATGATTAAAGAAAAATTAGTCTATCCGCTTACTGATAAACAGTTAGAAAAAATACAACATAATCTTCAAGCAATGAATCTCTTTTTTGAGAATGATCCTGATAAGGGCAAAGATAAAATCTTAGCCATTATTACAGAAATAGGCACATATAAATTTTGGACCCGTTCATTTCCACCTAAACCAGTTGGTGAAAAGGAAAATAGACGAATCTATATCATTATTCCAGAAAAGAAAAAAAATCGTGGCAATTATGCTTTTCCTATAAAGGATGTCATTACAGAACCAGCTCCTGCAAATCAAATCTTGGAAATACCAACCCCTGTAGATCAACCCCTAGTAGAACCAACTTCTGTAGACCAAAGTTTGGAAACACCAACTCCTGTAGATCAAAGCCTAGTAGCTGTAAATACTGATCTATTAAATATTGCTCAATTCAATACCAAAGAAGAAATTGAAGCTGAAATTAAACGCATGCAAGAATTTAGCAGCACTGCTCGTATGACTGAAGAAGATAGCCGTGCTTTTAATGAAAAAATTAAAGCGCTTCAAGATAAATTATCAACGTTACAATCGCCTGCTCAAGAAAAATCTCATGACACCGATGGAAAGAAACCAATAAAATTAGACTTATCAATCACTAGCTTAAAACTCAAAAAATTCAAAGATCTTATACGAGACAATGATCAACAACCATTTCTTATTAATAATGCATGGTATGGAATTTCAGACAGAAACAACAATCTTGATGTCACTACACAAATGCAAAAATATGCTAATAATGGACTTTTTGCTGTTCCTGATAATATGAATAAATTTTTTGGCAAAGATCCTTTCAAAGCTATTGAAAAAACACTCTTCGTTGATTTTACTATGCAAAATAAGCGCTATACAATCTCCATCCCTGAACATGAAAAAAATCGCAAAGATCTTGCTATTCCCACAAAAGCCAAAGGTCGAACCTGGATTGCTACAAAAAAAGATGATGCCATAGAAAAAACTGATGGAAAACCACTTACAATATCAATCATTAAACAAATAATTGAGGCCACAGCAAGTCAAGATATCTCGCCAATCCCAGAACCAGATGGAAGTATTGCTATTGGAACTGTGGTTGAAAAATCAACTTTCCCTCAAAATGGAACGATCACACTGCAAGATCTTAATCTTATTTTGCCAGCAAATGATCAAAAAGCATTCAAAATTGTTGATGCATGGTACGGGGTTAAAGATAATGTCGCTAATATCACTACTGATGTTATTACCAAGTTACAGACCTATGCTGACAAAGGACTCTTTGTTATTCCTGAAAATATGAATAATTTTTTTGGCAAAGATCCAGTTCCTAATGCAAAAAAAACATTATATATCAAATTTAATATGCAAGAACATATCTATGATATTATGATTCAAGAGCATAAAGAAGATCGGGGTAACTATGATCTTCCAAAAAAACAAAAAGATAAAAAATGGTTTGTACGACATCAAGGCCCCGCTAAATTTAATCTGGCTCAATTAAACAAACTTTCATATGCAGATCGACTTGCAAATAGTTTTAAAATGCTCACTTTTATTAATAATCATAAAAATAATACAAAAATAACCTTTTTAGTCAGTATTTTTATACAAGAACTTGACTCCCTTTTACAAAATCAATTGCAAGCAACTGATGCAGAAAAAGAAAAACTTGTTACTCTTCTCAAAAATAGTCGTGTTGTTTTTACTAATACTGATAAAAACACCTTTGAACAAGGACTACAAAAAATTAAATCCCTTGCCACAAAATATAATATATCTTTCTCTATCAGCGATTCTTTTGACGCCCTTAAAACTATTATCGCTTGGGATGACAAAGATGATGCCAAAGAATTTTTAGAAATACTTCAACTACTTGCCAACCTTAATAAAGAAGAAAAAATGAGCTTTGAAGAAACAGTACAATTAATGGCAATCATAGGATCAGCTCAAATTACACCAGAAAATAATCGTGATAGATTTCAAGAAGAACAAGAAACTTTAAAAACTATTTATAAAAATTTAACTGTTCCTCACAAACAAGAACTTACATCTGTTGCTGTAGTAACAACCCCAACAACACTTGAAACAACTACATCCGGAGAAGCACCAATCCCTACAAAAGTAACTACAGAAATAAAACTAGAAACCAAAGAAGATGTTACAGTTGAAAAAAAGCCTGAAGTAAAACCAGATCCAACACTTATTTTAACTCCTGCTCCAGATGGATCAAAGCCAAACCCTATAACCTATCAAACACGACTTCAAAAACTTATTTCTATCGATGCTCTTGTAAGTGACGCTGATAAAGATGCTTGCTTAGCATTAATTGAAGAACTTGTTAAAGATCGTGCATCTGCTGACAATGATCAAATGAATATACTCGATGGAATAATTAAATATTACATCAATATTAGTCCATTTTTCAAAAACGATAGCCCACGCATAACGAAACTTGAATCAGCATCAACAGAGCTCAATAGTGGGATTGCTTATGCAGATCGACTTACTGCAGCAAAGCGTTATATTAATGCTGATTCTTTAGCAATAGATGAACAACAGGAACTAATCGGCATATTGCGTGCTCTTGCTCAAGAAAAAGGAAAAGCTGATATTAATCAAGTGAGCAATGCACGTGCTTATTTAATTATGACTCAGAAACGCTTAACCGATGAAAATAGTAAAAATCTCTTAAGCAGTATTGAATTATTATTTAATGCTCCTGAAAAACCGATAGTTCAACCAGAACAACAAGCAGTCATTGCAACTCAATCCCCTATAATACCAGTTACTCTGACTGAAAGCAAAGCAATCAACATTGAAAAAGCTGATAATACTTCTTCAACGGCCATTAGTACAGCGACAGTTATTGCTGCAACAGGCAATAATATTCAGACAGCACCTGAAAAACAAAAAGTACTTCGCTTTGCTGATCGTATCATGAATAGCTTTACTCAAATTCTTGCAACTAAAATGAATCAAACAGATGATGCTCTTGCATCAAGTTTTGATTTACTACAAAAATTAATTGATGATCGTTATTTAGGAACAGCTGATGATATTAAAACACTTGAAACATTAATTATTTATGCTGGATCAAATATTGATAACCAAGGCTTTAAAGATAAAGTTAAAGGACTTGCAGGAATATTGGGCGTTACACTTGATTTTCAAACACAATTAAAACGATGTAATGATTTAATGAGCTCACAAGATTTCATAACAAATAGTAGTGTTCAACAAGACACACTCGCTCTCCTACAAAGACTTGTTGGCACTATTCCAGCAGATGCTTCTTTTGATCTCATGTCAAATCTTAAAGCAAGTCTTATTGTTGCAACGCGTATTTTTACCGATGCAAAAGATAAAGCATTGCTTCAATCACTCCAAGAAAAAGTCGCTATTCCAACAGTCACCAGCAAACCATTGACAGAAGAAACGGTTAAATCAACGGTGTCACAAGCAGAAAGCATTAATATGCGAATTAATAAGTTAACTTCTATTGAAAATTTCTTTTCGACAGAACAACGCATTGCATTCTTAACTCAATTACAAAGCATTATGCAAGATCGTCCTCGTGCTACTCAAGATCGCTTAATTCCAGTTCTTGCTATGATTGAAAGCGCTATCACCAATCCTGTATTTAAAGACTCTTTAACAAAACTTACAGAATATCAAGCAATGCTTAAACGTCCTGCAACCATTACAGAACAAGTAGCAGAACTTGAAGAAATGGGTTCATTTTCTACATTCCTTGATTTTCAAAACATTGAAGTACTTCGTGTACTACAAGATCTTGCAAATCAAATGGGAAGCATGACAGCAGATTCATTAACACGAATTAAAGCAGTTATTATGCTCTTAAATCCAAAAATAGCCGATGACTTCAAAGATGCATTTAATGGGTTGAAAGCAATTTTTGATGCTCCTGCATCAATTGTTGCCCCAACCGCAGTTACAGAAGTAGGAGAAAAAATTTCAACAACAGTAACAACCGCTAACACAACTACACCAGTAATCAGTACAACCAATGAAACTCCTGCTGTAACACCAGAAACAATCAAACCTGTCCTTGTTAATGCAACTGAAGCGCAAAGCTCCGCAGCAACTGCTGCTATAGCATCAACTATTGCCGCTGCAACAATCACTGCTTCTGTTGCAACAATCACTGCATCACAGGCTATCAATGCACAACATGCACGCAATAATGCAACGCTCAGAACATTAAAATTACGATTAAGACGAGCTGCTCCAGGAAGTGAATCAGCTAAAAATCTTGCTAATGAAATTGCTACGCTAGAACAAGAAAATAGTAAACTTCAAACAGAATTACAAAAATCTGAACCAGACAAATCAGTCATTGCTCCTCATGCAAAAACCAGCAAATCTGCTAGAAGCATTGGACGAAGAACAGTTCCTAGTAATACAAATGCTCAAGCACGTGGTATAATATCTGCAAGAACAACACAGCTCAAAGCTGGGCCAAGAACGGCATCTCAAAGAAGACCAACAGCAAGTCGTACTGAGTCTCCTGCAGCTCCAGCAATTACTCCAGCTGCAAAAACAAATACTGTAACAAAAGCTCCATCTCGTACTCCTGCACGCAGACCTATGCGTCCAAGCAGCCGACCAACAGGTGCATTACCAAGAACAGCAGCAATAATGCCAGCTCCTAATGCATCAACACCCAATGTAACTACAACAATAGCAGTACCAGCAGCAACACCAGAAAATACAAATGCTCAAAGATCAAAACCAATCGAAGCCACAATAACTCCTGCACCCCAAACAACAAAAGTAAGCGCACTAGCGCCTCCAGCAAAAACAAAGAGACAAGATCTTATCAATGCTTTACGATCACGATTAAGAAAAGCAGCAAGCAATCCTTAATCCTAAATAATTAAAATAACGCAAGGGGATAGTCAACTGACTATCCCCTTTTTTACTGCTCTTTTTTCAAAATAACCAAAAATAGAAAATATTTGTCTTGTTTTATTGCAATTAGTATTTTCAATTTGTAATAATTAATCTATGTAGAATACTTTGCCACAGAAAAAAGGAGATATGATTATGATGTTCACAAAATTTTTATGTAGAGTGCTGTTGATAGCATATGCTACATTTTCATACACAGCGTTTGCTGATAATAAGAATGATAAGAAGGGTTGGACTTCTAAAAACACTATGTTTCCTGGTTCTCGTGGAAGATGGGGTAATTTTTCTAACCCAGTCAATATGGAAGATCAACAAAAAATGATTATGTATTCATTGTATGATCCTAATAAAGGACTTTTTGTTGCAATTAGAACCTACATCAAGAGTTGTCGTGAACAATTCAATATATTAATGAACAAACAAAATGATCTTTTTGATTTACAAAATCAATTCAATACTCAATCTGCCTCTCTTAATGATATGCGTCAACAATCAGAAGCATTACAACAAGACATTGATAATATGAATCAAGTGGTTAGCAATGCTCCTGATATGTTCAAAAAACATAATGAAGCCCTTGCAAAAACCAACAAAAGCATAAGCAACATTAATAAAGAAATAGAAGAAAATACACAAAAATTATCAAAAACCAATAGTCAAAAAAAAATAAATAACCTTCAAGATGCAATTGCTGATCTTAATAAACAAAAAAATACACTTTTAGCACAAATTAATTCTATCAATGCGCAAATAAGTGCAAAACAACAAGAGGTAGAAGGATTCAAAGTACTTCTTCCATCTAAAACTCAAGAATTGACTATATTAAATCAAAAAATAAACGAACTTTCCTTAAGCATAAACGATCTTAAACAACAAATTGATAAACTAAATAATACAAATAATGCGCAAAATTTAGACAAAGCTCGAACAACGCTCATCTATAATATAAAACAAATTGATACTCTAATGCTCTTAGTTCAAAGACAATTTAATCTTTTAAGCCCAGAAAATAAAACCGTCACGAACGATGATTTGAGGCGTCTCACTAGCGAAATAGAACAACTTAAAGCTGATAGAGCAGCTATTTTTCAAGGACAATTAATTGAAAATAATATCGACAATTCAAATCCTTTCACTCCTGAAGATGCACAGCAAATAAAACAGATACAAGATGCTATGATCGCAGATATTAATCAAATCAATACCAAAGCTGACTTAGCAAAAAAACAATATGATTTACTCTATAATCAAGTGCAAGCTTTATATAATACATACGGACAAGCAACTGCCGCTGAAAAATTAGTAATTGATAGTAAAATCAATTTTATTTACAACACAATTATTCCAATGATTAATGATAAAATTAAACAGATTCAAGCAGATGAAGATGCTGCCGCTGAACAAGCTCGTCTTGACAAAGAAGCTGCCGATAGAGCTGCTGCTGAACAAGCTGCTGCTTTACAAGCCTCTTTACAAGCCGCTGCAGATGAAGCACGTCGCAAAGAAGAAGAAGCCGTTACTGCAGCTGCAAAATTAGCAGAAGAAGAAGCTGCGGCACAAGTACTCATTGATCAAAAAACAGTAGAAATAAGTACTGCACAAACAAATGGGGACCAAGAAGCTGCCGATAGAGCTGCACAAGAAAAACTTAATGCTGAAGCTGCTCAAGCAATAACTGACCAAGAAAAACAATTAGCTGATCAACAAGTAATAGATGCACAAAATAAAGTTACTGAAGCTGAAACTGCTGTACAAACACAAGCTGAAGCTGATGCACAAGCAAAACAATTAGCTGATCAACAAGCAGCACAAGCTGAAGCTGATCGTTTAGCCAAAGAAGCAGAAGATGATCGTCTTAAAGCTGAAGCTGATCGCTTAGCTCAAGAAGCAGCTGATGCTCAAAAAGCAAAAGAAGCTGAGGACGCTCAAAAAACTCTTGAACAAGCTGATCGCTTAGCTCAAGAAGCACAAGTAGTTGCTGATCAATCTGTTACTAATCCTGTTGCTCCTGCACTCAATGCTGATGGAACACCTGTTGGTCCTGCGGCAACTCCTGAAGC
>CAZZPM010000018.1:0-8997 GCA_964655535.1 uncultured Pseudomonadota bacterium
TGACATAATATTTGCCATCACTCTGTAAAAAATAAAATGCTTTAATGAGATTTGATGCTCGATTAATATAGGTTCTTATAATCTCTTCAGCTGAAGCATTCATCATGACATCAATATTTTGAGGGACTCCATAGATATTAGTTGCAGCTAATTTCAAAATCCCTGCAGCGTGTACATCAGCCTGCACAAGGTCCCAATCAATACTGTTTTGAGTACTATAAAAATTATAATTATTTGGGCCTACAATAAATGTTGCATCTTTATCTAAATACAACGATGTATGCACTCCAAAATAAAACTTTGTCAAATTACTTAATACTTTTTTATCATTAAAAGAATTAAGTTCAAACAATCCTTGTGGGCCTATGTATAACTCAGAACCTCGATCAAATATAATTGATGCATTATATCCAGCAATCGAAAGTTGTCCAGCATTGTTAAAGCTTCTTTGTAATCGTGAACCATCAAGACGAATGCGTGAATTATTATCAACTAATAATGAAAAACTATGTTTTTTTCGTTTAAATTCAGAAGTGCCAAAAAAGAATTGTTGATTCGTTCCAACAAAAATTTCAGCATAATTATTTAATACCCAGGCAATATTGCCCGATACTGAAAATGTCCCTGCATCAATCATGCCCATACTGATGCGATCATGTAAAAAGAATTCTGCCACGGTTTCATCATTACCACTCATTGAAGTGATACTTGATTCAGGCGCAAACAGAACATCTCCCGTTCCACGAACAATAATTCGTGATCCCACTGGCATAACTAAATTTGCAGGATTACTCAGATTCCCCCAAAGAATTAATGGCTTTTTACTATTATTTTTTGTTTCACATTCAATAATTAATTCAGCACCTTCATCAAGATATATATTTCCAATCATCTGAAATTCATCAGTAATACGTAAAATATTGTTACGCCCTAAAATGTATAATGCATCACCTGCTTTAAGCGTCGCGGCTTGATTTCCTTGCTCAATCAAACAATCTTTATCAACAATAATATTAAGTGGAATTGTTTCATGAATACCAAAGTTACGAATTGAACTTCCTTGATCCATTTTTATAGTGCCAAATGCTTCTGAAAGCTCAACTGTTGCGCCTACACCAATCGGCATCGTAATCGGTTTTGGTGTTGATAATGCGCGCAATTGCGCCTGTTCTGATCCATAAAAGAGTTCTACTAAATCTTCAAATGCTCTCTTTTTATTGGTACGTGCATATTTATTATGATTATTTTTCTTATGCGATAGTTTGCCTGATTCTTTTTCTTTGCGTGCATCTTGTTCTTTTTTCTTATGTAGATGATATGCCGTCATCGGACGTTGATCGCGCACACTCGTCTGTAAAAAGTTTCGTGCAAATGCTGAATCAAGCGCATTTGTTTGATCTGAACTCAACAATAAACCTTGAGAAAGCCCAATATCAAAAGACAATTGCTTGATCGGAAAATTACCGACAAAAAGATTACTTCCTTTAAGATAGGATCCTCGATCCATGACAAATGAATTTGAACCTTGATTGATCACACGCACTAAATAATCACTAAAGAAAAGACTCGCTTTTCCAAAATTTGAATATAAATAAGCAAAATTATCACCAAAGAATACTTGATTATCAATGGTTAATCCTTCAGTTAAAACAAACTCTATGCTTACTTCATTGCTCACTGCATCAGCAAATTGTAAAGAACCATCTAACGTCAAATTATTTTTCAAAATACGAATAATATTATCAGAACCCTCAATCACAAAATGTGCATCAGTTGATTCACTAATATTAATACGAGCACCGCCGGCAAGAACAATTGCGCCATAAATTGTTTGTCCATCAATAAACGTTGAACCAAAAGTAATATTTTCTATTCCATTCAACTCAACATCCTGCAAGCGAAGACTATTTGATCCAACCGTAAAAATATTTGGTTGCCCTGGTTTTGGTGGATCAATGTTTAACACTTTAACCCCGCCAATTCCTCTAAAATCAATAACATCGATATCATTGGTGCACGTAATATTACCCTGTGAAAATGTAATGTTCTGATTCATCTCAAGTTGAAAGTTTTGGCCAAAATATAATGATGCCTGAGGATCAATATTAAAAGTATTTTCATTTACTCGACCCAATTCAATATTTTGCAGTCGCAATGAAGTTCCTGCAGGCACAATAACTTGAGGCTGAGTTCCATGAGCAAAAAACATTGCATTACCACTTGCATCAATCGTTACATCAGTTCCTACTATAATATTTTCATTAACAGGGACCCAAAATGTATCATCTAATCCTGCATATGAAGCAGTGACTATATTACTCACTAAATAACTTCCCGTCGGTGAAAAAGTACTACCAAAAATATTGGTAATTGAATTATTAATAAAAATATTTCCACCACTTGCCATTGATTCAGAAAAAGTTGAACTTGAAAGTATTGTTAAATGACCAGAAATAATATTTGCATTAATATTTGAAGTCACCATTGAATGGTCAACAAAAATAGGCAATGGCAATTGTAATTGTCCAGCATTGATAGCTCCCTCAAAATTAAGACTATCTATCAATCCACGAACGCCATCAAAAGTAATCGACGCCAGATTATCAACAAGAAAATTGTGATTTTTCAAGATAAACGTTATTGGTCCATCAATAAAAATACCACCAACCGTCATTGAAAAATTATTATCTAATTCAAGTTTCACATCAGAAAATCGAACCTGTGCATTTTGATTAGCAAATTGAAATGTTTGATCATTAAGTCCACGAATTTTAATATCACTGATACCGATGTCTGCATCATGATCAATAATTAATTTTCCGCCCAAAGATAAATCCAAAACATTTCCCTGTCCATTAATCTGCCCACGCCCTGATAATGTCCAGATTCCACTCAGCATAAGATGTGTATTCAGACTAATCGCATCAGGATTAATAAAATGCACTGTTGAATTCCACGTCCCATCAACACCCCATAATTCTATACTTGATTGATTACAAGAGATAACACCAGGTCCATTAATGATAACTCCTTCACCCAAGCGTAAATCATCATCTAGAAAAAGCAGTCCATTATTTAAATTTATCGAACTATTTAATTTTTTCTGTAATGCAAGCGTCAATGAAGTACTTGCATCAAAAAGCGATAGCGGCGTATTAAAGGTAGGTTGTCCTTCTATGCGATTATTAGCGCCACTAATAGTCACTGCATGAATAATCGCACCAGGATCAGCATGCAAAGTATCATTGCCTTGCAATAAAATTGGCATTGCATTATTAGGATCAAAGGTCCCTTTTAAAATAATTTTTTGTTGATTTGTTTCAAGTGATCCATCAGAAAAAACAATGGTTGAACCTTGTAACGAAGAACCTTGATCGGTTTTGAGTGTTCCTTCCCAATTATTAATAGAGGTATATAATTTTAATTGAGCAGCAGAAGAAAGATGCAAGCGAGATTCTTTATTAGAACAAAAAAACTCTGCCTTAAGTGTTGTAACGCCCATACATATATAGATAGAATAGACTATAAGATAAAAAAAATGTAGCATTCCTTCCCCCTTTAATTACAACACATTTTCTTTGAAAACACCTTTAGTGTAATAATAGAAAATATTTAAGAGCAAGAAATTACAAATTAAAATATAAGAAATAGCTGCAACTCTATTTTATAATCCTAATAGTTTTGTTTTTTGTTTTTGCTGCTGATACAAATCAACAACTTCTTGAGCAGTGGTTGCATCGGTTGCAGATTTATCAGACCTATACGCCATAATGCGCGGAAAACGTAATGCATATCCAGTACTTTTTTCTGTTTTACCTGCCCGATGCAGTGGGGAAAGCGTAATTTCATCTGCTCGAATACTACAAACAATTGAAGGCGCTATCCAAACATCAGGAACTAATTCTGAAGGACAATCGATAGAAGAAAGTTGATGATCAATAATATGCTGATCACATAATTGTTTCAATTCAACCCACTCAGTATCGGTCAGCCCTGTTCCTATTTTAGCAATCGTCTGAAAAAGATTTAACCCAGGATTATACACAGAAACCAAAAAAGCACCGATGCCAAAATGAGCCCGTTTCCCTTGGCCACGATAATATCCAATAATAACGCAATCAAGCGTATCGTTCAATGAACCTGAATCTTGTCGCTTCAATTTAACCCAATTAAAATTACGCGTTCCTGGCTGATATAAAGAATCTGGTTTTTTTACGATAAGCCCTTCAAATCCATCAATAATACATTGTTCAAAATAATCAGATAATTGTTCTGCATCGATAATTGCTTTTTCATCAATCATGGTTAAAACAGCATCACTTTCTTTCGATTCATCTACCAAAAGCTTGCTTAAAAAATCCCGTCGATCATGATGTGTATGGGACAATAGTACTTGATGATCAAAATATAAAATATCAAACAAAATAACCCGCAAGGGTGTATCTACTGCATTCTGTGCAACAGCATGTTTTCGCCGACGTGTTGCAGTAACTTGAAAAGGAAGCATCTGATTTGTTAAAGGATCAAAAGCGAGTGCCTCTCCTTCAACAATACACGAAACATCAGTCAATGCAGCTGCTGCTTTTGTTATCTCAGGAAACATTCCTGACATATCTTTAAGATTACGAGAAAATATTGCTACTTTTTTTTCTCCCTGTTCCATAAAAATATGAATCTGAACACGTAGACCATCTAATTTTGGTTGAGCTACAGCTGGCCCTAATTTTTTGACGATATCAGTAGCATGCGCAAGACGCTCTGCTGCTGCTGGCCGAATAGGAATTCCTGGACAGACACTTATTTTTTCAATTCCCGCTGGCCCATCTTTTTTAAGTGTTTTAATAATAAGACCAATATCAGCAGAAAAATTATAGGCGTGCTCTAATATTTTTTTTAATTTTTTTGAATGAACAATACTCCATGAAAAAGCATCAAGTAAAGTCATGTCAGAAAAACCAAGGCGTAAATCTCCATTGATAATTCGAATAATATATTTTATCGCTACAGCATCTTGTTTTTTGCATAATTGCAATAAAAATTGCTCTTTCTGCTCTTGTGAACCGATTCCTGTCATTAATGCAAGTTGATGCAAAGCATCATATACTTCCTCTAATAATAAAGAATTTGTATCAACATGATGAGTATGTTGCAAAATTTTTTGTGCAGTTAATCCTAAATCACCCTCTTGTGCATACATACTCTGAATAAGCGCTGCATCTTGGCCACTTAATGATGCAAGAACTTGAATAATATTTTTTTCTGCTAAATTCCAAACCATATTTTTATACGGAGGTAACAATGAGCCAAGCGATAAGTAAGCCAGATGTGCAGCTTCATCAGCAGTTCCACTTGCAAACAAGAAAGCAAGTTTTTCAGTAATGCGTGTGCGCGAATTTTCTTGTCCAATTTCTTCAAAAACTTCTGTGATCGTTTTAAATAAGAGCATATAACCTCATACAGATTTAAAGCAGAGAATAAATATTATTTTTATGCCTTATTATAATCCAAAAAGCGAGTATTATAAGAAACGAAAAAAAATAATAATCTGCATGTGCAATAAAAAATAAATACCAAAAAGGAAAAAGAATAACTGTTATAATCGACGCACAAGCGGAAGACATACAGAGCATTCTTATCATCAACCAACACGGAATAAGAAAAAAAAGATATTCATACCAGAATCCGGCCAAAATACCAACATATGTCGCCACGCCCTTCCCGCCTTGCCCCGCTAAAAAAATCGAATAACTATTTCCAAACATAAGACAGACTGCAGACAAAATATGCAATTCAACATCATGCTGAAAATAATATTTAATATATAATATCGGTATCATACTTTTAAAAATATCAAGTAGAGCAATAATAACAAAAGAATACACTCCACCAAGTAGACGGCCCGCATTTGTTGCACCAATGGTTTTTGAACCCGCTTGAGTTAAATCAACATCGTAAAAATAATGAGCATACCAATATCCTATCGGCAAAGCGCCAATCAAATAACTTATTATTCCAATAAAACAATAGATATTCGCATTCATCATGAGACAAAAATTTTAAACAATAAAATTGTAAACAATAAAATTTGAGATTAATACTATTTTATCGATGGTGCAATATAATTTTTCATACAGATAATGACTTCAGTAATAATGCTTCTATATCATATAAATGATGCTCTTGAGCATAGTCAACCGCTGTTTTTTCAAAACAATCTTTCTTAAATATATCAGGTTTATGATTTAATAATAATTGTACTATAGTTATATCATTCAATAAAACAATATAATGCAACGCTGTTCGTTTCCACCGATCTTTAAGATCAACATCAATGTTTTTTTGCTCTAACAATAATCGAACAAGCATAATATCTTGTTGTTGAATTGCATATATTAAAGGGGTTGTTTGATCAGCATCATCATGCATATTTAATCCAATAGATTGGCCAACAACGTATCTAATAATCAAAAAATCAAACTGTTTAAATATTTTAATTAATGCAGAATATCCATATTTGTCACAACTTGCCAAAAGAAGTGGATATTTTTTTATATATTCTATCAATTTAGAAGAATCACCTTGGTCAATAATATTAAAAAACAATTGTATCAATGAAGGTGAAATAGAAATTTGAGATACATCATCCAGACGTTCATAACAATAATAAGAAAATTGATCAGAATCTGATTTTTTTTTATTTAAAGGAGTTAAAATTGGAGCTGATGACTTATAGGGCTCTTTTGCTCCATACAATAATATCGATATCATTGTACTATAAAACATAATAGAGAATATTGTTATTATTTTTTGCATGATACATCATCGACCCCTTTCGATCATGTTTAATTTCATACTTTATTATTAACACACAAAAAGAATATCTAATTCTTAATAATAAAAACTATATTTTTAATAAAAAAATTATTTTTGAAACTATTTACATAAAAACTAAACGTAAAAAAACGAGAGCCGCTACAGGTACGACTCTCGTTGTATATCATCTAGTACTATTTTTTCTTAGGACTCATCTGTTCCCAGAATTCAGCATTGGTTTTTGTTTTTCTCATTTTGTCAATTAAAAATTCCATTGCATCAACAGTATTCATGCTTGATAAAAATTTCTGTAAAACCCAAACATTTTTAAGTTCTTCTTCAGAAAGTAACAAATCATCACGCCGTGTTCCGGAAGCTTGAATATCAAAAGCTGGATAAACACGTCTTCCTGACAATTTACGTGTCAGATGAATTTCCATGTTTCCCGTTCCCTTAAATTCTTCAAAAATCACCTCATCCATACGAGAACCTGTTTCAACAAGTGCACTCGCGATGATAGTCAATGATCCACCTTCTTCAACATTACGAGCAGCACCAAAAAATCGCTTAGGCCGATGTAATGCATTAGCATCAATACCACCAGTCAAAACTTTACCTGATGATGGAGCTAAAGTATTATATGCACGTGCTAATCGAGTTAACGAGTCAAGTACAATAAATACATCATGTCCACATTCAACAAGTCGCTTTGCTTTTTCAAGTACAATTTCAGCAACTTGCACATGTCGTGTTGCATATTCATCAAAGGTTGAGCTTACCACTTCTGCATTGACTGAACGTTGCATGTCAGTTACTTCTTCAGGCCGTTCATCAATTAACAGAATAATAACAATCACCTCAGGATGATTTTTAATAACCACATTAGCGATCTCTTTGAGAAGAACTGTTTTACCTGTTTTAGGAGGTGCAACAATAAGTCCCCGTTGTCCCTTCCCAATCGGTGTAATGATATCCATAATTCGTGTTGATAAATAAGAAACAGAACCATCACCACTTAAATTAAATTTTTTATCTGGAAACAAAGGGGTTAAATTTTCAAACACTGTTTTATGTGTAGAACTCACGGGTGTTTTATAGTTTAATTCATCCACACGATGCAATGCGAAATATTTCTCTCCCTCTTTTGGCTTACGCAATGTCCCTTTAATTACGTCGCCGGTGCGAAGTCCAAACCGTTTAATATGAACAGGAGAAACATACAAATCATCGGGGCCTGGTACATAATTAAATTTACCAGAACGCAAAAAACCAAATCCATCAGGAAGTCGTTCTAAAATTCCTTCACCATAAATTTCAACTTTTTGATCTGACTGTGATTCCAAAATTTTGAAAATAATTTCTTGTTTTTTCAATGAAGCAACTTCAGGAATTCCAAGTCCCTGTGCATATTTAATTAATGCAGTAATATTCATTTCTTTCAATTCTTGCACATTAATTGATGCTTTTACAGCATTACTTGGAGCTTGAGCATCTTGGTGCTCTTGTTGTTCATTGAGAGGCAAAATATCATCAATTTTTTGCTCTTGCGTATGAAGAACTTCTTGATTATCTGGCGTAATACCAGATGTCTTGTTTTTTTTCTTTGTCATAATAATAAAATTGGTTAAAACTAATAAAGATATTTTCTGATAATACATTCAAAAAAAATGAATCTATTATCTTAGGACTACACGTATAAATTTTTCTTACAAAATATATTTAAAACTAAAAACTCTTAGAGTAAAATAATTTTTTATCATTAACTAAAAAATTATTCGCTATTTTCTTGATACAAAAAGTGAATTTTTAAAATTCTAGATCTTTCACTTCTTTATTCTAACACACCATCCCCCCAAAAATCTAGTTTTCTAAGATTTTACTGCCATCATTACAGGACTTGCAATATAAATTGATGAGTATGTTCCTGCCATAATACCAACAGCCATCACCGCTGAAAAGCTATGTAGAACCTCTCCACCAAGAATCAATAATGAAAAAACAGATAATAACGTCGAAAGACTTGTTAAAATTGTTCTTCTTAATACTTGATTAATGCTTAAATCGATAATTACGTCAGAAGATTCATGACGATGTGCTATTAAATTATCTTTAATTTTACTAAAAATAATAATTGTATCATTAATTGAATAACCTACAATTGCCAAAATAGCGCCTAAAACACTT
>CAZZPM010000018.1:9007-11266 GCA_964655535.1 uncultured Pseudomonadota bacterium
TAATGAAATCGGTTGTTTAGTGACTAAAATAAAAAGCATTACTATTAATAAATCATGGACCAGCGCAACAACTGCACCGACTCCATACGCATATTGCATGCGCAGGGCAAGATATAAAAGCAATAATAATAATGAAAGAATAATCGCTTTAAATGCATTCCACTTTACTTCTTTCTCTGCTTCCGCACCTACACGATCAATACTTAAAATTTTTAATGTATTATTTGCAAAGACAGTTCCTATGTCATCAAAAAAACGTTTTTCAACATCCTGTTCATCAAAACCAACGCGAACAATATATTCACGCTTTTCTGAACCCAGCGTTTGAATAGTAGCATCAGAAAATGCTTTATCTTTTACTGCATCACGCAAAGCACTAATTTCAACCGGCTTTTCGAACAAGAGTCGTAACTCAGTTCCTCCAGCAAAATCGATGTGATAATTAAATCCAGAAATAAAAGTATAAAACAATAAACCGCCTAAAAATGCTGCAATTGTCGCGCCATAACAAATATTACGGTATTTTAAGAACTGAATCATCTTCGCATCCCTCTTTTTTTGAAGACTTGGACAGAAAAACTAGCTACACATTAAAAAAATTACTCCATTGTTCCAACAGAAACAAACTTTCTGCCACGAAAACCAATGTGAAATTTAACAACACCTTCTGCAACTGCAAACAAAGTATCATCGCCACCACGTTGAACATTTGAACCTGGATGAATTTTTGTACCTCGTTGACGAACCAAAATAGCTCCTGGATGAACAATTTGACCATCAAATTTCTTGCATCCAAGTCGTTTTGAATGACTTTCTCGACCATTACTTGTTGATCCACCGCTCTTACTCGTTGCCATGAACAATCCTCATTTATTATTTATAATATCAGCTTTTAATGAATATAAAAACTACACTTGTTACACATATTTTTCAAATATATTAATCATTTTGCCTACTTTTTTATCAAATGTCAAAAAAACTTTGCATGTTATTTTTAACAAAATTTATAATAATTCTCAAAAGATTCAGTTTTTTAGGTATTATTGCTCATCCAGATTGCATTTTATAAGAAACTATCTATAATATTTATAATAGAAACAATAATAGATGATAAACTTATTATTAAAAGAAGAATTATGAAAAAAATATTGTTACTTTTATTTTTATGCATCAGCTTAGTTTGCTACGGAACTGAGGCTCCTTTTACAACTAATGAGGCTCGTTTTACAACTAAAGAAGCTTTTGAAACGCTTGAAATAACTGATCAAGAGATCCTTGATATAGTAAAAAAATCTAGCGTGAAAACCTTTAATACGATTACAACCTTAGATGAATTAGTAACAATAACAAATTTAACAAAACTAAATGATTTTAAGATTTTTCACACATTAATTAGAAACCAATATAACAGACTAGTTTTTAAATATCATCCTGATAAAAATCCTAATAATCCAGTCGCAGAAGCCAATTTTAAGAAGGTTCAACATGCTTATGAAATCCTTACCTCACCTGAGATATTTAAACAAAAATGTGAATCATGGCAGCATCGCTTTAATTTTTCTTACCATTTTTATCATCAAAATCAAACGTTCTCAGATGATTATTTATTAAAAAATCCAGAAACCGAGTTAAAATCAGGCCGTTCACCTCAAACAACATTTTACCCTATTCACTATGCTATTGAAAATAATAAAATTGAATTACTTAAAGCTCTTTTTAAAAAAAATGTTAAGACTGATACGCTCAAAATAATTCCTCATTCATCACGATTTAATTTCGAGCATACGGAATATTCATATTCCCTATACACAGCCCTTGCACTTGCTGTGAAACGCGATAATCAAGAAGCTTTCGATCTACTCATAGAACATAATGCTTATAGGGGAAATCCATCAGACAACCCTTTTTTTTGTGAAAGCCCCATTGATATTGCCTATTTAAGTAATAATCCCTACTACAGAAATAAACTTCTCGAAAAAGGCGACACTCGTAGTATAAATATCATCAACAAAAATTTTACTTTCGGCCTTATGTGCTTACTCAGTATTTTTAAATGTCTTGAAGACTATGAATACACGAATGCACGTAAAACACTCAAAAAAGAGAAACTAAAACTTGAAGAAAAAACTCAACAACAAGATTCAAAAAAACCAGTTGTTTCAGATTTCAACTTATATCGCTATGTAATCAATATTTTTAAAGCACCAAAAAAACATAAACGACTACTCATTCTTCCTACTCTGTTGTTTTTTTATTTTG
>CAZZPM010000018.1:11366-16560 GCA_964655535.1 uncultured Pseudomonadota bacterium
ACCAACCTAAATGATCTGGATTAGGAGATGATAATGATAAACAAACGATTATTACTTTTACTGCTCTGGTTCCCTGTTATGCATCTTTATAGCTCTGCAAATCCAATCAATACAGATGAAGCAACGCTTTCATTCAATCAAGCATTTAAAATGCTTGGAATACAAAAACCTGCTCATTTTAATGGGATTTGTCATGATAGCCTTAAAGAACAAATAAAATTTGCTTATCAAAAACAATTAGCTACTACAAATAACAACGAGTCAAAAAAGAAATTACTAGAAGCAAAAGAAATTTTATGTAATCCAGAACAGTTTAAAAATATTCCACTTGCTTTCTTACAAAATCCATGGGGCTGTATAAAAAAAGATGACTACAAACCATTATATACGTACATCATTAATAACATAACAGGAAAGGCCCCTTGGGACCTTAAATATTTACCATATATTTTCAATGTCTTTCCTGATTTACTCAATGAACCAATTAAAATTTCCCTCTTTTTTGCTTCAAATCCGTATGGACAAAAATACGAAACATATGAAACGGGGCACCTTATTCATTGGGCAATAAAAACTAAAAACATAAAACTTCTTCAAATATGTCTTGAAGCTGATGCAAGCACACAAAGTGTTGCTGCGATTCCTGTTCAACTTATAAATCAATATATCAATGGATTTTATTCAGGAAGTTACTGGCAATTTGATAAGTATGGAGCACTTGCGTATGCAATTGAAACCAATAACAAAGAAGCATTTGATCTACTTCTTGAATATAACCTACATCTTAAAAAACCATGGTTTACTGCGATTCCCCTTGAAGTAGCCAGAAAAGCAAACAAAGACCCTTATTTTAAAAATCGACTTCTTGTTTTAGGCCAAACGCGCAGCTCCATCAGTATTACAAAACATATAACCGGTGCAGCTTTAATAATGCTTAGTTATATGCTAACGCGTGAAGATCATGATCTCACAACGGGCTTATTGAACAATCCCGATTCGACTATTTTTCAATACTTGCAACACATTGTTACAGATCCATGCGTACACAAACGATTGCTTGCTATTCCTACAACAATGTTATTTTATTGGGCAACATAAATTTTACTTGGTTATTGCCGCCCAATTCTTGCCCGTTCGAACTGAAACTTTAAGCGGCACGCTCCATAAAACAACCTGTTCCATGATCTGTTTCACCCGTGCTGCAAATGCATCAACTTTTTTATCGACAACTTCAAGCACGACCTCATCATGAATCTGAAGCAACATAGCCCCTTCTTGGGCATGTTCAAAACAATATTGATCTATTGCCAACATTGCCCACTTAATCAACTCAGACGTTGTTCCTTGAATCGGTGTATTAACCGCGGCACGACGCCCTGATTCAAAAAGCACTTTATTTTTTTCTTTCAACTCAGGAATATACCGACGCCTGCCCCATAAAGTATTAACGTAGCCATCTTTTTGAGCCTGCGCAACAACTTCATCCATCCATTTTTTCACACCTTGATATCGATCAAAATAAGCATCAATGTATATCTTTGCATCTTTCAATGAAATATCTAAATCCTTTGAAAGCCCAAACGGCGTCATACCATACATAATACTAAAGTTAATCCGCTTGCCCACTTGTCGCTGCTCATCAGTCACTTGGTCTTTTTCAATACCAAAAATCTGTGTTGCTGTTTTTATATGAATATCTTCATCATGTAAAAACGCATCCATCAAATGTGGATCCTGCGTTACATGTGCCAAAACACGTAATTCAATTTGAGAATAATCAACCGAAATTAATGTTTTTCCTGGGCTTGCAATAAAAGCTTTACGCACATTCAATGTCTGATCAAAAGCAACAGGAATATTCTGCATATTCGGATCATTGCTTGAAAGTCGTCCCGTTGCCACAGCAGTTTGATTATATGATGTATGAATTTTTTGATCTTGTTTGCTGATTAAAAGCGGAAGCGGTTCAATGTACGTTGTTTTTAACTTCATCAATTCACGAAATTGCACAATCAATGCAGGAATCGGATGCTCTTTGCTGAGTGCTACCAAAATATCTTGATTGGTTGATCGTGCACCTTTGGGACTTTTACCTCGTGGCATCAAGCCTAAATCATCAAACAATAATTTTTCAATTTGGCGCGGCGCGTTCAAATTAATTGCGCTGGGAGCTTCAATTCCCTGCGCTTCTAAAAAGCCAATAATTTTTTGTTTTGCTTCTTCAATGCGCACATCAACAGAAACCTTCAATTGCTTCATCTCATCAAGGTCAAGTAAAATACCAGCACGCTCCATGCGAAACAAAACTTCACAGAGCGGCATCTCAAGTTCAAAAAATAATTTTTTTAAAGTTGCTTCTTGTTCAAATTGCTTTTCAAATAATTGCCACAATTTATACGTCTGCAACGAATCATACGCCGCATAACTCAAAGCTTCTTCTAGCGGAACAAACGAAAAATTTTTATGCTTTTGTAAAACTTCAGTAAACGTCTGCATCGGCTCTTGCAATAATCGCTCTGACAAAACCTTAAGTCCAATTTTTTCATCGCTCGTTCTTAACAAACTTGCAGCAATCAAACTGTCAAAATAAAGCCCCTGAACAATAATATCATCACGTGCAAAAATATGCATATCAAATTTAGCATGATGAAAAATTTTTTTTATATTTTTATCTTCAAAAAGAGGCTTAATCAATGCGAGTGCTGCTTCAACGGAAATCTGCTTTTTTTCAGCTTCTTCACCAACATGTCGAAGAGGAATATAGAAAGATTCAAAATCATTATAAGCGACCGAAAATCCAACCATCACTTGATCAAAAACCGATTCCCCCATCGTTTCAGTATCAACCGCACACGCACCACTCGATCTAATCTGCATAATGATTTCTTTCAATCGATCAAGCGTTACAACAAGCTCTCTTGTTTCATGTTGATTTGATACTTTTTTTTTCTCTTGCACGCCTTTAAAACCAGCCGGGACTAAACTTTTAAATTCATGCTCAACAAAAAATTGATATCCGCGCTCCCACTGCGCTGAATCAAAATACAACTGATCAGAAGAAACACTAATTTCAGGAGAATCAAGCGTAAATAATTGATAACTTAATTGTGCCTCTTTTTCATACGTCAGCAATGCTTTTTTTATTCGCTCACTTGATACCTGATCAATTTGTTCGTACAGTGCTTCCAATGAATCAAATTGCTGAACTAATGCGGTTGCACCCTTTTCACCAATTCCTTTAACACCCGGAATATTGTCAGAACTATCACCGACCAGTGCATAAAAAAAAGGAATTTTTTCAACTTCAAATCCATATTTTTTTTCGATGTCTGCTTTGGTGAAACGCTGCTTTTTCATCGGATCATACATTTCAACTGATTCAGAAATAAGCTGATGTAAATCTTTGTCAGGACCAATGATAAGAATTTTTGTATCACTATTTTCACGAACTAGTTGAGCAATTAAATCATCAGCTTCCCAACCTGCAACCGATAATTGAAAAATACCAATTTCATCTGCCCATCGCTGAATTGCTTCTTTCTGCTCAAACAGATCATTAGGTGTTGCTTGTCGATGTGCCTTGTAAGCATCATACACTTTTTTACGCGTAGTCTGCCCGGGACTATCCCACGCAATTACCATCAAGTGTGGATCCATCTCATCAATAATTTTTTTTACAGCACGACAAAAACCATAGATCGCTTGAACAGGAACTCCTTTACTGGTCTGCATGCTCGTAAGTCCATAATATGATCGGTACAACAATGATGATCCATCAATAATATAGATTGTTTTTTTATCAAGACTGCTCATATGCCCTCTTTACACCAATAATTTTTTTATAAAAAACCTTGATGCAAGCGTACTCTTTTTTTATTTTTTTTTCAGCCTTTTTCACAAAAAAGAGTGCCTTTTTTAAAAAGGCACTCTTTCAAAAATTCAAATCAGACTCTTTTATGCCATCACTGGATTTTCAGCATGCTTTAATGCTTGAGCCAAAAAAGTATCACCAAACAATCTATTTTCTGTATCAATCTCTTCATGCTTCATGTGTATCGCTTGCTCTACAATAACATTAAAACTCTCACGCGTGGCAATACCACGTCCATTCACTGCAATACTAAAATTCTTCACATCATTAATTAAATTTTCAATATTTGCAGGAGAGAATCGATCCTGCGCAACTCTGTTGCCCTGTTTATCAACACCCACATAAACAAGCTTTGCTGCAACTTCAGCAAAAAATTCTTGATTAAAAACAAGCCGCATTTGAGTTAATTCAGCAGCATTATAAAATGGATCTTGCATAAAATATTTATTAAAGAAAACTTCCAATAAATGTTCACGCGTCTGACAAGTCGGCAATAAAAACTCAACGGGATGTACACGACGTAACATTGCTTTTTCGATCTTATCACGATAATTAGTTGTATAAACAAATTGAATATTTTTACTTGGTTTTGATGTAAAGTTCAACCATTCAGAAAGTCCTTCAGGCAACGCTTCACCTTTACGTAAAGTCAAACGACGATCAAGTAAAAATTTTTCACACTCATCAATCAGAACAATTGCTGGCCGACGACACGCTTTAAATGATTCAATCAAATCACGCAACTCATCACGACTTGCACGCGCTAACACATCACCACTCAACTCAAAATATAAAATCTTATTTTTTTTACTAATCATCGAAGCCATCACCCGAGCCGCTTCCGTTTTTCCTGTTCCCGGAAGCCCATAAAACAGAAGACCATTCAATTGTGCGCGCCCTTTGTTTTTCAAAATATTTGAAAATGCCGCAATACTAACCAAAAGTCGCTGCTTAACTACGGGTTCTAAAATTAAATCATCAAGATGTAACCCTTGAGGAATTTTCGTCGTGATCACTAATTTCGAATCAAAAATCATATTACTTACTTTTCTCAATAAACGATTCGCTGCTTCTTGCAAAATTCCATCACATAAAACTGACGTAATTATTTTAGGTAAAGTGACAATTAACATACCAAATAAAACTTTTTCTGAAGGCAAATATAATTTTTTAATCAAAGAACTCTCTTGCAACGTTTCATTCATGTGTGGATACAAAAATGAATTCTTCTTCAACATATGTTCATCAAAATATTGATTCAATTTAAATTTAATTACTTTTTTTGTAAAAGTATCAATAGTCTCTTGACTTGCGTCTTGATTC
>CAZZPM010000019.1:0-1197 GCA_964655535.1 uncultured Pseudomonadota bacterium
TGCGTATTAACGATGGAACAACACCCTGTCCTGCTTGAATCATTGATGGCCCAAACAGATTTACCGGAATACATGAAATAAATTGTGAGCCGTATTGCTTGTAATAACTCTCACATAATTTAAGTCCTGCCAATTTGGGCAGTGCGTAAAATTGCGATTCTTGATCAAGTGAATACTCCATCAATTTTGATTCAGAAATTGGTTGATCTGATCGATCTGAATACAAACATGCTGTTGCATAAAATAATAATTTTTTTACATCACAAAGATGTGCTGCATGAATCACATTATTTTGAATCATTAAATTATCATACATACATTGCGCAGGCAACGAAGTATATTCTGCAATGCCTCCAGCACGCGCTGCAGTTAAAAAAACATAATCAGGTTTTTCTGTTTCAAAAAACAGATTAACTGCTTGTTGATTCGTTAAATCAAGATCTTTAAAAGAACGAAAAATAAGATTTGAATATCCTTTTTTTTGCAATAAAGCAATCAAGGAAGAACCTAAAAAACCTTCATGTCCCGCAATATAAATGCGATCTTTATGTTGTAGGCGAAGCTGATTATTCATAAAACTCCTTATCGTCTTTTTCTTTTCTTTTTATGACAAAAAAATAGTATGATTCTTTATTGCAGAGTCTACAATAAGTCGTTCTCTGACACAACAGATAAACTCTTATTGAAACAAACATCTCTTGCTGATATTTTAAATCAAAGCATAAAAGCTTCAGAATGAAATGGGGAAGAGAAAAAAATTAAAAAGCGGACATAAGGAAATTATATGAAAAAAATGATATTACTCTACATACTCTGCATCACCTATACTGCACATACAGCACATGAAGTAAAAACAACAATTGATCTATCAATAACACAAAATAACCGTGTAAAAAAACAGATTACGTTAGCAAAATTGCATACATATTTTATTAAAAATCCAAATCAAAATCTGATACTGACAATGATGCTATCTTTTTTAAGCTCTTATCCTATCAAAAATATTTTAAAATATATGGACCATGACATCATTGTGCAAAGAATTGATGATCCATTTCATGAGGATTTTGCTATAGATTTAAAATTATCACACATAGCACCATTCATCCTTTTTTTCAGTAAATTATTTTATGATAGCTATCAAACCAAAAAATATATTGCAAGACAAGATGCACTCATTGCAAAACTAAAAAAATC
>CAZZPM010000019.1:1207-7564 GCA_964655535.1 uncultured Pseudomonadota bacterium
TTTTGTGATAGCGAATTAATTTTGCTACGCTAAAATGAGATGAAAAATGTTTTAGATCTCATTTATGATCGCGTTGAGGTAGTCGGCAACTCATTGCAAAACTAAAAAAATCTATATGCCCTTGACTCAACATCAGGGGCTTTTTTTAAACCTACAAAGACTGTTGAGCAAAAGAATTTTTACTAAAACTGACCTGCTTTCTAACTGATTCAAGATCCGCATCAACCATAATCTGCACCAACTCTTCAACCGACGTTTGTGCCTTCCAGCCCAAATTTTTTTCTGCTTTTGTTGCATCACCTAAAAGAAGAGGAACTTCTGACGGTCTAAAAAACTGTGGATCAATTGCAATAAGTTCTTTGCCGGTGATTGCATTAAAACCTTTTTCATAAACGCCTACTCCGTGCCAACGAATCTTAATGCCAACTGCAGCAAACGCATATTCCACAAATTGACGTACCGTTGTTGTTCTGCCGGTGGCAATCACAAAATCTTCTGGTTTTTCTTGCTGCAACATCAACCACATCGCCTCAACGTACTCAGGCGCATAGCCCCAATCACGCTTGGAATCTAAATTTCCCAACAATAATGTTTCTTGTAATCCGCACAGAATCTGTGCCACAGCGATGGTAATTTTACGCGTTACAAATGTCTCGCCACGACGAGGTGATTCATGGTTAAAGAGTATCCCGTTGACGGCAAACATCTTGTACGCAACACGATAATTTTTGACAATCCAATACGCATATAATTTTGCAACAGCGTACGGTGACGAAGGATTGAATGGGGTCTCTTCAAATTGAGGAGCGATTGTCGTTTCACCATACAATTCACTTGTTGATGCTTGATATATTTTTGCCCTGCTCGCAAGTCCTGCTATGCGGACCGCTTCAAGCAAACGAAGAATGCCAAGCGCATCAGTCTGCGCCGTATATTCAGGCGTCTCAAACGAAACGCCGACATGACTCTGTGCCCCCAAATTATAAACTTCATCCGGTTTTATTTCAATCATCAAACGAATAAGACCTGATGCGTCAGTTAAATCACCATACTGTAAAAACAGATTTTTATTATCTAAAAGATGATCGATCCGATCAGTATTTTTTGCTGAAGTACGACGCACAAGTCCATAGACTTGATACCCTTTTTTGAGCAACAGCTCAGCTAAATATGATCCATCTTGTCCGGTGACTCCCGTAATTAATGCTTTTTTTTCTGTCATGAGATTCTCTTATTTTGATTCTGTAATGTTGTTAATAAATTCTGTATCGTCCAATCTTGCACAGCGCGAAGTGCAGGACTGGTTACTGTCGGCATTTTTTTATACGCAGCATATCGATTGAAGTAGACGGAATCGCTTGATGAACGATCACCAATCGATGCTGAAAAAAGAGAATTTTTCTGCATCCATGTTTTTACTGGCGCTGCAAATCCAACTTTTTTTCGATCAATAATTTCATCAGGAATAATCCCTCGTGCAATTTTTTTAAGTAGATATTTTCGTTGATACTGTTTTGCTTTGTATTGTTGCGGCATCGCAAACATATATTCAACTAATCGATGATCCAAAAAAGGAACACGTGCTTCAAGACTCGTCAACATCGACATCTTATCAGCCCGCATTAATAAAAGATCAGGCAATCGTTGGCTCAATTCCAAAAACATAATTTTTTGGACTGGATCAGCGTACGGCGCAACCTGCTGCAAGCGATTCAAATGATATTGCGTGATATCAACACTTGATCCTCCGTACGGAAACTGCGGAAAGAGCTGCAACAAAAGATCATCTTGATATAATTCATATGAAGGTAAAAATTTTTCTTTTATATCAGGATGAAACGCAACAGCGCCACTTAAAAATAAAGGTGTTTTTTCTGCCCATGCACGCATCAATGCATGATACTGTTCATGATAAGGCAAACTACTTTTAATCAATGAAGCGCCCCACTTCTTCAATGCTGCAGGAATTTTTTTGGTATATTTTTCAAACGCTAATAATTGTGCATACCGCTGATAAACCGGATATCCAAAAAACAATTCATCTGCCGCTTCACCAACTTGTGCAACAATAATATTTTCACTCCGTGCTTTTTGTGCAACAAAATAAAAAGGAATGTTAACTGAATCAGCAAGTGGTTCATCTACTTGATAGATCATCTTTTCATAAAAATCAGCTGCTTCTTGGTCTGAAACAATAATCTCATGATGATCAGTCCCAAACATGGTGGCAACTTTTCTGGCCCAGACAAGCTCGTTATCATCATTATTTTCCATCGCAACAGTGAATGTTTTTATCTGTGAAGAATGCTGAGCCATCAGCGCAACATTGAGGCTCGAATCAATTCCGCCTGACAAAAAAGCACCGACCGGAACATCCGCATACATATGCTCTTTAATTGAATCTTGCAACAATGAACGCGCGGTTTCAATGCAAGTCTCTTCATCAGTATAAAAAGATACTGGATAATTATAGAGAGCAATAATCGGTGTGTACCATTCTTTAACCGTCGCCTCGCCACGCACATCAATTTCAAAATAATGCCCAGCAGGTAATTTATACATATTTTTATAAAGCGTCAGCGGCGCTGGAGCGGTCATAAACGTCAAATAATGATCAATGCTGTGTGGATTAATTTCAAAATCAATCCATGGCAATGCATGAAACGCTTTAAGTTCAGAAGCAAAACTCCAGATCCCTTTTTGATTATGAAAATAGAGTGGTTTAATACCAAATCGATCACGAACAAGCATTAAACGCTGTTGCGCCAAATCAAACAATGCAAAGCTAAACATGCCATGCAACTTATGAAGTCCTGCAAGCCCCCACAATTGAATGACGTGAAGCAATGTTTCGGTATCACTTGTTGATTGAAATTGAACACCTGATATTTCAAGCTCTTTTCTCAGTGCAAGATTATTATAGATTTCACCATTGTAGATAATCATCATTGTTTTTTGCTGATTCCACATCGGCTGTGCAGCTGCATCACTCAGATCAACAATACTTAAACGACGATGCGAAAAACAGAACAGATTATCTTCATGCAAATACGTGTTGCCCGCATCAGGCCCTCGATGCAATAATGATTGATTTAATGCCTGCTGCTGAGATAAATCAAATGAAAAAGAATATCGATGAGGATTATAAAATCCAGCAAATCCACACATACAAATCCTTATTTTTTATGCATCTGATGATAAAAAAGGAAAAACATTTTTCAAACTCGTCATCCAAAATATTCCCCCCATAACCATCATTAAAGGATAGGTAGCCCAAAATAGTGCACTATTGTTTTCAGCAAGGATTGCAAAAAGAGCTATAAAGAAAAAAGGGAGAATTTTTATAACATGGCGAACAAACATATTTTTACGGATTAACAAATAACAGATGCCTAAAAATCCGAAAGAAAAAAATATTTCGATGATTGCAAAAAACGAAAGTACTGAACGTGCAGCCAAAGAAAAATCAGAAACTTGTTGCATTAAAAGCAATGAAGGCGATCCAAAAAAAAGAAACATTTCTTTAATAGTATTTAAAGAGAACCGAGGATAGAAATGGGCGATCGAAAACAGACGTGGTGAACCGAGATACAACAGAATCAAAACAAACCCTGCTGCACCACCAATACAGCTTATTTTTTTAGCCGCACTTTCCCATGATGAACTGACAAACAGATAGACGGTCATTAATGCAAGACCTAACAAAAGAAAAAATAATGAAACGGTCATTAAAGCACCCCAGGCAAACCCAATCGCAAGAAGCCAGAGTGTACGATGCTGCGCATACCATTCATTGTATCCCATTTCATCAATCAAAACATCATATTGTGTACTTAAAAAACCCATTTCTGGTGCATACATCAGCGTCGTTTCAATCACTTGCCGTGGCAAGATTGCCCATGAAAAATGAAACGTATTAATAGCCAAAATAATAAATAATAATAACGCGCCACTCACACCACAAAGCGTTGGAGACATCGTTATATCTAAAAAATATCCCGGATGAATCACCACAGAACAAGCAATCAAAAACACTTCTTTTTTTTGTCCATACAACAATGTATGTAACGCCCAAAATAGGAGCGTTGGGATCACCAGCGCATGAAATAATGCATGAAATAACATGTTATATGAAAAAGGATAGAAAACAAAAAAAGTAATCAAACAGCTGCTCAAACTTATGCCATACAAAATAAAAACTTCTGACCATAAATCAGGCAAAGGGAACATTGAACGCATAAAACCAATCTCCTACAAATATGAAAATTGATGGGACAAACTCTCTGTTTTAACGAGGTTGAAATCATTCTCCGTTAACCGTAGCGAACCACCGCCTTGCTGTGCAAGTTCATTGATTAAAAGTGCTAATAAAGAGGTCATTAAAATTCTTTCATGGGGGATTGGTGATGGAGCTTGTGGACTTAATGCATGCAAAACAAAGGCTTGCAATAATGCTTCATGCCCTTTATCAGCATTACATTGCTTTTCATTAAATGAAGGATGTAACCCATATCCTTGCAAGGTAGTGTAATCATCCATCACAATTGATTTTCCCTCAAAAAATATTTCGAGCCTTTCTTTTGCAAGTGCTGTATTACCAGTGGCAACATATAACAATTGTGCCGTTGAACCATCTTCAAATGAAAACTGAATAGCAATATTATCAGAATGATTTAAATCAGCACGTGCGCCTAACGTTGTAACATTAATCGTGACAGGCCGCGCACCAATTAAATAAAGAAACATATCAATCACATGGCATGCTTCACCAATGATGCGTCCACCATGCGTCAAAGATTGAATCCAATGATCTTGCGACAAATATCCCGCATTCATGCGATATGAAATCATCAGCGGCATTGATCGGTTACGAGTAGCGCCATATATTTTTTGAATAAAAGGAGCAAACGACCGATTAAAATCAACAGAATATACCATTGATTTTAATGATAATATCTGTTGCAACTGCTGCAATTGTTCATGATTAACGACTGCTGGCTTTTCTGCAAATACCGCTTTGCCTGCTTTGAGTAACGCTATAGTTTGTGATGCATGCAATGCATGCGGCGTAGCAACCAGTACAGCATTAATTGATTCATTCTTACAAATCGTTTCGTAATCATTATGATACGTAATATTTCCCAACTGACGTGCAATATTAATCGCTGCGGTAATATTAGTATCGATCACTGATGTAATATGCACTGCGGGAATATTTTTTAATAAAGGAATTAATTTTGTTTTAGTAAATCCACCAACACCAATCACTGCAAGCTTAAGATGTTGTTCGGGATATTGATATGTTTTTTTTATTGATGAAATAGCAGGCATGATATCTTTATCATACGAAACCTGATTTTCATTATTTTTATATGAAAGAACAAGTCCCAATGCTTTTTTTGATTCCAAAGAATCGTACGCTTGTTCAATCTGATCAATTGAATATTCTTCAGAAATAAGCGGTGATATTAATAATTTTTTTTGATCAATAAAATCAAGAATACATTGCATATTACGTTGTTCAGTCCACCGCACATACGCATAAGGATAATCAACGCCCTGCTGCTCATACAAGGTATCATAACGACCAGGACCATACGAACATGAAATCAAAAAATCAAGCTCTTTTTGATATAACGGCTCGCGCTCCATGCTCATTTTCACATCACCAACTAAGACAACTTTTCCTTTTTTACGCGTCATCTCAATACTCTGTTGAATAAGACGTGTATCAGATGATGCTGCAGTAATAATCGTTGCATCAAAACCATGATGCTCTGTTGCAAACGTAGTTGTCGTAACAACTTGTTCTTTTTGAACATTTAAAACAGAATCAGCTCCCAATTCTTTCGCAAGCGCACAACGCTCATCATCAATATCAAGCCCCACAACATAAAGCCCTGACAATTTTGCAAGTTGCACGGTGAGTTGCCCTAAAAGACCAAGACCAACAACAGCAACTTTTTCACCCAATGAAAGATTAGCACGGCGAAGCCCTTGCAATGCAATGGCACCAATAGTGGTAACACTTGCTTCTTTAATATTTTCCGCATACTTCAAGCGAGCAACAAGATGTTCAGGAACCATAACAAGTTCTGCATGATGCGCATACCCACTCCCACCAGCAGCAACAAAATCCCCCACCCTCAATGATCGAACCTGATTACCAACTGCAACAACACGTCCAGAACATGAATACCCAATCGGACACGACTGATGTGCCAAACTTTTAATAAGAATCAAGGTTCCTTGAATCCCATGCTCTTGTAATGAAGCACGTACTTTTTCAATACTTTGCGTAATATTCTTTAATGCTTTTTTATAGAGTGGTGTATCAGAATTTTTTAATGTAGCATA
>CAZZPM010000019.1:7574-16235 GCA_964655535.1 uncultured Pseudomonadota bacterium
ATTCAGTACCGGTACTAATAAATGAATATTCTACATGAATTGCAACGGAATAAGGATCAAGCAAAGGCATTGCAACATTTTGCAAAACTGCTTTCCCTTTTTCCAAAAAAACTTGTCGCATGATTATCCTTATACAATTTTAGGTGTCGAATGTGGTGCTTGATATAAAGTAAAAGGGGCATCAGTATTTTTATGTTCAAGAAAACTCAACTTAAAAAAAAGCCCACATGGATCTATATATTTTTTCTGCTGTAAATCAGAATTCTTAAGACCAAAAAATTCTTTATGCAAAACTAAAATAAGAACAATTTCACCCAAGGATATTGCCTGCCACAATCCTTTATTCTGTTTAAATCCAAGTTCTTGCACTTGTTGATCTGAAAGATTCGGTTCACAAATATGCAGTTCAAGATCAGACATTTTTGCTATTGTTTGCGCAATATGCAACGCAGGCGATTCTCGAATATCATCAATATCTGATTTATACGTCAGACCCAAAATAGTAATATTAATCGGTCTGGTTCGAATTGGATCATTTTTTTTAATAGTCTCAATTAATGTTTCTACTTCTTTTAAAATCAATGCTGGTTGTTGATCATTGACTAACCGTGCCTGCTGCATCAGTCTACTCTCTTGCTCATGTTGACTAATCAAAAACCAGGGATCAACTGCTATACAATGCCCACCGACACCAATGCCAGGATTTAAAATTGAAACACGCGGATGCTTATTTGCCAGTGCAATAAGTTCATGAGGATTTATGCCTTCTGCGATTGCAATCCGTGCAATTTCATTAGCAAATGCAATTGAAACATCACGAGAACTATTTTCAACTAATTTTACCATTTCAGCCGTTTTATCATCGGTCAAAAATAATGATGACTTAACTAAAGGCGCATAAAATTCTGCTGCTTTTTCTGATGAAATTTTATTAATACCCCCAATTACACGATCATTCTGCAAAAGCTCTTCAAACATTTTTCCCGGTAAAATACGCTCAGGACAATGCGCAACATAAAAATCAATCCCTGCTCGTAAGCCTGTTTTTTTTTCGACTATTTCACACATTTTTCGCGTTGCTCCAATTGAAACAGTAGATTCTAAAATAATCATATTCTGTTTTTCAATAACTGATGCTATTTTATTAACCGCTTCAAACACATATGAAAGATCAGGTTTTTTCTCTTCAGCAAAGGGTGTTGGAACAGCGATTAAAAAAAAATCAGCCGGTGCTAAATCAGTCGATGCATAAAATGTTTTAGCTTGTAAGCAAGCTTGCAATATTTCTTTCAATCCTTTTTCATAAAACGGTAAAATTCCTGCATTAATTTTTTTTACTTTTTCATGATCGATATCAAAACCTGCAACATCATATCCTTGTTGCGCTGCATGGACAGCGGTTGGAAGTCCAATATACCCAAGGCCAATAACTGATAGACGCTTCATCCCTGTTTCTCCTTATAGATATTAAATAGCGGTATTGATAATCGATGATCATCAGATAATAATGTTTTATTATTAAAAAATTGATTTTCTAAAATCGTGATAATGCGCGCACAGGCATTGCCATCACCATAAACGGTTGATGGTTTATCATCTGTTTTTTTCAAGATTTGATTACACGCAGCAATAATATTTTCTGGATCAGTGCCAGACAAAATTTCAATGCCGTCCCAAACTCCTTCGTAGCGCTCAGTCACTTCGCGCAAACAGATAACCGGCTTTCCAAATGATGCCCCTTCTTCTTGCAGCCCCCCTGAGTCGGTTGCTATGTAGTCAATATTTGATAACAAATACACCATATTTAAATATGAAATTGAAGGCAAAACAACAACATTAGACGCTCCATGAAATCCTGTTTTTTCAACAGCATTTTTTACTGCAGGATTAGGATGCATCGGATGAATAAAACCAATTTCATCCTGATTTTGAAACGCAAAATCGGTTAATGCATGAAATATATTTTCAAGTTTTTGACCATACGCCTCACGACGATGCGCGGTGACTAAAAATAATTTTTTATACTTTTTTTTACATTTAATAATGACCTGAACAATGTCTGGATCGAGTGATGCAGGATTCTGTTGTATAGAAAGTTTAATTGCATGTAATGCATCAACAACCGTATTACCAACGCAAAAAACTGTTTTTCGATCGATTCCTTCTGATAAAAGATTCGCAACAGAAAAAGAAGTTGGTGCAAAATGAATACTTGCAAGTTGTCCAACCACTTTTCGATTCATCTCCTCAGGAAAAGGATGATCCATATTTCCTGTACGAAGCCCTGCTTCAACATGAATTAAGGGAATCTGTTTATAAAAAGCAGCAAGTCCTGCTGCAAATGTGGTTGTCGTATCACCATGTACAAAAATAAATGCTGGTTTTACTTCTTCTAAAACAGGTTGAATTTCTTGTAACACCGCTCGCGTGATATAAAAAAGGTCTTGGCTATCACGCATAATATCAAGATCAAAATCAGGAACAACATCAAAAACAGTAAAAACCTCTTGTAACATTTGACGATGCTGTGAACTTGCACACAAAAAAACATTATACCCGCATTCTTTTAATTTTTTGTATAAAGGAATGAGCTTAATACCTTCAGGTCGTGTGCCCATGACAAATAAGAGTGGCAGATTCATGAGACTCCTTCTTTTTGTCAAAAAGGTAACAATCTCTTGAAAAAAAAGCAACTCTATTTTACGAGCATAATAATTGATGCACGCTCACGTAATTTTTCAATCAGCTTTTGATCAGCTTTTTTCTGTTTTTTGCGCAGTAATTTTTTTTCTATTTCAAAAGCACTTTCATCGTATGTTTTTACGGCTGCATCTTTTTTTTCGATACACTGAACAACTTGATATCCATAATCAACTTTAACTGGTGACAATACTTCACCCTTTTTTAAGGCTATAATTCCTTTCATAACAGGTGATAATTCATGCTCTTCGATCCAACCAACATCAGCCCAATCAAGCGCTTCAGTATTCGTTATATCAAAAGTATTTTTCTGTTCTTCATCTAAAAAAGCAACATTCAGATGATATGCCGCGTCTGTTTTAAAGGTATGATTCTTATAATATTCTTCTTTTTCTTTTTCACTGACGAGTGAACTTTCTTGTGCATTCCACGATTTGACGTGTGTTGCAGCTCCAATGCGCAATAATTGATGCTGCAAGGCTCGTGGTGTTAACCCTGATTCTTTTTGCAACCATTCTTTAAATTCAGCTTCTGATGCATCCAACATACCATTCGCTTGTTTAATTGAAATAATTCGTTGCTCAATTTCAGTCAATGAAGGAACCATTTTCAATTCAACCGCTTTTTGCCACAACAATTCTTCAGCAATCAATTCATCAAGATTATATGTTGCACCATTTTTATCGATTCGATGAGATTGTAAATCAGAGTGCATAATATTTGCCCCATTCACCCGACAGACAATTCTGTCAACAAGATTTCCAGATGATACTAATGCATCTTTCTTTTCTGCTTTTTCAACATGCCTTGATGACTCTAAGTTTTTTAATAATCCAGCATCTTCGATAACCGATTGATGACGCACATTAAATGTTTTTACTGCTGATGCTTTATCTTTAATGCAACTTTTTTTAGAACTCTTTTTTTTTCCAGCACATGCTGTTAACAAACAGAACATTGATCCATACAATAATAATCGAAGATTCATCATTTTTATCCTTTTTTTGCAACAACAAAAATTTCCTATGCGTAGAGTATAAAAAAAAAAGCGAACGAGCAAGAAAGATCTACGCGTTCGCTTTTTTTTTACCTTCTAAAAAATATTATGCTGCAATTACGCCGTCCGCATCACTGCCGTCTTTTTCTTCTTCTTGTTTTGGCTGTTTGCTGCTTGGAGCTTGACGTTGAAAATATTCTTCATTAATTTTGATTCTTGCTTTATCAACAAGATCTTTAAGACGATCTTCAAGAACTGTTTTAAACTTGGTTTCTTTGATCATCTCTTTTAATTGATCTTTAATTTCATCTAATGCAAAATATTCAGAAGCTTTATGATCAGTTGCACAATAAACCCAGAATTTTTGTCCATTGCTTACCATATCAATTACAGGGAATTTTTTCGATTCAAAAACTGCAGTTTTCAAAAATTCAGGTGTTGTATTTGGCATCATGCCCATTTGAGGATCTTGTGCTGCTTGTGATACAAATCCAAAATTTTTATAATGTGCTTTTGATTCTTCTTTTGCGCGTTCTTCAAAATTTTTTTCATCATGTTTTACTGATTTCAAAAATTTCTTTGCATCATCTTCATTGTCAAAAGAGATTGCTTGCAATGCTGCACCGCCAGCAACTTTGATATAACGATCTTTATTTTTCTTGTAATCTGATGAAATTTCTCCATCAGAAACCGTTATGCCTTCACGTAATTCTTGGACAAAAAATTCAACAATTGCTGATTCTTTTGCTGCATCAATACGTTCTTGTAACATTTTTTGAAAATTACTTTCAGATGCTACATCACGATTATCTGCCCAAACAGCTGAGATGGTTCGCATTTTAATCAAGTCATCTAAAAATTTACGCTTCGCTTCAACGGGCAATGCATCAGCAGTAATTTGACCACGATACATTTGCAACATTTGATCTAATTTAACATCAAATTCTTTTTTGGTAATAAATGGTTTTTCTTCATTGCCAATAGTTGCATAAACAGGTCCTGCAGATGCATCAGCACTGCTTGAAACAACAGAAGCTGATGAAGTTGTTGATTCAACTTTTGGTTTGCTTTCAAACAATGAACAACCATGAAACATAAACATCAATCCACATGCAGATAATGCTTGTAACGAAAATAATAATCTATTTTTTGAATAAGAAGCCATAAGTACCTCTATGGTTAAATGGTTACAGATGAATATACTCTTTAAATACATAAACTATACTGTTTATACCCTTTTTTTTATATCACCACGACTAGATTCTTTAGTGTAACAAAGCGAATCATTTTTGCAAGAAACGAAAAACTTAAAAAAGCAATTTCATATCAAAAAAAAAATATTCTGGTATAGTAAAAAACAATTACGCATTATTTTTGTTTCATCTTTTTAAACTAAGGATTTTTTAATGAGCACTTATAAAATGTCATTATTTGATGCAATATTAATGAACATGAATATTATGATTGGTGGCGGTATTTTTGTGGGCCCTGCTGCCATGGCAATCGCTGCTGGCAATGCAAGTTTTTTAGCGTGGCCTGTCACCGCTCTTATTTTTTTACCTCTTGTTTTAAGCGTTGCGCAAGTGATGCGTCTATATCCTCTTGGTGGCGGCATGTTTCGCTACACCGAAAGTGGTCTTGGAAGATTTTGGGGAACTATCTGTGCATGGATTTATGCATCCGGCTATATGTTTGTCGGATCAGTTATGCTTATGTGTTTATACAACACGATTCAATCTTCATACGGAACCTTTTTTTTAACTCAATCAAAACCAGTTTTTTATATCATTATTTCTTTAATCATTTTTATGATCACCGCACAATCACTTAAATTAGTCAGCCTTATCCAAAGCTCATGCACAATCATTAAATTGATTCCTCTTCTTGCATTAATATTTCTTTTTCCCTTTCAATTCAACTATTCATTTGCCATTACTTTTTCTGAAATAAGTCATCTGCCATCAGCCGTTGTTCCTTGGGCGTTATTTGGGTTTTTAGGCTTTGAAGCATGCTGCAGCGTTACACACTTAATTCGTGACAGTGAAAAAAACGGCCCACGCTCACTCCTTATCGGCTTTTTTGGCGTCGTTGGCATTTATACCTTATTTCACTTAGCAGCACTGCATGTAATGGGACTGACCAATTTAATACAATACACCGCCTCAGCGTTTGCTCGCTTTGCTATTGCACCAGCACCAATTGTTTCTGGACTTGATTTTTTAATTTTAGCTTCAATGACCATAACTTTTTTTGCCAGTTTACTTGGCATCATTTTTGGCAATGTTTCATTTTTACACACATTAATTGATCAAGATGTAATGCGTAATACTAATGTATTAAAACCACTCAGCAGTAACGGCCGCCCAGTTCGATTGTTATTTTTGCAAACAGCGCTTATTGCTCTGATGACTATCCTCATCGACAACATCACCGTCATTGCAAACTCCGCAAACATCTGCCTTTTTACCGGATTTACTTGTATGCTTTTTTCTCTGCTTAAACAGAACAGAGCATTATCACGCTCAAACGATATTCTGCTTAATTATATAGCGCTCAGCGTTACGATAAGCATGATTGGCTATTCAATTGCAACATCAGAATCATTACACGCATTAATTCCAGCAACACTGTTTATCATTGCTGGCTTTTTACTCGCTAAAAAATAATTTCCACACAAAATAACAACTGAAGGCGACCGTTTTGAAAGTCGCCTTAAAATGCAAAAAATCTTGTGAAATGAATAAAATAGCGCCTTAGGGGTGCAATAATTTCAGATATAAAACATTTGAAATTATAAAAATAAGAAAAAATGCCTTTTTTTACTTATTTTGTTGTTAACTTTTTTTAAGCGAGATCCTTAAGAAAAGTTAGAAGCCTATCTTTTCTTAATAAAAAATGTTAAGAAAAGATACATGGTTAAGTTTTTTTACTTTTTTTTAAAAGAAAAGATACGATAATGAATAAAAGACTCGGAACTTATCAAGTCCATATCGCCTTGGGTGAATCATTCAAAACGTTTGTTCCCCCAGCTTTACCTCCAGATCCTGCATTGAATATGCACATTTTATACCCTTTTTTAGAGAGAGCTACTTTTGCATTGTCAAAATTGAATGCTCAACAAAAAGTGGTACCAAATACTGCCCTTTTTTTATATATGTATGTTCGCAAAGAGGCGCTTATTTCAAGCCAAATCGAAGGAACTCAAAGTTCATTTGCAGATGTTATTCTTTTTGAGCATGATCCAAAAATGAGTGTTTCAATCGAAGATGTTGAAGAAGTTTCTAATTATGTAAAAGCGATTCAATATGGTCTTTTGCGGCTTAAAGAAAATTTTCCTTTATCTTTACGATTACTTCGTGAAATGCATAGCATCCTTTTGTCGGGTGGACGAGGTGCATCAAAAACACCAGGAGAATTTCGACGTGTACAAAATTGGATCGGGGGAACACGACCTGGAAATGCATTATTTGTACCACCTTCAGTTGATAATTTACATGAATGTTTGAAAAATTTTGAAATCTTTTTACATGACACTTCAGTACCTGTTTTGATTAAGGCGGGGCTAGCGCACGTGCAATTTGAAAGTATACATCCTTTTTTAGATGGCAATGGTCGCCTTGGAAGATTGCTTATTATTTTGTTACTTTGTCATGAAGGGATGCTTGATGATCCTATTTTATACATTAGTCTTTATTTAAAACAGAATCGAACTCTGTATTATAATTTATTACAGGAAGTCAGAACAGACGGAAATTGGGAAGCATGGTTAGAGTTTTTTTTAGAAGGTGTAGCTAAAACTGCTGAACAAGCGACAGAGACAATTTTGCAAGTGAGCACCCTTTTTGAAGAAGATACAAAAAAGATTATGAGGCTTGGTCGAGCGCGCTTTTCTGCCGAAAAAGTCTTTGAATATCTTAAAAAAATGCCTCAAGTAACCGTTCTTTTTTTGAGCCAAGAATTGCAGATGAGTCCTCCAACAATTCGTTCTGCATTGAATGCGTTAATTAATTTAAAAATTATTGAAGAAACAACTCAAAAGAAACGAGGAAAAACATATGTTTATAAAACGTATTTGCATTTGCTTGAAGATGGCTGTCAACCATTGACCTCTTGAAAATGCGTGTTTTCATCATACATTGAAAAGAAAAAAACTAGAATAAACGCTAAAAACCCAGCTTTTTTATAGATCCCCCTTGCATAAAAATAGTTTCCATTCTAAAATACCTCTAGAATTGTCATGCGATTAAAGATTTATTTTTTGTCAATAATCGCGCGGTCGGCCAAATAAAACAGGTCGGCCAAATAAAACAGGTCGGCCAAATAAAACAGGTCGACTATGAATATAAAATCACTCTTATTTTTTTCTTTACTGTTTTTTAGCTCCATGCATGCAATGCACGATGGCCCATTTTCTCCATTAAAAGACGCTCAAAAAAGATTTTTTGCCGCAATTGAAGATGATGCCAAAGATGAACAAAAAAAAATTGATGCACTCAAAGAAATCTTAGAAGGAAATCCTGACAACAAAGCTGCATTTTTAAATACTGCTTATGGTATTGCTCTTACCAACAAATTGTATGATATTGTTACACATTTGGTTCAACAACCAGAATTTGATGTTAATCTTCTTAATAGTAGAGGATTAACACCATTAACTATAGCTATTTTAAATGACACGTCTTCTGAAGTAATCCAAGCATTAATTGATAAAGGTGCTGATTTAAAGAAAAAATACTATCCCTTGGATTCATATAAATTTTTCACTACTCCTTATTCAATTTTAGATATTGCTATTGATCGCAATAAATATTATATCGCAGAAATATTGCATGATAACGGCGCAAGAAGTATAAATTCAAAAACATATGAAAAATTAAAAGAGAAAAAATACCTCAATGATTCTAAAAATCCTCCACTCGTTGTCAACTCATGGTCTTCAGCTAGAACGTCCGGCCTTGGTGCAA
>CAZZPM010000020.1:0-16077 GCA_964655535.1 uncultured Pseudomonadota bacterium
GTTACTGACGATAAAGGAAACATTGTAGCTCGTCCATTTAAAAAATTCTTCAATTTAGAAGAAGGAAAATATACTCCAACTGAAGATTTTGAAGTATATGAAAAGATGGATGGTTCATTGGGTATTGTTTTTAATTATAACCTAGAATGGATATTTGCTACTAGAGGTTCATTTACTTCTGATCAAGCAATCAAAGCTAAAGAAATCTTCTACAAAAAGTACAATGATTTACTACTAAGCAGATCAAACACATATCTGTTTGAAATCATCTACCCAGAAAATAGAATTATGGTGGATTATGGTAATGAAGAAAAACTTTTAGTTCCTGTAGAAGTTTTAAGTAAAATAGAAAACTTAATTAATGAAGAATTTAATAAATTAGGTATAGAGCTAGAACTTTATACTTTTAATAAAAAAGAAGTTGTTGTTTGGGGTTCAGGCAATCAACGACGTGAGATACTGCATGTTGATGATCTGGCAAGTGCAAGTTTATTTCTGATGCAATATTATCATGAAAGAGATCCTATTAATGTTGGATCAGGTGAAGATTTTTCGATAAAAATGATTGCAGAAATTATTGCAGAATACGTGCAATTTTCAGGTGATATAATATATGATTGGTCAAAGCCAGAAGGTGCGAAACAAAAATTACTTGATTCATCAAAGCTTCATTCTTTAGGGTGGAAACCAGAAAAAAACATTATTAAAAGATTACATGAAACGATTGATCAATATAAAAATATCCATTTGATTGAAACTAAAAAAAGGAGTTCATCATATGAAACATCAGCACATAGTAATTTTATGCGGTGGTGAGGGAAAACGATTATGGCCACTTGCAACACCCGAACATCCAAAACAGTTTTTACAGTGGACCGCAACAACAACACTTTTTGATGAAACTGTTTTACGTATTCAACCATTTTTGGATGCGGGAGCAAAGCTTCATGTAGTGACACAAAAAAAGTATAGACATTTTTTTTCTGAATATGAAAATAAGATAACAACATTTTTTGAAGAAGATGCGTCGCGTAATACGGCTCCAGCTATTTTATATGCACTTCAAGGAATTATTGAACGAGATTTTGAGGCATGCGTTACATTTATGCCTGCCGATCATTATGTAAAGGACTTTGATGTTTTTGTGGAATCCTTTAAATATTTTGTATCGTTTTTAGAAAAAGAAGATGTTTTGTGTATGATAGGGGTCAAGCCAACATTTGCAGCGACTGAATATGGATACATTGAAATTGATCAGCAAGAAGCACTGTTTAAAAAAGTAAAGCAGTTTTATGAAAAACCATCGAAAAATAGTGCAGAACTGTTTTTTAAGAATTCTTCAATGCTTTGGAATATTGGTATGTATGGAGGTAAAGCAACCGTTTTTTTGAAAGAATTTTTAAAGCATGCACCACAACTTGTTGACGAGATGAAATTGTATAGAGAAAGTAAGATTTATTATGAAAAGTTAACTCATATTTCATTTGATTATGCTATAGCAGAAAAAAGTGATAAATTAACTGTTTTGCCCCTTGAATTTGAGTGGAGTGATGTAGGTTCTCTTGATGTTTTTTTAAAGCTTGCACCGTATGCGATATTTTATAAAAACAGGACTGAGGTATCAATGAATTAAATATCCCTAGGTATTAATAAAAACAGCTAATTCTGTTCTAGAAGAGAATTAAATACTCTTCTAGAACAGAATGTTTTTTAAAGTTATTAATTAATCTTTTATTGTTAATGAAAGTATAGCTCCTAGATTTATTTTTTACATTTAATTTAAATCTTTAAAATTAACGCTTTCATTTACAGAATAATTTTATTTTGTCACATATTTTTTCAATAATTTTATGATAGATTTTTTATTTTGTTTTATTGCTAAATCAAGAGCTGTTTCTTTATTAAAATTTTGAAGAGTATAATCAGCACCATTTTTAAGAAGTAACCTTACTATTTTTTCATAGCCTCTTGAAGCTGCCTCATGCAATGGAGTATATCCAGAAGAGTTTTTTGCATTAATATTAGCTCCTTTTGTAAGAAGTAACCTTACTATTGCTTCGTAGCCTTGATATGCAGAGTAATGCAATGGGGTATCTTTAACATTATTTCGTATATTAACATCAGCATTATTTTGAAGAAGTAACGTTATTATTTTTTTTTTTCCAATTATAACACTAATATGTAATGAATTATTACCCATCCTATCTTTCATATTAACAAAATTAGGGTTTTCTGTAATAATTTTTTCTATAAGTTCTAGATTATCTGATTCAATAGCATCAAAAAGATCTTCTGATAAATATTGATTGGCAGAAGCCTGAAGTTGTATATTACAAAGACTAAGACCTATATAAAATTTTAAGATAAATTTTTTAAAATTCAAGATTATTCCTTTATTATTTTGCTGCTAATTTTTCGCCTACGGTATAAATTTTTCCTGCTCCCATTGTTAAAATTAAGTCGTTTTTGTTTATTTCATTTGTAATAAAAAATTCAATGTCAAGATAAGTTGGCGTATGAATAATGCGCGCATGAGGCGGCAAATTATGAATCTCTTTCACTAATCGTTCAGTAGTAATTTCTGGCATGGGGGCTTCTGTTGATCCATAAATATTAGCGATGCATAGAATATCAACTGAAAGTCGACGCAGAACATGAACAAAATCAGGCCACAAAGTTAACATGCGTGAATAACGATGTGGTTCAAAGAGAACAATTACACGACCACCTAGTTTTACCCGTCTTTTTGCTACTTCAATGGTGTGCAAAATTTCGGTTGGATGATGGCCATAATCATCAAATATTTCAGCACCTCTAAAAGTCCCTTTAAATTCAAAGCGTCGTTGAACACCAGAAAAACTTTCAAGCCCTTTTTTTATTTCTTCATAAGAAAGTCCATATTCAATGCCGAGTGCAATAGCAGCAAGTCCATTTCTGACATTGTGAATGCCAGGCACGCCGATTTGGATGGTTCCCCAGAATAATTCTTTTTCTTTTTCAGGCGTAGGAAGATTCCATTGTGTAGCACGATGCGTAGCAATATAAATATTAATCGTTGAGGTTGCTGGATCAAGGCTGATTACTTCACCGCGAATATCAGCATCAAGAGAGAGCCCGTATTTTATGAGTTGTACATGTGGCAGTGGTAAAATTGATTGAATGTTTTCATCATCAATGCAAATAATACCTTTGCCATAAAAAGGAAGTCGTGACAAAAAATCTTTAAAAGCTTGTCGAATATCATCAAGATCTTTGTAGTTGTTCAGATGTTCTTTGTCGATATTGGTGACAATTGCTGTTGTTGGATTGAGGAGTAAAAATGATCGGTCACTTTCATCAGCTTCAGCGATTAAAATATCACTATTTCCGAGTTGCGCATGCGAAGAAATATTTTTTAAAATCCCTCCAATCAAAATAGTTGGGTCTTTTTTGGCTTGTAAAAAAAGATGTGCAATCATTGACGTTGTAGTTGTTTTTCCATGTGCTCCAGAAATCGCGACGCTATATTTTGTTCGCATCAATTCAGCCAACATTAATGCACGAGGAATAACCGGAATGCCTTTGAGTAAGGCGGCTTGAATTTCGGGATTGGTTCGCGTAACATCTGAGGAATACACAACAACATCAGCACCTGCGGCATGTGAAGTATCATGTCCCACAAAAAGTTGGCATCCAAGCGACCTAAGTATTTCTAAAATGGGGCTTGTTGTTGATAAATCTGACCCTGAAACAGTGTATCCTTGTTGAGCAACAATCTGTGCAATGCCACTCATGCCAATGCCACCAATGCCAACAAAATGAATGTGAAGTTTTTTATTATACATGAGAAACACTTTCTATGGTATGAGGAGCTTTTTTATTTTTTAATGTTTGTTCAAAAAATAGTTCAATACGTTTCAGTCCTTCGACAATAATTTCAGGCTCACGTGCAAAGCAGAGTCGTGACCATGCAGGAGTATGTTTTGAAAAGTCGGTGCCAAGAACAAGCCCAACGCCTTGTTGTTCAAGTAATTGATCAACAAAAATTTCTTGAGGCATGATGTTCTGTTTGAAGAAAAGATAAAATCCACCATCTGGTTCTTGAAAATCAACAAGCCCTTTTTCTTTGTATAGAGTAAAAAATTGAACGACTCTGTTTTTTGCCCATAAAACTTTTTCTTGAGATGTTGTCATTAAATCTTGATGTGCATGCATATATTCTGCAAGTTTTTGACCAATCATGCTGGGGCAGCATAAAAGGGCATCTTGTATGGGTGTTAATTGTTCAACCAGTTTTGGTTGTGCAATGAGATATCCAATTCTCCAGCCACTCATAGCACCATTTTTTGAAAATGATCCGAGTCGTATGCAATGAGGATTTTTTTCAAGATAGGGCATGATATCGGTTTTTTGTTGATTAAAAATAAAAGAATCATATGCTTCATCAATGACTAAGTAGAGATTATTTTTTTTTGAAAAACTAATCAGTTGTTCTATGGTTTTTTCATTAAGTAAAAGACCGAGTGGATTGGATGGATTTGAAAGGACTAACATTTTTGTTTTTGGAGAAATATAGTCTTGTAATGCATCAATGCTAAAAGTCCATTCACCGTTTACAAAATTATAAAGTGGTGCATGGATGGGGATTCCACCGACTGAAAGTATAACATTATGATAAACAGGATAGGTTGGTGTTGGTAAAAGTACCATGTCATCTGCTTGAAGTAATGCTCCACAAAGTACTGCAAATGCACCAATGCTTCCGTGTGAAATTAAAATATGGTCTGGTGTAATTGAAGGAAAAACTGATTGATATGAATCAGCAATTTGTTTTCTGAAAGAATAAATTCCTGCAGCAGGACCATAATAATCGGCTTCATCTGTTTCAAGTATTTTTTGTATGTATTGACGTGCCTGAAGAGGAACCCCACCGACACGTAGCGCGCCTTGTGCAAATGAAATATATCCTGGGTTACTTTGAACGATAGTTTCTATTTTTTTTATACTTGGTAGATGCAAATGTTTCATACGATATCCTTTGAGATTCAAAAAAATACTTTATTATTAGAGCCTATCCTAAAAATAAAGAAATCCCAAAAAATTTATATTTTGATTTTCTGTAAATCAGAAAGAATATGTTTTTTTGCTTTATTCCACGCAATGGTTTCATCAACAGAAAGATTGAGTGGCAAGGTTCTACAAATTCCTGATGCGGTGATGATAGTGGGAAGGCTCATGCATAAAGGTATTTGTAGATTTTGATCATGAACAGAAGTTGAAAGAGTAAAGAGCCGTGATTGATCTGAAGCGATTGCACAGACAATTTTTGAAATGACCAGCGCAATGGCATAACAAGTGGATCCTTTTTTTTCAATAATATCATAAGCAGCTTGTTTTACTTCAAGTCCGATTTCTTTTTTTTCAGCATCAGAAAAAGTATGAAAAAGTTCAAGAGGCATTCCTGCAATGGTTGCAGAACTCCATGCAATAAATTCAGTATCTCCATGTTCACCTAAAACATGTGCAGTGATTTCTTTAGGGCTAATTTGTAAAATATTTCCTAATTTGTATCGAAGACGAGCTGAATCCAGAACAGTTCCAGTGCCAAAAACTTGGCAGCTGTCAAATTTTGAAAGATGGAGTGCAATGCTGGTCATCACATCAACAGGATTAGTAACAATAAGAAGAATCGCTTTTTTATTAATGCTGGTAATTTGAGGAATGATATTTTGAAATAAGGTATAGTTATCTTGAAAAAGATCATCACGTGTCTGGTTTGGCAATTGTGATTTTCCTGCAGTTATGACAATAATGTGAGCATTTTCTACGAGGTTAAAACTAGTGCCACCGTATAATTTAGTAAGGCGTGTAAATTGAATTCCTTGTTGAAGATCGGCAACTTCACCAGCAACTTTCTGTTCATTAGTATCAATCAAAGCAATTTCTGAAATGATACCGGTCTGCATCAGTGTGTATGCAGTGGTGCTTCCAACAGCTCCTGCTCCAATAATAGCGACTTTATTAAACATTGTTTGGGCCTGAGTTAAATGATGTGACGTCTTGTTTTCTTTAAAGAAGTTGATTTTTGTGCAGTGGTTATTTTTTCAGAAATTTTTATTTCTGATTCTGTAGGTTTTATTGTTGAGTCAATTTCTAGGGCTGGTTTGACTGCTGTTTTGACTGTTGGTTTGATTGCTGGGGCGACTGGTTTTTTAGATTCAATTATTATTGTAGGTTTAGCGATTTCTTTTGGCGAATTTTTACGATCAAAAACTTCAGCACAAACATTATAAAAAAGTTGTTTGTTATCAACGATCGCTTTTTTCATCGGTTCAGCGAGTGAATCAAATTCTTCAGAAGTATAGAATGGTTTGAGCGTTTCAAATGCTTGATATAAATTTGGAATAAAAATAATGATTGGGGCTTGAGGATTATTTGAAGCGCGGATAACGGTAACAGCATTCCGCTGACGAATTATTTCTGGATCAGCATCAGGTACTATGTAGCCGCGATTTTTTGCATCTTGGAGTGCTTTTTCAAGAACTTTAGCAGAGTAAGTAGGTTCGTTGGGTGCTAAGTCTACAATGATAAGTATATCTGGTTTTCTGCGCATGCAGGGAGGCATTGGAATATTAAGGTCTTCTCCGCCATCAACCATTTTAAGAATTTTTGATTTGCTGATTGGTGTTGAAGTCATATCTTTCATGTAATTAGTGAGAGATCCTGTTGTTGCTTGATATCCATTTAATCGTGTTTTAAGTAATAAAAGATCAAGAAATTTATTATCAATAGACTCTGAAACTCTTTGCCCATCAACAGCAAATGCCGATCCAAAAACACCACAATGAAGACCAAGGGGATATTCTCTAAATTTTGGTTCTTGGCATACACCATTAATAAAACGTGCACCTGCATAACGTGCAGGGATAAATGTTTGATAGTCTTGTGAGCCAACTTCATAGGGAGTGTATTCAAACCATTTTATTCTGTCCATGCCTCGTTGAACTGCTGTCATGATAGGAAGTGGCATTTGTCCATTGTCAACTTGTTTTGTCAGTGATGATAAAGTTACATCACAACCTAAAGAATCTTGTTCACCAAATAATGCTCGACTGAGCAAAAGTCCCCAGACATCGATGAGAGTGAAGTCATCTTTTTGAAAAAAAATAGATGACAGTTCATCTAATTCATAGATGTTTTTTCTAAGTAAATTTTTTGCAAGACGTGGCTTCAGATAATCGGTTAATGTATCCATGGATTGTTCTGCTCCATAGAGTGCTGACAATATCCATGTTGATCCTGAGACGCCACTTGTATACATGCAAGTATCCCAAACGCCAATTTCATTAAGACCTTGAATTGCTCCCCAAAAGCCGATGAGGGCACGATAACCACCACCACTTCCCATTGCAATAACGGTGGGTACATAATTTCCATCTCGTGGTCCAATTATTCTTTCAAAAGCGTTTTTAATTTTTGGTAATCGTTTGCGAATAAAATTTTGTTCTTGAGGACAGAGTCTATTTCCTTGTCTTACTTTAATATCAGAATCAATGATTGGTTTTTCTTTATCATCGAGAATTTTATTAAGAACTTTTTTCATTGGTTCAGTTGCTTTTTCAAAAATGTTGTCAGATTGGAGTTGGTTACCATTTTTTCTGATGTAAAAAACATCACCGGTTGTTATGCCCATTAAAAAACGTTCAAGATTTTTATATTCGCGATGAGTGAGTGAAGGTTTAAGAAGCTCTTTATTAAATGCAACTAACCCCATACGAGAATAGGTAAGCTTCATTGAAGGGCGTTTAATTTTTAGTGTATCATTTGGTTTAATTTGTATTGGTGTAATAATCTGTTTTGCTTTAAAGGCAGGAAAATCTCGTTGATAATACATGGCAAAAAAAATAGGAACATCGGTCGTATTATGAATAATCATTTTTGATGAAAAAGGATTTGCATGCATCGATGAAAAAAAGAGTGAAAAAAATAATAATGATTTTAGAAAATGCATAATACACCTTAGTTTTTACAATTGAGAGCTATAAGTTTTTTATAGCTCTCAATTATTGAAATTAAGCTTTTTGATATCCTAAGATACCGATTAAAAATTCTTGCATCCATCGTGTTTCTTGAGCAAATTTTGTTTTTGGGTAAGATCGGTGAATCGGCGTTCTTGCAGGAGGAAAATAGATGGTCATACCTTTTGCTTGATTCATGCCATTACCTGCTGTATTAGCAATTATTGCTAATGAGACTGATTTAATAGTAGCATCAATTGATTTAACTAATTTGCTGACATCATCTTTGAAAGCTCTTGTTTCAAGAGGATCAGTAAAATATGAAATTACATCTGAAATAACCATACGTGTATCTTCAACAATAATATCTAAATCTTGAATAATATCTAAATTTTGAACATCGATAGTGCCATGAGTATGATGTTCATCAAAAGAACGTATTTTCATACGAGACAATTGTTTATTAAGTGCCGTTAAAAAACTAATTAAATCGATATAAGAATTTTCATCCATTTGAAGAGAAAGTGCACGTGCAGACATAATAGCAATGAGTGTATTTCTCGGATCTTTTTGCATACATATTTTTACGTTATCAATAATTGAATGAAGTCCCTGAACAATAGCAGGTAACTTGCTTAAATTGATTGCTGAAAGAGTGTAGGGCGAGGTATCTTTTTTATAAAAAGCTCCATATGCTTTTACAATTTCTTTTGAAACATCTTCAGCACTTAATGTTGGTTTTGCTGCAATAGCATTTAAAAAAGGAGCATAATTCCATCCAGATCCAGGCTCAGTTGTTTCTGAAGCTACGAGAATTTTAACTGAATTTTTAATTTGCCATCCAACTTCTATACCACCCATTAAACAGGCATCGGTGCCAAAAATATCAATCGATTTGCCAAGTGAACTTGCTATGCTATCCATTACTATTGATAAACCTTGATTATCGAGATAGGTATCATTGGTGTCATCAAATAAAATACCACGATCATGGGTTCTGAGTCCTCTGATAGGGTCCATTATGCCTGAACCGTGTCCCCATAAATTAAGAATAAGATTATTGAAAGCATATTTGCTTTTGCACCAAGCAATTCCATCAATGATTTCTTGTCCTGGACGTTGTCCCATTTCATATGATAAATGTTCAATGAGAGAAACTTTGTTTTGCTCAACGCGATATCGATAGGTTCCGGTATCTTTTGGTCGATCAGCCTGGACTAAAATAAGTGTTTGATCATTTAGTTTTGCTGATGCCATGTTATTTGTATTATAATCAATAAATTCAGCAAGACTATTGTCACCATTCGCATGACACCACATAGCCCATGCGGCAGATGATGTATTTGATGGCGTTAACATAGCATTTGATGATGATGGTTTTGATGTATGTAATAACGTTGGTCTCGAATGAGGACGTATTTTTTTTGCTTCTAATGCGTGAACATTAAAAAGTATTAAAAACGATAAGCATATTTTTTGCATCATGGTATGTTGCATGATTTTCCCCTTTTTATTGAAAAAATTATATGAAATTTCTTTAGGGGAACCCTAACGTAAAGTAGGTGAATAATACAAGAAGTTTATAAAAATATAAGAAATGCTTGTAAAGAAGCTTTATTTTTTTTGGCGATAAAATATGATTTATTGTAACAAACTTTTATATAAAAAATCTAACCATAATGAATTTTGAGCAAAAGGAGTTAAAAGATATGATCGATCAATGCGGTATAAAGGAAAAAGAATAGACATGCCATACGCTTTGCCAAAATAGGTGCTTGATGTATTAGAAATGACGCAATCATCGATTGCAGCAATACTATTTTTGATAGGTGCATTGAGATAATTATATAGTTCGGTATGTGGTTTGAGTAATTTATGAGTCTCTTCGCAAAATGATTTTAAATCAATATATGTTTGCATGCTGAATTGTTGGCATCGATTACGTGCTTGCCGAATAATTGATTTTGTTTCAAGAGGTGCGGCTTCGTAGCAGCGCAAAAATGCTTGTGCGAGGATATCAATTTTATTTTTAACGGCAGGAATACGTGATAATTTGAGTGCGGATTGTGTAAACAAATTAGTTCTTCCACGGTACAAGGTATCATATGTTGAAATAATATGTTCTGCAAATTGACGTGGTTTGCATGTTGGATTACTGGTTAAAAAACGTATGATTTCAGGATAATTCCAGCCTTGAGCAAGTTCAACATCTTCAGAGGCTATAAAGTATTTTGCAAAAGGATGCATGAGGTGAGCTACTTCAAGCATCTGCATATAACAGGCGTCCATTCCAATGATATCAATTTTTTTTCCATTGAGTGTTTTTGTTTTTATTTCATCAAATGCTTTAACTAATTCTTGGTTATTCATATAAAGACGTCGCGATTCATCAAATAAAATACCACGATTTGCTGTTGAAAATGAGTCAAAATGAAGTGATTCAACAATGTCATTAATATGCGTTCTTTGTCCTTGGATCATTTCAAGAGGATTTTGAACCACACGAATGGGATTTCCCCATTCTGGATCAATGATGCCAAGTCCATGGTTCCAAAGAATACAGATATATTTTTTTGCAGGTGCTTTTTTGACAGTCCAGTCAACAAAATCTACCAATTCAGAAGCAGTATGATTTTCTGAGTATTCATCAGAACAATATTCAAGCTTAATACCTTGTCCGGTAATGTGATAGCGACGAATTCCTTCATGATGTGGTTGATACCATTGAATATAGATACCAACATTACTAGCATTAAATGCTTTAACGACTTGATGTAAATTTTCAACTGCAGCTTGATATAGATTGTTTTTTGCTTGAATATAGAGCATAACAGTCCATTCGTATAAAGGCTTAGTTTGAGCATCTAATGTTGATTCTGTACTTGTTGTTGGTTCTAAAGGTTTAGCAGTAGCTGTAGAAATAGTTTCTTTCATGTTTGAGACTTTAGAGACCATCTGCATCAGTGAAAAATTTTGTTGATTATGAGGATCAGTAATTTTGGGATTGATGCTTGAAAAGGTTTTTCCAGTCTGATTTATCTGTAGAACTATTAAAAATAGTAATGTTTTTAAGAGCGTTCTTTTCATAACATTTCCCCTTAATAATACTCCGTGTCTTTATTTTTATAAAAAAATAATGGCAATAGAAAAAATAACAATTCTTATTTTGATTCTATAGATATTCTTTTCAAGTAGTCAATTATACTAAATAAATTAAATAGAAATAAGGAAAAATGATCACTATGTAAAATGAACATTTAAGAGAATGTTATTTGAAATAAGGAGATATTAATGAGTGGTAGTGGTTAATTTTTTTACATACGCAATGGTATCATTATGAATAATTTCAAGTCCTACAGAATAATATTCAAGTGCTTTCGTTGGACGTGAAACCCAGTTAACAATGTCTTTTTTACGTAGTAGTAGTCCGTAATCGGCAGCAGAAAGATATTCTAGTAGATTTGATGCAGGGACAGAAGTTATAATAATCTGGTTTTTATTAATGCTGCTTTTCTGTAAAGTCTGTTTAACAATTGTTTTATCTTGTTCTGGAACGAGAAGCATCAACCAAATATTTTGATTCGTATTCATTTTTTCTTCCATAAAATCTATAGTTTCGGTGATGCATTGCCATGGTTTTGCCGATCCACTATAACAATACAGAGAAGCATCTATTGGAATGTTGAGTATAGATCGTGTTTTTGTGCGCCATATTTTTTTATCGTCTGGATTAATGAGTGTAATGAGATCTTTTTCAGCAATGAAAATTTTATCTTCAGCTGCTTCGTATTGTTCAATAAGATATTTTTTAAGAGCTTCACTGACAGCTTCTATCTCAAAAGATCCATATTTTTTTTTAAAAATATCGTTTCGATAGACTTCGTATTCAATCTGTTGTAGTGCTTGAAAATACCATTTTTGAAATAAGCGATGATACCATTGGTTGCTTTCTTGTTCGCAGGCTAAGCGATATTCCTCTGCGCCTAGTCCTCGTGCTTGAACAACGACATCAATAATTTCTTGGGGCTCATGTTTTTCATATAAATTTTTAATAAATTGTAAAACAATAAAACCTGCAAGAGGGCCACGAGCGATAATTTTTTCAAGTGGGATTGAAGCTATAATTTTTTTAAAATAATAACCAGCAATCCAGAGGCCTACAATGCCTATAAAAGGAGTTCGCGGGCATAAAATAACATGCAGTTGATCATGAGGTGGAATGATTTTCATGAGTTGTTCATTACTGTAAGATTTGCGTTCAAAGCTAACGAGAGTGATTTCAAGATTTTTTTGTACAGCAATTTGTTGTAAAAGTGGAGCGAGTACTTGGCTTTTAAAAACAGAATTATCAATGCCATCAAAAATGACCATCATTAATTGTTGATTATGTTCGCTATACATCGATTCTCCTTTTAAAGTTAGTATCCATAAGAGAGAAGGAAATTTAATGGGGAAGCTTCATTATTCTTCTATGAAAAATAATTTTTATAAAAATATAATCCAAATCCTGTCAGATATAAAGATAAAAATGAAAAGCTAATACCCGATTGACTTACTTTAAAAAAACTCAGTGCTAGAAGATAGCTGCAGCTTAATAAAGCAGGCCCACAAATAAATATTTTTTTTATACGAGAAATAGTGGCAAGTTGTAAGCAGGATATAACACTCAGTCCATAACTTATGCTTACATTGAGTACAAACATATTTTGAAGAGCAATTTGATTACGACTGATTAATAAAATAATCCATGCGCAGGATAATTTTATAAGAGTGCTGATGTAGGGAACATTGGTTTGTGAAAGTTTGCAGATCTGTTCTTTGAAGGGAAAAGAGTTTTGTGAAGCAAGAACATATAGATTCCAACTATTGCTGCCAAGTATCGTAAATATTGTTCCAAATACTGCTGAGTAGAGAGTGATGGAAATGACGTTAGTAATCCATGCATAAGCTGGAATATGCTTTGTAAAAATAAAGAGAATAGGATTTGATGTCGTAATCTGTTCAAGGCCGAGTCCACCAGCAATACTTCCTTGAAATAACATGTATAGACAAGCAACGGTTATAAATGAAATGATAACAACCCAATAAATATTTTTTTGAGCATTTTCAACAAGGTGGCCGATTGAGCAGATAATTTCAAAACTTGCCAAAGCGAAGGTGACCAGTGAAAGACTACTTAAAATATCAAATGTTGGAATATTTGTTTGCAAGAAAGGTTTTATTGAAAAAAAATAGGAGCTTACAGCGACAATACTTAAGAGTGGAATAATTTTAAGTGCTGTAAACAAATATTGAATTTTACCTCCGATTGATACGCCACCGACTAATAAAAGCCAGAGCAATGCAAAAAATAATCCATGTAGCAAAGGGAAATAGGATGAATGTATTGGTCCGCATTGTTCTGTTATAAATTTGAGTAACAGATGCGAGAGTAAAGCAAATGAAGTTGTTTTAGCTAAAAAATAACTCCAACCACTGATAAAGCCTCCCAATTTTCCCAAAGCTTGATTGCTATAAAAAAACATGCCACCAGCAACAGGATGTTCTGTAGCAAGCTCAGCCATAGTGAGAGCGATAGGAAAAAGAAGTAAAGCGCCTGCAAGATAACTCAAAAATCCCCAAATGCCAACTTGTTGTGTAAGAATGCTTGTATTGACAAAAAGCCCAACACCAACAATTGAATTAACGTTAATAAGGATTGCTGATAAAAAAGATATTTTTTTAGACTGAGTCATGTATGATCCTACAGTATTATTTTTAAAATTTTTTATTTTTTATATAATGTACTATAGCAAGTTTTTGAAAATAGTAAAAGCACTGATATTTTTGTAGTATAAGAAGGTGTATCATGCAAAAATTGATTTTTAAAGAACGAATTCGTGAAATGCCGCATCAATCAGGTGTTTATTTTTTTAAAGATCAACAGGGTGCAATGTTGTACATTGGCAAAGCAAAAGATTTACATGTTCGATTGAGTAGTTATTTGTCAGCTGATGATTTATATGCTAAATCACATGCAATTATTGAAGCGGCAGAAAAGATCGAATGGATTATTACTCAGACAGAACTCGATGCAATGCTTCTGGAAGCAACCTTAATTCAGCAACATAAGCCTTCGTTTAATGTTCTTTTGAAAGAAGGAAACCCTTTTTTATATTTTTTAATTACTCATCAAAAAGTACCAGAATTGTTGTTAACGCGTCATCGAACAGCAAAAGGGGCTTATTTTGGTCCGTTTATCGATAAAAGAAGTACGCGCCATATGTTTTCATTTTTGTTAAAAAAGTTTCGACTTAAATTGTGTAACAAAAAAATTTCAAATGGGTGCATGCAATATCATCTTGGAATCTGTGCAGGGTCTTGTCTAGAGTTTTTTGATCTTCTGGCATATAAAAAAAGACTTTCGTATGTAAAAACATTTTTGACAAAAGGGTATCAATCGTGTGAACAAGAATTGCAGAGTGCGCTTGATGTATCAAATAAAGCATTAACGTTTGAGTATTCACGAGAATTAGTTGCATTGATGAAGTCGCTTGAAATTTTTTCATCATCGCTTCGCTCGACAGTGTTAGTTCAAAACAGTCCCTCTTTATATAAAAGTATTGATGTCTGGATTTTTAACGGAGAGCTGGGACTTTTAACCTATTATCAAGAAGAGCATGCGGTTTTAACAAGTAGGGGAAGTTGGTATGTCGATGTTTTAGATGGATCAAGTTGTCAGGAATATTTTTTGAGTTTATATCGTGAACAATCGCCGACTCAGATTATTTTGACTAATTTTATGTTTTCTGATCATGCATTGATAGAATCATTTTTAATGACATGGCATCAGCTTGAGGCATCGATTCATATTATTGTGAATCCTTCATCAGGTCATTATCAAAATATTATTTCATTGGCATTGCAGACGCAGCAAAAAGTATTTTTGCACAATGGACTTGCCGCGCAAAAAATTAAAGAGCTTTGCAAGCTAGATGCGTTACCGCAGAATATTGATTGTTTTGATATTTCGCATATGCAAGGAACGGTTGTTGTAGGAGCTTCAATTCGTTTTACGGATGGAAAACCGAATCCTTCTTATTTTAGAAATTTTATTATTAAGTCATTTGAAGGAAATAATGATTATGCTGCATTGCAAGAAGTGGTCAGTCGTCGATACAAAGAAGCGGCAGATTTTCCTGACCTTATGTTGATTGATGGCGGGAAAGGGCAACGAAATGCGGTTAAGAATATTTACCCTCAAATTCCGTGTATAAGTCTTGCAAAAAAAGAGGAGCGATTGTTTGCTAACGCTCATCCGCAGGGCATTATTTTAGATCGAAAGAGTCCCATGGGACAGCTTTTAATCGCTTTGCGAGACTACACACATCATGCTGCAATATCTTTTCATAAGAAGCGATCAAAGAATGAACGACTTTTGAAAAAAGAGTGAACAAGGTAAAAGTAGCACTGGATCAAATAAATGATAATCAAGAATATCTCTTGACAAAAAAAATTGAATGCGAGATTCTCAAAATATTGCATAGAGCAATTCTTTTGCTATAAGCATAATATGGAAGTAAATAGTGAGTAGTTGTTTAATAATATCCACGCCGTAACGCAAGGAGAAAATAATGAATAAGACCGCGTTGATCGAGCAAATCGCTAAAGACACAAAAATGACTAAGGCATCTTGTAAAAGTGCTTTGGATTCATTTGTAAAGGCTATTGAATTGAGCCTCAAAAAAGGAAAATCTGTAGTACTTACAGGTTTCGGAACTTTCACCGTGATGAAAAGAAAAGAAAGAATTGGCGTTAATCCAGCAACTGGTGCAAAAATGAAAATTTCTGCAAAAAAAGTGCCAAAGTTCAAAGCAGGAAAAAAATTAAAAGATATGGTTGCATAAAAGCAACGATCGATAATTTTTTTAAAAAGAGCAGCGCTATGCTTTAGTGACTGCTCTTTTTTTGCATTAAAAAAGCCCCCGATGTTGATCAAGGGCTTTTGGATTTTTATAGTGATGTACTTATGCAAGATTTTCTGTCTTTGTTTCTTGTTGAGCGGCATCAAGTTTTGCTTGTAATGCTTCAAGTTCGAACG
>CAZZPM010000021.1:0-15235 GCA_964655535.1 uncultured Pseudomonadota bacterium
TAAGCGAGAAGAAGAGCGTAAGCGAGAAGAAGAGCGTAAGCGAGAAGAAGAGCGTAAGCGAGAAGAAGAGCGTGAACTTAATTTAGAGACTTCTAGATCACTTGGTCCTAAAGAAACAGGTCAACGACTAGCAAAAGAAAAAATAGCAAAAATAACCAAAGAAAAAATAGGCTTGGGAATATTAGTAGCTCTTGGGATAGATATTTATAAGAACTATAAAACACTCAAAAAGCACCGAAAACATTTTGATAAAAAACTCAAAACAAATCCTGGGCGCACAATTTTGTCGCCGCTTTGTGCATACAGCAAACTATGGATTAATCGTTGTTTTAGGAAAAATAAAAAAGAAATTCTGTCAATTAAAAAATCAGAACCGACTACAGAAGCGCGATATCAAGACCTTGCATCTCAATAGTCGTTTTATCATTCCATTCATTCGTTGTTGCATGTCCTGCAACCAAAAAAGAACGATCTTCTATTTCAAGTAATATTTGATAGAGATCGGGTCGATTAAAAAAAATAACCGGCTTAATAATGCCGTCGGCAAACAATGTTGTCTTAACGTGTAGATCTTTGAGTAATGTAGGCGCTTTGAGCTGTGTGACCGGCGCTGTAATAAATAAAGGCAGAGGATTTTGATTGCCAAACGGTTCGAGCAACGTTAAATCAGCCATACATTTTTTGGTCAAATCACTCAAGTGAATCTCGGCATCAATCTGCAACGTCGGTTGTAACATATCAAATGAACAGATCGGTTCAATCAAGGCTTCAAGCCGTGCTTTAAATTCTGGAATATTTTCTTCTTTAATACTTAAACCGGCTGCACATTTGTGTCCACCAAACGTTAACAATAAATCTTCACACGTGGTTAATGCTTCAAAAATATTAAATGCTTCAATCGAACGACATGAACCTTTTGCAATACCATCTTTAGTCAAGTGTAACAAAATAGCAGGCCGCCCATAATTATGCATCAGTTTCCCTGCAACCAATCCAATCACGCCAGCTGGCCATCCATGATGCGCTGCCATAATGATCCGCTCACTTTTTAAATCGATCACCCCTTTTTGAATCGTTCCATCAACTTGATCAAAAATAGCACGATCGATGCGCTTGCGCTCTTCATTAATAACTTTAAGCACCGAACCAACTGCATCAACTTCATCAGCACGAGGGCTGACCAAAAATTTTACCCCATCGCGCGCATCATCAAGACGCCCCAATGCGTTAAGCTGTGGAGCTATCATAAATCCAACATCAAGCGATCCCCAGACAGCTTTGGTAAGCTGTGCATTTTCAGCAAGTTTTTTCATCGCCAGACTCTGCTTTGTGTTAACTCGTGCAAGCCCTTGCTGAACCCAATATCGATTTTCACCAGTCAAAGGAACTACGTCAGCAACCGTGCCCAACATTAAAAGTTCATACATTTTTTCAGGCAATTGTTTGTTAATTTTTTTATACAAAAGATCAATCAACTTAAAAATGACCCCAACACCAGCAAATGTTTTAAACGGATACTGACAATCTTTTTGTTGGGGATTTACAATTGCATACGCATCAGGTAATGCACCATGCGGTTGATGATGATCGGTAATAATCAGATCAATGCCATGCTTACGCGCAGCATCAGCTGCATCAAAAGCGGTAATACCATTATCAACCGTAATAATCAATGAATATTTATTGGCAGATGCACGATCAACCGCTTTAACTGAAAGCCCATAGCCATCACGCGCACGATTGGGCAAAAAATAATTAATGTTTGCTCCCAGCGGCAAAAGACCAATCAACATCAATGACGTTGAAGTTATACCATCAACATCATAATCACCAAAAATTAATATCTTTTCTTTCTGTTCAATTGCGCGAACAATGCGCTCAACAGCAACTGTTGCATCTTTTAATTTTGATGCATCATGTACTAAAGCATCAGGATCACTGACCAGAAAAGCAGTTAGTTGCTCTTTAGTCTTAAACCCACGATTAACCAATGCTTGAGCAATCGGTCTACTCAAACTAAATGTATGAATAAATTCTAAAATTTGTTCATTATCAAAAGATGGTTTTTGCCAACGATATTTTTTACCCGCAATAAACGTAGTTGTCATTATTATTGTTGTACTTTTTTAAGCGTTGGAAACAAAATAACATCTTTAATTGAGCTTGTGTTCGTCAACAACATCACCAAACGATCAATGCCAATCCCAACACCAACCGTTGGAGGAAGGCCGTATTCAAGTGCATGAACAAAATCAGCATCATAATTATGTGCTTCTTCATCCCCTGCGTCTTTTGCTGCCATCTGTTTTTTAAATCGTTCAGCCTGATCAAGCGGATCATTCAACTCAGTAAATCCATTGGCTAATTCCATGCCTGCCACAAATAATTCAAAACGCGCTGCAAGTTCAAAATTGTTCGGATCTCGTTTTGCAAGCGGAGAAACCTCAAGTGGATATCCTATAATAAACGTTGGATGTACAATTTTTTCTTCTACACACTCTTCAAATAATGCAAATAATTTTTCACCATGCGAAGCGCCTGCATATGCTAACTCCACATTATGCTTTTGAATTGCTGTATCAATATTTACTTCAGTCAAATCAGACGCTTGAAATCCACCCAAATGAATCAATGCTTCTTCAACCGTGTATTGTGCAAATGGTGTTGAAAAATCGATTTCATGTTCTTTAAATGAAAGCTTATGAGGTAAATTTAATGCTGCCAAAACATCATGAAACAATGCTTGTGTAATGGCAACGCCATCATGAAAATCTCCATATGCCATGTACAATTCAAGCATCGTAAATTCAGGATTATGACGTGTTGAAACCCCTTCATTTCTAAAATTTCTATTAATTTCAAAAACTCGATCAAAGCCACCAACGACTAATCGCTTCAAATATAATTCAGGAGCGATGCGTAAAAAAAACTCTGTATTATACGCATTATGATGCGTTACAAAAGGACGCGCCGCAGCTCCACCCGCAATGGGATGCAACATCGGTGTTTCAACTTCTAAAAATTCTTTATCGGTTAAAAATTTTCGAATTGCTTGTAAAATATGTGAACGCTTTTTAAATTTTTCAGCTGTTTCATGATTAACCATCAAGTCAAGATACCGTTGACGATATCGGTGCTCAACATCAGTCATGCCATGAAATTTATCAGGAAGTGGGTGTAAACATTTGCTCAACAAAGTCAATTCTTGAGCCTTCAAACTCAACTCACCCATTTTTGTTGTAAATAATGAACCAGAAACCCAAATAACATCGCCCAGATCAATATAATGTTGTAAAATCTTAAATGTTTCTTCACCCAGAGCACCACTATTACAGTACAATTGAAACGTTCCTGTTTTATCTTTCAAATCCATGAAAATAGTTTTGCCATGCTCACGCTTGGACATAACACGACCAGCGAGCGAATAGGTCTCAGCACTTTCAGTAATATTTTTTTCAGCGCATTCTTTTTTGATTACAGCAGCATGATTTTTAACCGGCTTAAAACAAGGCCATGGCTCTATGCCCTGCTCACGCAATGCATGTACTTTTGAAAGACGAACTTCATGTTCCTGTGAACTCTGCTCATGAAGAAGATGGTTTTTTTGCTCTGACATAATAAGATCCAGACGTATAAAGGTAATACAATTTGTTAATCCAAAAATAACAAGATTAAGTATAGCGAAGATTAAAAAAAAAAGAAGTAGTCTCAAAAAACTTCTAGCCTTCCCCCTCAAATCGATTGTCTTGAAAAAAATCAATCTCTTTTTTTAAACTGCATCAAAACCTTTTTATATCCAAACAAGGAGCCGTATGAAAATAGCACTCATTTTTATTATCTATTTTTTTGTTTCTTTAGCAGAGATAAAGGCAAACAGCCATCTTTCATTAACCGATAATAATTTAAAAAAAACAGATATCTTGCAGAAAATTAAAGACCCAAAAAAAGTAACGCGCCTTGATCTCTCGAAGAATAAACTTACTCAACTTGATAGCCAAGATTTTGCTCAATATATAAACGTAGTCGACCTTGATCTCTCTCATAATACAATAACCAATTTTGACCCAAGCGTTCTTGCTCCCTGCACCAAGTTGCAACGACTCAATCTTTCTCATAATCAAATTTCCCAGCTGATGTCGTTTAAAAATCTTTTTCCTCATCTTAAAATTTTAAACGCTGCTCATAACCAACTTAAAAGTATTGAACCAAAGACCTTTGATCAATGCAAAAAATTAAAAGATATTGATTTCTCTTACAACCAGATCACTGAAATTGAACCAATTACTCAAGCGACACGCATCGCGTATCTGCAAATCGCACATAACAAAATTGCAACAACTGATTTTTCTTGTCTTAGAAACAATCCACGACTGATTAATATCAATCTTTCACATAACCAAATTTCTGAAATTAGGATCTGGCCAGAATTACCAAAGCTTCGTTCACTTGATATTTCAAACAATCAACTTTCTTCACTCGGTGACTGCACGTATAAAAAATCTCCCCATTTATTCTGGATTGATTTAAGCGAAAATTATTGTATTTCATCAGATATCCTTGAACCGATAACAGATTTTAAATCGCTTATTCATCTGAATTTGTATGGAAATAATATTATTGAACAGAGTTTTTTAAAACCACTCAAAAATCGTGGCTGTGAAATTATATTAAATCAAAATTATTTTAATGAAAAATAGTTTAAGCTGAAGCCTTTGAAGTACTTGCTGCTGATTTAGACGCTTTCAATGCCTTCAATTTTGTTTGACGCGTTGCCTGATAGAGCGCATCAACTTTTTTATCAAATGCATCATGCTTTGTTCGTTTACGAATCCAATGAGGAACAAATTTAATTTTGTGCGATTCTAATCTTTTAAGCAGTGCTTCACGTTTTTCTTTAGGCATTTCTGCATAGATAATCTTTGAACGAAGTTTATCAACATAAGCTTTCTGATCTTTTTTATATTTGTTATAAAAAACCGCTCCAACAACCGCTACCACCAAAAAAAGCTTCCCCAAGTTTTTAGCATCATGCCGATCAAAATGAGCACTTGGCTTTAAAGGAATTAAATCTTTCTGGTCAATAACCATTTCAAATCGAACAAGATCTTCTTGCGTTAATGCTGGATCATCACATTTGAGTATCGCCATTTTCAATGCTTCTTGAACTGTTAAATCATACTTATTTGATTGTAATGCTTGTAATTTAACTTTACATTCTTGAGCTCGACCTTTTGAAACAATTGATGCAAGTGATGCATTGGTAGTTATTACAAGATATTTTTCTTCTGCTTCTAGTACTTTTTGATGCAATGCTTGTAACTGAGAATTTTTACTCTGAAGTTCAACAAAAAAAGCTATAAGAGCTTGACTATAACTTTCTTCTGATTGATCTAGTGGATTTACAATCTTTTGATATAATGGAAACAATGCATGTAACTCAAATCGATATTGTTCAAAAAAATGATTGTAATGCTGCTGTATCAAAATAAATTCAGAATTTATATTTTTATCGCTTGATAAAATCGCTGATGCTGATTCAATACTTTGTAACATTTCTAAGGCAGATATATATTCTGATCCATCAACAAACTGATTTTTTTTAACCAATTCGTCACCACTATAAAATTTCTTTATATTTTCTTTTATCATGTCTTTAAAAAGCTTCTTTTGATTTGCAGGAACATTAGATCGACGTTTCTTTGAAGCTTTTGATTGAGCTGGTGGAGCAAACAGAGCATTCAATCCTTTACGCCATAATGACTTACCATACGCAATACCATGTTCTAAATCAACGGGATTACCCGTCAATAATGAAACAAAAGAATCTTTTAAAATATCCTGATGTCGCGCTGCTTCTGTTCGGTTGCATGCCGCGTTCAAAGCAGCATCCCCTGCACCAATCATAGGAACTGATGACAAAAAGAACATGAAAAAAAATGATACTACATATATAAACATTCGATTTTCTTTTCCAAAAAGCATAGTTTTTATTTATCATTACACAATATTTTATGATTCATTGTAACATAAAAAAAGAGATGCATGAAGCATGAATCAACAAAAACCATAGAAAAAGGTAATTTTTTATATTTTTAGAAAAAAACCTTCTTTTTTGATCATTTTTGAAGAGATAACAACATAGAGACTAATCAAAAAAAAGAAAATATAAGCTAAAACTGACTGCCTTAAATCAGCATCGATCAACCAAAATGATTGAATATGAGGTGAAAATTGAACAAAAATAAGTCGCCGCTGAAGCACTTTTACAAAAACAACACCCGCATGTGCTCCCATGTTGGCCATCAGATTTCCTGTTTTAACATAGATGCTATTGAGCATCAGTCCAAACAAAAAAAGTCCAATCGCAATCCGCCACTCATGCATAAAAAAATGATACGGATTTGTCAGTCCATGTGCCGCCATAAAACAGAGTGAGGCAATAAGCATTGCTGGAACTGTTTTCAAAAAACGATGAAAATGATTAAACAAAGCAACGCGAAAAATCGCTTCTTCACTCCAGACTAAAAAAAACGTCGCTATAAATCCCCAAAGCGCTTTTAAAAAAAAACCTCTCGTCAAGCCATCAAAGCAAGCAATAAAATGCGCATGTCCCATGCCAACAAAAAGCGCAATCGTTGCAAGATGAAAAAGAAAAAAAAGAAAAAAATAAGAACCAAAAATTTTAATCGATCGCCATCGAAAGATGCCAAAAATTGTTTGGTAAAAATGGTTCAGATATTTTTTATTCTGAAATCGTAAAAATAGATCAACAGTCGCCATGACCATTAAACTAAAAATAATTTTGCCAAGATTTTTTTCTGATAAAAGATTTATACCGAGCGCATGATAATCAATGAATGCTTGAACAGCATAAAAGATGCCCAATAAAAAAAGGGCCGCAATAAAAATCGGCCCTAAACATTGAATAATTTTGCTCACTCTCATCGACATTAAAACGTCGCTGATGAGGTTGCTTTAATCTGTTCTTTAAATTGTTTTCCTGGTTTAAAGCGAGGAACTCTCACTTTAGGAAGTCTAATTTTTTGTTTTGTTGCAGGATTAATTCCTGTTCTTTCTGGACGCTCAGAAATCCAATATGTACCAAAGCCTGTTAACGAAACTTTGTCACCTTTTTTAAGGGTTCTTTCAATAATTTTAGTAAATGATGTAATAAAACGAATCACTTCTTTTTTACTAAACGTTGTTTCTTCGCTTATCGCTTCAATAAGTTCGCTTTTGTTCATTATCTCTCCTATCATGGTAATGTATGCGTTTTTATCCACACAAAAATTAATATTGCGCTCAAACCTAGTGAGAAATGTAAAGAGAGTTGTTTTTTTTGTCAAGTATATGGATTTATTATAAATATAAAGAATAACAGCCACTTTTTAAAAACAATTTTTTGTTCTTGTTGAATACAAAAAAAATAAAGGAACTTTTTCCATGAATATTAACTCATCACTCATTGACACCCATGTTCATTTAAACATGCTCGTTCCGGATAAAACAAGAGATCGCATTATCAGCTCTCAAGAGATTATCGACCTCAAACCATATGTTGACCGTGCCCAACATGCACAGATTAAAAGAATGATTAATGTTGGCACTTCATACATTGAAAGCATGAACAGCATTGCAATCGCAAAAGCATATCAAAACATTTTTGCAACGATTGGCATTCATCCCTGCGATAGCGATGATGCTCCGTGGCAAGAAGATTTTGCTAAACTAGTCAAATTATTATCAGAAAAAAAAGAACATAAAATTGTCGGCATCGGCGAAACAGGACTTGATTTTTATCACAAGCCATTTGATCAAATAATTCAACAAGAATCATTCATTGCACACATTGAAATCGCGATACAACATCAACTTCCGCTTGTTATTCATGTTCGTGAAGCTGCTGATGCAACACTTGATTTACTTCAAAATTATAGAGGAAAAATAAACGGTGTTATTCACTGCTTTTCTCAATCGTATGATTTTGCAAAAAAAGTTCTTGATTGGGGGCTGGTCCTGGGCATTGATGCACCAATCACCTATCCAAAAAATCATGAACTCCGTGATGTCGTCAAAAAAGTTCCGCTTGATCGTTTGATTCTTGAAACCGACTCACCCTTTTTACCACCACAACATCTACGAGGTAAAAAAAATGAACCAGCTCAACTTGTTTCAGTCGTTGAACAGATTGCTTTCATTAAAGAATGCACGCAAGCACTTGTTGCTCAAACAACGACTAAAACAGCTTGCAAACTTTTTCAACTATAAAAGCCAGCTTGAGCATTTTGTTGTTCAATCGTTGCAATCAATTCATCAGGAACACCAAGCGAAACGAGAGTCCGAACACAATAGGCAAAAGAACCCTTAAGATATGCAACATCAATCGATTTTGATTGCTCTGCTATTTGAATAATTTCAACTGCTTCTTTTTGTAATGGTTCTGACGCTGCTTCTATTTTTTCAGGAAGTATAATCTTGACTAGTTCTTGTTGCTTTGCCTCAAGTTTTTTTTGAGCCTCAATAATTTGTACATAGGATTTAAGCAAGACTTCTGATGATGCACTCATTTTTTGATCCAATGCTTTTTCTTGCACAGCAATAGTTGATAATAATGTTTGAATTGCCTGACATTGTTCAAGCAATGATTCTTGCAAAAGAGTTGATGCTTCTTGAGCAATCCGTTGCTGAGCATCAATCAAATACTGGCTTTGAGCATCAAGTGCACTTTCAATTTTTTTTTGCTGTTCTTCAAATAAATCTGTGACTCGCTCAGCACTCAACTCTTGCGTTACTTTGAGATGTTTTTTGAAAGATTGCTCCATTTCATTCTGTTCTTCAATGAAGGTATCGATAACTGTTTTTTGCAGCAATAAAAATTGCTGCGACATCGCTTCAAATGCTTCTCTTTCTGCTGATGTTTTTTTTTCTGCTGCTATTTTTTGCTCAGTCATCTGCTCTGTTGTTTTTTTTAGCTCTTCAAATAATTTTTGATACCGTTCTTCAATACTTGCTTGTAATTCTTGATATTTTTTTTCAACATCAGGATATTCAAAAAATGAAAAGGGATTCTGAGCAAAATACTCGTTATAAGAAAAAAAATATGTTTTATAATCACTCAACCATTTAAACAAAAAATATTGATCATATAAATCTTGCATCCACGCTAAATACCACTTGGTTGCCACAACAATTTTGTAAACTACAATAAGCGTAACACCCCCTGCAATGTAATATCCATACGCCCGCTTTGATTTTTTCTTTTTTCGTTTTTTCTTCAGGAGATGAATAATTTTTTCAAATTGATCCGCTTGTAAAATCAAAAATGGCTTTTCTTGGGATGTGCTCAACAAAAGCTTTTGATCCACTGTTTCGGTCTTTAAAAAATCATAGACAACTATTTTCTTTTCTTTTGGTGCTAATATTTTTTTTATTGGTGCAAAAAAAGGAAACCAGAAAAAAAATATTTCTTTAATCATAACATCCCCTCAATTTCACCACTTAAAAAAATTATCCTCTTTGATTTTCATAAAACTTCTTTTTTAAACAAACATAGAAACCTTTTTTAAATAAAATTTTACCTAAAAGCTCACTACCAATCAATCTACAAGTGAAATCATTGTGAGATCCTGTTTTTAGTGATATACCATAAACAAAGAAAAAAAATGTAAAACAAATTATTAAAAAAGGATGCTTATGATGCAGAATATTGAAAAATATGTTGTTCCCTTTGAAGAAGTCTCACTCCAAGATATTGCAAGCATTGGCGGCAAAAATGGATCGTCAGGAGAAATGATTCAACATCTTCAAAGCAAACAGATTCCTGTTCCCTCTGGTTTTATTATCACGGTCAAAGCATACTGGCACTTCATCGATAGCAATAATTTACGCAGCATTATCACAGAAAAATTAGCAATGCTCGACGGCACTAACATTGATTTACTTCAAAAAATAGGACTTGAAATAAGAACCCTCATCATGGAAAAAAATGTTCCTGATGATCTTGCTCAAGCAATTACAATTGCATACAAAGAAAATGAAAAACGATACGGCAAACAATGGTCCGCTGCCATGCGCTCATCAGCAACTGCAGAAGATTTGCCGAGTGCATCGTTTGCTGGACAACAAGAAACACTCCTCAACATTCAAAGCAGCGAACAAATCATTAAAAATGTTCCTCGTATTTTTGCTTCATTATTTACTGATCGAGCAATTTCATATCGGATGCATCATAATTTTGAACATATGAAAGTAGCACTTTCAATCGGCGTCCAAAAAATGATTCGTTCTGATTTAGCAAGCTCGGGCGTTATTTTTACGCTTGACACTGAAACCGGGTTTCGCGATGTTATCTACATCACTGCTTCGTACGGCCTTGGTGAAAACATTGTACAAGGCATCGTTAATCCTGATGAATTTTATGTTCATAAACCGACGCGCCGCGCTGGGCATAAGTCACTACTTAAAAAACGGCTGGGATCCAAAGAACAGAAACTTATTTTCTCAAATAATAATCAAAATAAAACTGTCGAAAACCAACCAGTTTCTACCAAAGATCAAGCGCACTTTTCTATCACTGATGCAGAGATTTTACAACTTGCTGATTATGCACTGATCATTGAAGAATATTATAGTGAACTCTACAAAAAACCGACTCCCATGGATATTGAATGGGCAAAAGATGGCCAAACAAATCAATTATTTATTGTACAAGCGCGCCCTGAAACGGTCCATGCAAATCAGAAAACAACTGATACTTTTATAAAAACAACGAAACAATTTATAATAAATCCTGATCAATCAAAACTAATCATAACCGGCAATAGCGTTGGTGATACTATTATTTCAGGCCCCGCACGACACATACGCTCAGCGAACGAAATTAATCGTGTTCAAGCAGGTGACATCATCGTCACCAACATCACCGATCCTGACTGGGAACCACTGATGAAAAAAGCAGCTGGCATCATCACGAATCAAGGTGGACGAACCTGCCATGCAGCGATTGTCAGTCGAGAGCTTAATATTCCTGCGGTCATTGGCACCATCAACGGAACAGAAAAAATTATTGATGGACAAAAGATCACACTCGATTGCAGCCAAGGTTCTGTTGGCTATATTTATGAAGGCATTTATGAAACAAAAACAATAACGCATGAAATCAAAGTTGATAAAAAACTGCCACTCTGGATCAATGTTGGAAATCCCGATGAAGCATTTTCAAGTGCCGCGCTCCCGTATCAAGGAATTGGACTTGCACGGCTTGAATTTATTATTAATGCAAGTATCAAAATTCATCCCATGGCACTTCTGTTTCCCGAAAAAACTGATACTCAAACGCAAGCGCTCATACAAACAGTGACGTGCAATTATGCAACGCCGCAAGAATTTTTTATCAAAACATTGGCCCAAGAAATAAGCACCATCGCCGCAGCGGCATATCCACGTCCCGTCAATGTTCGTTTTTCTGATTTTAAAAGTAATGAATATCGAAACTTAATCGGTGGCTCATTTTTTGAACCGACTGAAGAGAATCCAATGCTTGGTTTTCGTGGTGCTTCGCGTTACTATGATGATAACTATAAAGCAGCATTTGAACTCGAATGCAAAGCATTTTTGTACGCACGACAAGAAATCGGCTTTACTAATATTCATGGACTTGTCCCTTTTGTCAGAACACTCAAAGAAGCAGAATTGGTCAGCTCACTCATTGAAGCATCAGGACTTGAACGTAATCAAGATGGCTTTCAATTACTCATGATGTGTGAAATTCCAGCCAACGCTTTATTGCTCGAAAAATTTGCTCACTATTTTGATGGCTTTTCGATTGGCTCAAATGATCTTACCCAGCTTACCCTCGGCGTTGATCGCGACTCAGGACTTATTGCCCATATTTTTGATGAACAAGATGAAGCGGTACGAGTACTTTTGCGCATGAGCATTGAAAAAGCAAATAAACTTTCTAAAAAAATAAGCATCTGTGGCCAAGCACCCGAAACTTTTCCAGCACTTGCACAACAACTTTTAAATTGGGGCATTGATGCCGTTTCATGCACAACGCGAGGCTTTTTTAATCTGTATGAACAATTGAAATAATTATGTACGATAGGTAAGAATCATTAATAGTATGACTCTTACCTATCATTTTTTTTATCATTGCTCGATAAATTTTTAGATAATTCAATTTCAAGCTCTTCAATAGTAGGCAATGCGATCTGAAAATCTTCTGGCAAAGCATCTTTTAATCGGTATTCAGCAAGTCCAATCGGCTTAGTCATATCTCGCAACGTATATTCAGCTAAAATATTATTTTTATTTTTACATAAAATAAGACCTATTGATGGACTATCGTCCTTATGCTTCACTAAGTCATCGACCGCTGAAAGATAAAAATTCATTTTTCCTGCATATTCTGGTTTAAAATCAGTATCTTTTAATTCAATCACTATAAAACATCGTAGCTTTATGTGATAAAATAAAAGATCAAGATAAAAATCCTGATCTGCAACTTCAAGATGATATTGTCGTCCCAAAAATGCAAATCCTTCACCAAGTTCGAGTAAAAATTTTTGTACATGTGCTATAAGTTCTTTTTCAACTTCTCGTTCATATGCTTCATTGCCAACATTTAAAAAATCAAAAATATATGGATCTTTAAATGTTTGCTGAGCTAATGTTGAATGAATATCAGGCAGTGTAGTTTTAAAATTAGTAATCGCTTTTCCCTAACGATTATGTAATTGAGTTTCAATTTGAGCAACTAAAAGACTGCGAGACCAGCCATTTTTAATTGCATGTTCAATATAAAATAAGCGAATTGAAGGATCAGTAATTTTATCTAATAAAGTAATATTATGATACCACGGTAATTGTGCAAGCACCTCTTGCACAAATGCAATATCATGATAATTTTCTGCAAATTTACGCATATACTTAAGATTTCTTGTAGAAAAACCCTTCATAGCAGGAAAAGCCGCCCGTAAATCCAAAGAAATTTGATCAATAACTTTAGCTCCCCATCCTTTTTTTTTTTGCATCTGTAAAATTAAAATTCCAATTTGATGATATAATAAAACCAATTCTCGATTTACATACAATAAAGCCTTCTGTTGCGATGCTACAATGCGCTGTTTCAATTGTGAAACAAATGCACTGTATTCTTGATCAATAATTCGATTCATAAAAATCCTTTTTCAATAGTTCAGCACGTTGCTGCACAAAGTAAAAAACAAATTTAAATAGATATTTACTCAATACAATATCAAAATTGAACACTTTTACAAAATAACAGAAAATTATCGTACGATTTGTTCAAGGCGGCTACAAAATAGACGCAGTCGCCTAAAATCAGATCCAACAAACTGAGCGTATTGAGCAATAATTGCCTCAAGAGAAGCGGAGGAAACTAATTTTTTTTGTGATGCTTTGCATAATAATGACAACAAAACTTCATCAATAATCGCTTCATCAAAAAAAGAAAGCAGATGAAGAAAATCAGGCTTTGATAAAAAAATATGCAAGATCTGATTCGATGCATCACCGACAAACGCATGAATCAACGGTGGACGTTCGGGTAATCGATACTCAATTTTTTGATCTTTTTTATTGAAAGATCCAACCAACTGCATCTCAATCTGCGTGCGCAAAAAAGTAAAAATTTGCGGCTGTTCTTTTTTCAGCTCAACAATTGTTTTTTTATACGCAAAAGGCGTACGCGAAGGATCAAGCGAACCTGTTTGAAGCCCTGTCACGATCCCCAAAATCTGAATATCCTGCTGATCGATAATAAGCAATGAACCAAACGCGGGCATCAGGTCCCACTGCCAACAAAGCGCGGTCGCCTTCGATAATGAACTATTGATAATTTCTGAACAATATTGCATATTTTTCTCAAAAAAAGATATTTAAACTCGATGTGAGAATAGCTCATTTTAGCTGAAAATTCTATTTTTTATTTTTTGTTTGTGACTTTTAACCATTTTTTGCCCTTTTTATAAAACACGCATTGCAAAAAAAATCTTTTTATTTTATTTTGAGTTTACGCTCAACAAGCTAAAACATTATTAATTTGTAAATAAAAAATTAAATCTCGCCATAGCACATCGTGCGACGGCGGAAAGGATCGACTTATGAAATTAAAATCTCTGTTATTTATCTGTATGTTGTTTATGGGTGCGCAGTTGAATTGTACTGTTCAATCTCAAAAGAAAATAATCCGTGCAATTAACCAAGGAATAACCAAAAAAGCATCACTTGATGAAATAATTGTAGCATTTGATAATCACACACTCCTCACATACTCTATAATGCATAACTACAGAGAAGCAGTCGAACTTCTCATTAAAAATGGCGCAAATGTCAATCAAATAAATGGAAAAAACTTTTTACCACTCACTTATGCTATACATAATGGTCAAGTAGAAACTGTAAAACTCCTCATTAATGCTGGCGCTCTTTGTAAGATGAGGGATGGAACTGATCATGACGCATTCGCTTATGCTATAAAGTGTAATCAAGTAGAAATTTTACGACTCCTCATGCCACATATCGGTAATGTTAATCAAGTAAATGCAAGCGGCTTGACACCAATCGCTTATGCTCAATCATTACAAAATGATACAGAAAATAACCCAGGCATGTCAGAAATTATTAATATTTTGATTGCAGCATCCACATCAAGCTCGTCCTCATCAAGTTCATCAAAACCACTTCTAAAAACATCAGATCTTCCATCAAACTCATGGTTCTCAACGCTTTGCGTACTTTCAGCACTCAGCATTATCGGCTACGACATCTATGAAACCAATAAATTAAAAAAAGAAGAAGCTGACGATGCCGTCACTGAACCATTTCTTATCCTTCGAAATCCATCAAAAGAAACCGAAAAAACAGTAAAAGAAAATATCGATACAAAAGAAATAGATGAACAAGAAACCATAGAAGCCGTAGTTATCACCCCAAAACCAGTCCTTCAAAATAGCAGACAAAGGCCGATCAAGCCAGTAGCTCATCCAACTATTGAGCCAGAAAAAACTGCCCGCTTTGCTTTCATTAAAAATCTACAAAAAAATCTACAAGACAGAATAAAACCACATTATAAAGCTGGAAAAAAACAGAGCAAAACCTGGTTTACAGATCTTAAACAGAATCCTCGTCAACACAAAAAATTAGCAGCTTCTGCAACACTATTTACTCTTGCACTGGTTAAAAATTGGGTTCCAGGATTAAAAGATTTATA
>CAZZPM010000022.1:0-14613 GCA_964655535.1 uncultured Pseudomonadota bacterium
AATGATTCTGCTCAAGAGATTGTTAGAGCATATATTAATCGAGCACCAAATCTCATTAAAGCATTTTATTTTTTACAGAGTGATGGCAAATATTATGTCAGAACACGCGATGGTGTTTTGGTTCATTTGACCGTTGATGAAGATGATTTGAGCGAAGATTTAAATGGCATAATAACTGGTTTTGATAAAGGAATTATATTTGACTTACCAAAAACAGTTCTTTGCATACCTTATATTTAAAATAGATCCTCAAGGAAATATATTAAAATAAAAAGGATGGACGATGAATTATATCAAAATGCAAAAAATTGTTTTATTGATTTGCTCATTTTTCTCGATTCAACGTGCATACGCTCTTGAAGAAAAGAAAAATACTTTTGTCAGTTGGATGACTTCATTATTTCAGCAAGATGCGAATACAATAAAAGCAAAAAAAACATATAAAAAAGAGGAATTCAGGAAAAAAGCTTTTCATCCACTTGATCAAAAACAGAAGCCAGAAAAGATACATCAAAAAAAAGAATCCAAAAAGATAGCGCCTAAAAAATTGGAAGTAGTATCTTCAGCTTCAGCACCTGCTGTTGTAAAAAAAGAATCTCAAAAACAATGGCCCGCTTTACATGAATCGATTCAAGAGACGGGATATTATCAAGTTAATGGAAATGAAAAATTGAAAGATGTTCAAAAAGAGCTCTGGTATTCACAAGCGGCATGGCCTTTTGAAGCACGTAATTTTTTGAAAAATGATTATTTTGAAGTTGATTTTTCTGCGTCATTTGCTGATAAAGCTTTTTTTGGGACCGATCGCACGACGTTAACTCCGTATATTTTTGGAAAAAAAACAGTTGAGATTCAGGATTTTTTATTGATCAGTCGATTGTTGATTAATAAGCAAGTTATTGATCCCACTTTAGTGAGCATTGCTCAAGCATATAAATTGTATGGTAAACAAGAGATTGAGTGTCAGCCATCTTTTAATAGTCAAACAATTACTATTAACTATGCACGGCATTGGCTTGATGGGCAATTATCAACGGGCATTCAGATTCCGATTGTTCGTAAATCACATCATTTAAAATTTTCAGTTCCTCGTAATGATCAATTGGAAGCTGCTTTTTTTGCATTAGATGAAAATGATGCACGGACAGCATTTTTGAAAGAAAATTATGCCGGTGTTGAAATGTTTGTTACTAATATTTTAAAGCAAAAAGATATTGCCGTTCGTGATCATAATGATGTTATCGGTTATGGCGATGTTACCTTGTTTTTAAATGCACATTATGATTTTGCATATTGCCAAGAATCAAATTTGGGATTAAAGCTGATGCTTCCTCTTGCTAAAACAAGAAAGCTTAATACGATCTGGGCGCCAGATTTGGGTAATGGTGGCTTTGCAGCATTGACCGGTTTTTGTGCATTTCAATGGCATGGCAAACATGCTTTATTAAATCCTCATATTCATAGTGAGCTGACTTATTATATGATGGGGAGCATTGATCGACGCGTGCCACGCATTAAAGATTATCAAAAAGTAAGCCCTGGTCCTATTGATGCTCCTCGATATAATAGTGCTTCAGCAACGGCAAATAAAGGACCTATGGATACTTACATTTTATATGGTCGTCATGCTGAGTTTGATGGAACAAAAGCTTTTACCGAATCTGACAGCATTGTCAAAGAACTTGCTGACAAAACAACGCGTGTTTACATGCGTCCTGGTGTTGAATGGCGCACACGCGTTGGCAACCTTTTTAATAACATCATTGTTAAAAATCTTTCCTGTAATATTTTTTATGATGTGATGATTAAAGCTTCTGACAGCATCGGGTTTTATGCAGCAGCTGATAGTTGGGATCGTGATCTGTTGACGCAAAACACGAATCAACATGCACATCGCATTGGCAGCACGATTCATTATCAATTTGATGATATGTACCGATTAAATGCTGGATTTGAACATTTGTTTGCAGGAAAAAATATTATGCAAACGACTGATTTTTTTATCAGTTTTAATGTTGAATTTTAAAAAAATATTTTTAGCTGGTTACAGTAGGCACATGCACAATAATACTTAAAACAGTTGAATCTAAAAAAAAATATGATCCAAAGATAAAAAATGATATCTTAATGTTGGTACGTTATTTTTTATTATTTAAAAAAATGTGTAAAGCTTATGAAAAAAAATTGGATCATTGTTACGGGCGCAAGAGAACATAATCTTCGATCAGTTAATGTGCAAATCCCCAAAGAACAATTTGTAGTTATCACGGGGCCTTCAGGATCAGGAAAAAGTTCCTTAGCGCTTGATACTCTTTTTGCTGAAGGGCAACGACGCTACATTGAATCACTTTCATCTTATGCACGACAATTTTTAGGAATTGCAAAGAAACCAGATGTTGAAAAAATAGAAGGGCTTTGTCCTGCTATTGCGATTGAACAAAAAACGGTTGGGTTTAATCCACGATCAACGGTTGGGACAATTACAGAAATTTATGATTATTTACGAGTTTTTTTTGCTCGTGTGGGCATTCCTCATTGTCCTCATTGTAAAACGCCTATTAAAGAAGCATCGCCTGAAAGTATCACCAAATCATTATTTGAGAGTTTTAAAGGAACAACAATTTCCGTTGCAGCACCTGTTGCAGTGCAACGAAAAGGTGAATTTAGAAAAGAAATACATGAATGGTTTATGAGTGGGCTTCATCGATTTATTATTGATGATCGAAAATATGTTTTTAAAAATGAAAAAGAGATTGAAGTATTAAAATTACATAAACATACCAAACATACGATTTTTGCATTGATCGATAGTATCGCTATTTCTCAAGAAGAAGAGCAACGACTGGGCGAGGGCATTGAGCGTGCATTTGCGTTAACCAATGGTATGTGTGCAATAATTGACCAAAATCAACAGACGCATATGTATTCCTCTTTGCGAATCTGTTTGGTCTGTACACGTTCATGTCCTGAACTTGAGCCACGTCTTTTTTCATTTAATTCCCCGCTTGGCGCTTGTCATGAGTGTCATGGCTTGGGTGTTAATTTTGGACAAAGTTTTTATACGATGTTGGATGATGATCAAGAGGAACAAAAAAAACTGTATAATAATCTTTGTTCAGCTTGTCAGGGAGCTCGTTTGACGCCTGAGGCGCTTGCGGTCATGATCAATCAAAAAAATATTCATGAAGTCTGTTCTTTATCGATTACACATCTTGTTGATTTTTTAACAGCGCTTTCTTTTGATTCAGATCAAGAATTAATTGCGGCACCGCTTAAAACAGAAATTTTAAAACGACTCGGTTTTTTGATTAATGTGGGGCTTTCTTATTTAACGCTTTCGCGCAGTGCTCGAACATTATCAGGTGGCGAGGGGCAACGAATTCGACTTGCAACACAGATTGGATCAGCATTGTCAGGAGTTATTTATATTCTTGATGAACCAAGCATTGGCCTGCATCAACGTGATAATGATCGTTTAATTAGTACGCTTAAAATGTTGCGTGATCAAGGGAATACCGTGCTTGTTGTTGAGCACGACATGGACACCATTGCAGCAGCCGATTATGTTATTGACATGGGACCCGCTGCTGGAATTTTAGGCGGTGAAGTGACCGCGTTTGGAACTCCGCAGGATTTAATGAAAAATAAAAATTCATTAACGGGGGCATTTCTTTCAGGAAAAAGAAAAATTATGGTTCCAGAAAAGCGACGAGAATCAAGTAAAAAATTACGAATCATTGGTGCTGAAACAAACAATTTAAAAAAAATGACCGTTGATATTCCACTTGGTATTTTTGTGGCGGTTTCAGGAGTCTCTGGTTCGGGAAAAAGTTCATTGATTGTGCAAACATTGGCGCCAGCATTAAAACAGTATTTTTATAATGGTTATTTTGGAACACGGACCTTTGAAGATCTTGAAGGGCTTGAAAATATTGCAAATATGGTGATGGTTGATCAGAGTCCGATTGGTCGAACCCCGCGATCAAATCCGGCGACATATTTGGGCATTTTTGATGATATTCGTGCTTTGTATGCAAGTCTGCCTGAAAGTAAAGCGCGTGGCTATCAGATTGGACGTTTTAGTTTTAATGTGGCACAAGGACGTTGTTTTGAGTGCAATGGTGAAGGAATTATTAAAATTGCTATGCACTTTTTAGAAGATGTGATCATGATGTGTAAAGCATGTCAAGGAGCACGTTATAATAAGAATACGCTTGAAATTTTGTTTAAAGGAAAAAACATTGCTCAAATTTTAGACCTTTCAGTTTATGAAGCTTTGGAATTGTTTGAAACGTTTACACCGATAAAAAAACGACTTGCATTATTGTGCGATGTCGGGCTTGATTATATTAAATTAGGACAGCCTTCAACAACTTTGTCAGGCGGTGAAGCGCAGCGCATTAAATTGGTCAATGAGCTGGCAAAGCGGGGTAAAAATACTTTTTATATTTTAGATGAGCCAACAACAGGACTTCATAGTAATGATGTTGAAAAATTACTGCTTGTTTTGAATAAGTTGGTTGACAACGGAAATTCGGTACTTGTCATCGAACATAATCTTGATATACTTAAGTCAGTTGATTATCTGATTGATATTGGACCAGATGGGGGTGATCAAGGTGGTTTAGTTGTTGCGCAGGGGACGCCGGAACAAGTTGCAAAATCAACAAAAAGTATCACCGCGCAGTATCTAAAAAAATACTTGTAAATTCTTGTTATAAAATTATGTGTGGTATGGGTATGAAAAAATATTTTTTATTTTTATTGTTTTCTTTCTTAGTTGTTGATCTTTGTTTAGGTTCTGCATATTCAAGAAAAGGAAGATCAAGGCCGAATCATCGAGGATTTACAGATTATCCAGGTTTTCGTCCTTCAAAATTTTCATCAATGTTTGATGATGAAGATGGTTATGATGAAGATGAGGATTTAATTAAATTAAAAGCTAATGCAAGTAAGGAACTTGCAAGTTTGTTAGACAAAGTAGATAAAAAAGAAACTCGTGATACACGTATTGACCGGTTAACAGAAGAAATAAAAATACTTGATGCTCAAATAACAGAAAAGCAGAATCAATCAAAGACATACAGTGATGCATTAACACAGGGAATTAGTCGTGGATTAACAGGACGTAAATGTTCTTCAAGTCAAGATTTGCCTCTGGTTCTGACTCAAGCAATGGCAGAGCGTTTTTTCAGCCCAATTAATGATGTGGTAACAGAAAAAAGCACTACATTTTGGCAATATTTTTTTGATGGACTTGAAAATAAAGTCAGTGCAACAATGCAATTTTTTGGTTTTAAGCCGACAGTTTCTGACTTTGATGTGAGTCGTTGGCAGAAAAAATGTGCCGAAATTGCAGATAATTATAAAGAGCTGCGCAAGGGAATTGAGACTTCAGAAAGTCGTTCAACGAGTATGCAATTGAGAAGTCTTTTGATTGATGTTGAAGGTGAACAAGAAAAAGACATGACACAGAATGTTACTGATGTTCTTTGGCTTAAAAAAAGAAAAGGTGATCTGATATTTTTCAAAGCATTACTTGAAACAGCAAAGCTTCGTCTTGATGAAGTTGGCTATGAAGAACGTGAACTTGAGACTGCACTTTTTATTTTGATTGCAGAATTAGAAGGTATTATTGAGCAACTTGAGGGGATTTCGTGTTTGCAAGATATTATTGATCCAATCAGAACTCATTTAATGAACAGTTATTTTTTATCATTAGATTCTGCTTTGAGTGATCTTGAATCATTGATTGCACCTGATAAATATGAAAGAAAAGATACCAAGCGTAAAAAGCAGGGCGGATATTCATCAGGATATAATTACGGCTATGATGATTAATTATAAGCGCTTAGTTGTCTTTTTTGCTCTGATCTGCATGACTCAATTGATTGCTTCTGTTGAATCAAAAAAGAGAGAATTAAAAATAAAAAATTTTTCTACAGAGCGCGTTGAGGCTCTTGTTGAACATTATAAAAAGTATGTAAAACGTGAACGTATAAAAGATGTGCTCAGTGGAACTTCTAAAATTAGTGCTTTGTGCTTAGCTGTTTATGGTATCTATTACTTTATAACGCCTATTGAGACAGATGCTTGTTTAAAAACAAATGATATGCGTCGTATTTATAATGATGTAATTATTGGGACTATTGTTGCACTTTTTTTAACTGGTGTTAACAATTCGATTGCTAATATTGCAAATGCTTGGGATTCTTTAATTGTTAAAAAATCAAGTTCTAATATGCTTTGTCGTTTTTTATATGAAGTACGTCGATATAAATTATTGATTGCCTCGATCAAAGAAGAAAATTCATTTATTTCAGAATATGCGATTATTATAGCATATAATCGTATTATTATTGCGCTCGAGCATTTAATTGCATGGAGTAGAGCTCAAAAAATTGATGCACGTAAAAAAATAATTTTTGATTCAATACATATTTTTAATGATGTTCTTGAAGAGTATAAACCATTTTTGATTGATGCACAAAATTCGGGATGGTCTCACGATGTATGCAAAAAATTAGCCAATACTACCCACGCTTTCTTACAGCCATGGCTTGATTTATTAACCCCTGAAATTCATTATGAATAAAAAAATATACAGTTTTTTATATTTCTTTTTTATGTCAATTCCTTTAAAAAGTTGTGATTGGTGCAAGCCAATGTTTGGGCGTGGAAATTCTGACATCAATTTTTTTATGGATCAATATTTATTATATTTGAAACCTTCTACCAAAGAATTGCTCGCATTGTATCAATCGCTTTGTCCTCAGGGATTTGTTTCCGCCCTTAAAAAACAGATTGAACTTTTAGGTCGTCATCCAGATCAATATTTTCATACATCAGGACAAGGTTCTGGAGGAAGTCAATTATTATCAGCAGTAAAAATATTTGATCGATTGATTAATTTTGTACATGGCTTTGTTGTTGATGGAAAAACAAAAAAAATTATGCCGTATTCGTATAAAGATAGAAAAAAAGAACATCTTTTTTTGGTTCAGTATATTCAACGATATTCTAAAAAAGATCAATATGGATGCACGGTTATTGATGATCTGCATGCATATGCACTTTCGTATGCAGGAACGCTTTTTAATAGTCTTTTATTAAAGAATACGGGACTTGGATTGACAGAAAAAGAGATGCGGCCGCTTATGTTTTTATTTAATACTATTGAATTTTTAGTGGGACAATTGCGTAATACACCGTATCAAGTGCATGCTGAAAAAAGTTTGCAGCAATGGACACGGCTTTATAAAACGATTGAAAAAGAATGGAAAGATATTCATGCACAGAAAAAACAGCAGCGCGCATAAATTTCTTTGGAGGAGTTTATTCTTTCTTTTTCCAGGATTGTTGCAAGCAAAAATTGATTTTATAAAAAGTTTTGTTAATTTTTATGAGGTGAGCAATGAGGGGCGTTTTACTCATGAATACCATCCTTTTCTTCTTAAAAAAACAGCAAAAAGTTTTGATGCATTAGAAAAAGAGTTAATAAAAAATGATTTTAATCCTGCGCGTCGCATGATTATCATGGGGTACGAAAAAGCAGCTGCGCCGAGTTATTTTTTTAATCCATTTATTGTTAAGGGCGAAACGATTAATGATGAGACCTTACAAAAAACGCTTTTTGGCATAACGCAAGAGTGTCATAATTTATTCGGTTTTATGACCGGTTTTTTATTGAGAAATATGCCACAGCTGCCACATTTGTACACCAAACATATTGGGGCAAAAAATATTATTCTGTTTCATGATCATGCATATCGATTTCAGCAGGATTTTTTTGGTGATCTTCATTATTATATAAAAGAAAAAGAGCAAGCGCTTCACAAAGCGGCGCATCAAGAAAGTCATGTTGATTTGTTGAATCAGTGTATTCAGTTTTGGAATCAATTATATTATCAAAATATTAATAATAAAGATCAGCATGTTGCAGGAACGCAAGACATTTTATTTACTATTGAACATGCACGTTCAATTAAAGATTCAGAGATTCCGCTTAAAGAATTTTTTGTTGGTGCTGATATTACGTATCCAATCAATCAAACAACGTTGCGAAGCAAAAAAGCAACAATCAATGCTCAGGAATTTGTGAAAACATTTGTTAATCGATTGAAACCGATTGAGGATCAAAATACTTTATATGTTTTTAGAAGTTTTGTTGATGGTGTCGGTAAAAGTACGATGCTTGGAAATATTAAAAATTGGATGAAATATAGAAGTGGTATTGAAAAATATGAAGCGATTGACAATGCTTCGTCACAGTTTGCTGAAATATTTCAATTTGATGAACAGGTATTTATTGCCGATTTACCAGCGCAGTTGAGTCATTTTACGTATAAACCAGATGGACTTGTTTTTGTTAATCTTAAACATTTACCTGTTATTTCTGTTTCAGAAGAAGAAATCATTCAGTTTTATACAAAAAATGAAAAAGAAATTATTAAAAAATTTTATAGCATTATCGATGAGCTTCGTTTAAAAAAAGGAGCAGCGTTGTTGCCAGATCAGACTGACAATCCTCAGATGATTTATTGTAAAAATATATCTTTACTTGAAATGCAAAAATATGAACAGATTCCTTTTGAATATAAAAGTAATTGGTATCTTTTAGATCCTAAAAAACAAGAAATTCGAATCTGTGTACCGCTCGCACAAGCACCTTCAGAGGGTCTTAAAAATACAGCTCCTGAACAGATGCTCTTTATTACAGGAGTTCGATTTCCTGATTCTTATCAACAATTTCTTGATCGATTTGTAGAACAGTGCAAAGAGGTTCATGCGCAGCAGATAGTTTTTGTTGATTTTTTAAGTATGTATGCACGCTCTTCGCGTGAAGTTATTCGTATTAATTATCTGATTCAACAGATTAAATCACTTTTTAATGATGCAGATTATCAAAAAAGTTTATATGCTGGTTTTGCATCAAATGCAACGTTGTTACATCAATTAAATCAACAAGATCAATATAAAAAAACAGTAGATTATATTTTATATGAGTCATTAACACGTGCTACATTATTTGATCTGATTAAAAAAGAAAAATATCAAGCCAAAAAGCCAATTTCTTTGATTGTGTTATTGGATGAAATTCGTAAAAAAATTGGATTATATACTATTCAATCATTACAAATCATTGAAGATTTAGTTCATAAAAAACTTTCAGTGACCCATCAATTATTGCAAGAGCAGTATAAAAATAATAAAGAATTTGTTCATCTTTTATCAGCTGATTTAACGCAGTTGCCCCTTCTTTCACGGGCTATTGAAAAACAGATGAAAAAAATAATTTTGTCTCATAAAAATCCATGGAAACAGTTACCCAAAGAAGTTCAAGAAAAAGAATTAGTTGCAGTCGGTCCTTGTGATCGTTTAGTACTCATGGATAATGATCAAAAAATGCGTGCATTGTTTGTTTTTGATCCTCAAAATCAAGAGCTTTCGCTTCGTGCAGAGCTCTTTTCGTTATTGAAAAAGTGGTGGATTCCAAGCCTTATTTCTGCTTTTTCAGTTGAGCATGATGAACAAGGATTTGTAAAAACAAAAACATTAAAATATCCGCTTGCTCCCCTTGTTATTAAACGTGGTCAGAATCGACTTTGGTATGTTTTACAAAAGCAGATGCATGTAGATGAAAAATATGTTGCGCCTTCGCATTTTAATGGAGCTCTTTTAAATGATCATGGTAAAATTGAGTATCGAATATATGATAATTCACCTTATATTTATGCATGGACCACAACAGATCTTGTTTCTGGTATCTATAATTTTGGATATTCATCTGCAGGTAATTTATATGTGCAAAAAAATCCGTTTTTTTTGAATGTTGCTTTTACTGAGCTGGTTAAACCAAAAGTAAATCAACTTGATCCGTCAAAAACTATTCCGTTAAATATGTTGTATGAATGTTTTGAACGACAAAAAAACTATTCATTTTTTAGTTATTGTGAGCGTGAGATTGAAAAAAAATCAAAAAATACTCGTGTAAAAGATAAAAAATCAGTTAATAAGCCTGAATCAAAGGAAACTTCTCAAGAAACAAAAGTACGATCTTGTCATCCAGCATTATTTACATGGATGAAGCATGTTTGTTATCTACTTGCTCAAACTATGCGGCTTGTCCCGCATCCTCAATCTCCGTTTGCTTTGCATCAAAAAAGTATTGATGATTTTTATACAGCGTTACTGTTAAGTCAAAAAATCATGATGCCACAATATGGGCATATTTTTTGTAGAGAGCAATTATGGAAAAAAGAAGAGCTTACATATGCTCAAATACAATTGAAGGGAAAATAATTTTAGCCTATTTTACAGGTTATTTCCATGCCTTTTTCTTCAAATAATTTCCAGCTTTGCGGATTCCAGTTAATTTTTTGTTTAAGAATAACACGAATTTGTTTTTGTTGTTCTTCAATTAAAAGAGCACAGGGGAGATTGCCAGGAATAAAGTGTTCTTTTAAAAGTTGCATAGAAGTTGCTTGATTTTCGAGTGGAAGCCGAATAGTAATATTGAGTATATTTGTGCCTGCTTGTAAAATAGTATCGACAGGAATTAATTGATTTACTTTAATTTTACATTTTTGGTCACTTGCTGCATCAAGTAAGCCTTTAATTAAAAAAATTGTTTGAGAGTTTAAAAGTACTTGTACTTTTTGGTAAACTTTAGGAAAAATAATTAATTCACCTGATTCATGGAGATCTTCAATTGCGGCAAATGCCATTTTATCACCTTTTTTAGTGGTGATTTCGCGAACAGATGAAATCATACCAATAATCATTATTTCAGTATCTTGTGAGAGCGCTTGGGCACGTTCATGCGAAAGGGGAGGAATTTCAAGCCATCTACTCAGAGAAGCATAGGTTTCAAGTGGATGAGCGCTTAAATAGAACCCAGCAACTTCTTTTTCTTTTTCAAGTTTTTCCATCGTTGGCCATTCATCGCGTGGTTGAAATTCATATATGTGTGAACCTCCTTCTTCAAGTGCTGCAATAGAACCAAAAAGACCCATTTGTCCTGTTCGAGCAGCTTCTTTGTCATCAGTTGCTTGTCCCATAATTTGTTCAAGTTCAGTCATTTTTTGTGCACGATTTCCTGGAAGAAGGTCAAATGCTCCTGCCATAATGAGGCTTTCAATGACGCGTTTATTGACGGTTCGCAAGTCAACACGAAAACAGAAATCATACAGGTCCTTGAAAGGTTTTTTTGCACGTTCGAGCATAACATTTTCAAGTGCTGCATGTCCTACATTTTTAATTCCTTCAAGACCAAAAAGAATAGAGTTTTCATGCGCGGTAAACATGACATCGGATTTATTGATATCGGGGAGAAGGAGTTTTATGTGTGCTTGCTTTGCATCACTTAAATAATAGGTGAGCTGATCAGGATTTCCGGTTTCAAAGGATAAAAGTCCTGCCATAAATTCTGCCGAATAGTTTGCTTTCAAATAAGCAGTTTGATACGCGATAAGTGCATAGGCTGCTGAGTGTGACTTATTAAATCCATAGCCTGCAAAATAAGCCATCAAATCAAAAAGTTCGCCTGCTTTTTTTTCATTAAAATTTTGTTTAATCGCTCCATCAACAAAAAGTGATTTTTGTTCTTGCATTACTTCAGCTTTCTTTTTGCCCATTGCTCGGCGTAAAATATCAGCGCCACCAAGTGAGTATCCTGCAATGACTGAGGCAATTTTCATAACTTGTTCTTGATAAACAATAACGCCATAGGTTTCACTTAAAATAGGTTCAAGTTGTGGAAACATGTAGGTTGTTTTTTTGCGTCCATGACGACGTTCGATGTAATCATCAACCATGCCAGAGCCAAGAGGACCTGGTCGATATAATGCATTGACAGCTATCAAATCTTCAAATTTATTAGGCTGTAATTTTCGAAGTACATCTTGAATTCCGTCAGATTCAAACTGAAAGACGCCACCGGTATGTCCTTGGCAGAGTAATTCAAATGTTTTTGCGTCATCAAGAGGGATAGTATTAAGATCAATCGTAACATCACGATGTTTTTTGAGCGACCTGACAACTGAATCGACAATGGATAAATTTTTAAGTCCTAAAAAATCCATTTTTAAATAGCCAAGACTTTCAAGTTCGGTCATGGCGTATTGTGTGACCAGCTCATTGGTTTTTGCTGGAATATAGAGCGGCAAAACAGATGCAAGTGGTTCAGGCGAAATAACGACACCAGCCGCATGTTTTGATGCATGGCGTGTTAGCCCTTCAAGTCGTTTGGCGATCTGGATTAAATGATGAACTTTAGGATTTTGATCAATCATTTCTTTGAGGCGCGGCTCTTGTTCGATTGCTTCATCAAGACTGATTTTCAATTGATCGGGGATTAAATCGGTTAAAGCATTAGCATCTTGAAAAGGAAATCCTAAAACACGGGCAACATCCTTAATGACTCCTTTGGCCATCATAGTTCCAAACGTGATAATTTGGCAGACACATTCTGAGCCATATTTTTCACGCACATAATTGATGACGCGTTCTCGCCCATTGATACAAAAGTCAATATCAATATCAGGCATGCTAACACGTTCTGGATTTAAAAAACGTTCAAATAAAAGATTATATTTGATTGGATCAATGTTGGTAATTTCAAGCGCCCATGCAACGAGTGAGCCTGCGGCTGATCCTCGTCCAGGGCCGACGGGAATTCCATTTCTTTTTGCCCACATAATAAAATCTGAAACGACTAGAAAATATCCGACGTATCCCATCTTAATGATAAGATCAATTTCAAGTGCAAGCCGTGCATCATACTGTTCATGAGCATCAGTCGGGATTAAATTATTATTTTTGAGAATCTCAAGTCCTTGCCAGCAGAGTTTGGAAAAAAAACTATCTTGTGTTTCTGCTTCAGGGATTTGATATGCAGGAAAATGAAGTTTGCCAAATTCAAAATTAAAATCGATTTGCGCGGCAATTTTTTCGGTATTCCAGATTGCTTCTTCATGGCCTACAAAAGCCTGAAGCATCTCTTCTGTTGATTTTATATGTCCTTTAAATTCGCCAAATGAATACCTGTTAGGGTTTGTGAGTACATCCTTAGTCTGGATTGAAAGCATTACTTCATGAGCTTCTTTATCTTTACAATCCATGTAGTGTGCATCACCTGTTGCAATGACTGAGAGATTATATTTTTTTGCAGCGGTAAAAAGAGCATCATTGGTTATTTGTTGTTTATCAAAATCGACGGGCATTACTTCTAAAAAAAATCGATCTTTACCAAAGGTCGAAATTCCCCATTCAATGCGTTCATACGCTTCTTCTATTTTACCTTCTTGGAGTAAACTAGGAATATGTCCACCGACACATGCAGTTGAGATGATTAACCCTTCAGAGCATTTTTCAAGCATTTTATAGTCGATACGTGGTTTGAAATAATAGCCTTCTTGAAATGATGATGCCATAAGTCGACATAAATTTTGGTAGCCAATTCGATTTTGTACGATGACGAGCAGATGAAAATATTTTTCTTTAGCATTTTTAATGGTGACATCGCTTGTTAGATACATTTCCGCACCCAAGATTGGTTTGATTCCTTCTTTTTTAGCGAGTTGAAAAAATTTGACTGCACCAAAAATATTGCCATGATCTGAAATGCCGACTGACGTCCATGATTCTTCTTTTGCTTTGACTAAAAGATCGGGAATGCGAATTGCTCCATCAAGCAAAGAAAATTCTGTGTGTAAATGTAAATGGGTAAATTGTTTGCTCATTCTGTTCTATAATAAAGAAATTTTTTTATTTTTAAGATACTAGGCTTAGTATATCTTGAATAAAAAAACAAGCAATGAGCAGCGTACAATATGACTCTGTTTGCTTAATTTGCGTTATTGTAATGCAAGAATCCTGATGTAACTTCAAGCCCAGCGCCTGGAAGTATCTGAATAATCAAGTCATTTGCAGGAGTTCCATCGCCAAATACAACTGCTTCAGCTGTATTAATTGCCGAACTTTGAACATAGTTAACGCCATCAACAATCAAAGTACCTTTAGTCAATTGACAACCAGTTGTTGATGCAAGTAAGGTACATCCAGTCATACGAAGTTGTGATGTACTGTCAGCAAAGACAAGCAAGTTTTTGAAATTACTACTTGGTGCATAGTTAAACTTACTTCCCATTTCAAGACTCAAGCTTGCGCCTGATTGAACAGTACTTCCCATTCTGGTTGTATAATTAAATTGACTGGTTCCTGAAAGATGAACATTTGAAGCAAATGCTATTGATCCTGCACTGAAGGTATAATCTGAACTGAGTTGTAAGAATGCATTTTGCAAGGTTAAGCTTGAAGCAGAACCCATGCAACGCAGATTATTATCACGAACATTGGTTAAAATAATATCTTTGAGTGTCAATCCAGCATTTGGCAATACTACGATGTAATTTTGACCAGTACCAAGACTTAATTGTTCAGCATTACCCTTAATAGTTCCATATCCTGCAAATGTCCAGGTTCGAGTCAAACTTTGACCTTCTGCAGTTTCAAGCACTACGTTCTGTCCAAAAATCAGATTCGAACCAGCACCAATATTAACACGTCCATCAGCATAATCTTGCAAGACTACGTTTTGAAGCGTTACCGTTA
>CAZZPM010000023.1:0-11829 GCA_964655535.1 uncultured Pseudomonadota bacterium
AGCGCTTGAACTTGCCGCAACGGGTGGACATAATGTTCTTTTTATTGGGCCTCCTGGTGCAGGAAAAACGATGTTGGCGCGACGACTTGCAACAATTCTGCCGTCACTTTCATTTGATCAAGTGATTGAAACAACAAAAATTTATTCGATAGCAGGGCTTTTAGAAAATGCGCCGTTGATTGTGCAACGGCCGTTTCGCAGTCCGCATCATACAATTTCTCAAGCTGGTCTTGTTGGTGGCGGGGGATATCCACGTCCGGGAGAGATTAGTTTAAGTAATCATGGCGTTCTTTTTTTAGATGAGTTGACAGAATTTAAACGAACGACGCTTGAAGTTTTGCGGCAGCCGCTTGAAAGTAAAAAAGTTTTAATTGCACGCGCAAATATGTCAGTTGAATTTCCCGCTTCGTTTTTATTGTTGGCAGCGTTAAATCCATGTCCCTGTGGTTTTTATGGCGATGCTCAAAATCGATGTAGTTGTACGCCGCAGCAGATCGCTCATTATTTTGGTAAACTTTCAGGTCCCTTGCTTGATCGAATCGATGTACACGTTCATGTGACTTCAATAAAATATGATGAGATGAAGTCGCCTGCCGATGATGGCATGAATTCATCAATGATGCGCGATCGCGTTAATCGCGCCGTTGAGATTCAGAAAAAACGTCAGGGAAATACTTTGAATGCGCATCTGCCTTCTGAGCGGCTTGATGAGATCTGCGTGCATGAGCCAGCAGCAGCTGAGTTGCTTAAAAATGCGTTTGAGAAATTACACATGAGCATGCGCGGCTATCATAAAATTTTAAAAATAAGTCGTACGATTGCCGATCTTGAAGGCTCTGAAATTATTCAAAAAAAACATGTGCAACAGAGTATTTTGTATCGATCGCTTGATCGTTTGATGCAGCAGTAAAAGGTTTTCAAATGATTCTGGGAGTTGGTGTTGATCTGGTCAGTCTACAACGATTTGAAACATGGCTTAATTTTTCTGATAAAAAATTAAGCCGTATTTTTCATCAGTATGAGATTGAACAGTTTAAAAAGAGTGAACAGAAAATGACTTTTTTGGCATCACGTTTTTCGGTGAAAGAGGCTTTTTTTAAAGCATTGAGTGCCGCTTGTGTTCGATTGCATTATAATCAAAAACAGTTTTCTTTTTTGTCACTAGCACCTTCTATTTTTGTTCAATCACATGAACAGGGGATTCCGCTTTTTTGTTTTGATAATTCTTTTTTACAAGAGCTTTTTAATAGGCATCAGCTTGTTGTGCATCTTTCATTGAGTCATGAAAAAGAACAAGCAATTGCCTATGTTTTGATCGAACAGGCCTTTAATCCAGCGACCAAGATTGATGCGTGATGAATTCGTCAGGCATCATTTCAATAGCTTTATGAAGATCTTCTTTTTTTAAAAGTCCTGCATGAGCTCCCATTTTTTGGATGACTGAGCTGCTTTGATACATGCCGCCTTTGAGGGCGTGAAGAATATTCTTGCTATGCCAATATATTGCTACAAATGTTGATCCAAAAGCATCGCCAGCGCCGACGGTGTCGAGGACAGAAACAGGCAGGGCTTGATGATGCCAGAGATCCCTTTTAGTAGCAACATAGACGCCACAAGGGCCATCGGTGACGATTATTATTTCAGGACCTAGTGGAAGCATCGTTTTAAAAAAGTCAGTTATTGTTGTTGCTGGATCTTCTGGATCAAGTGGTTTTGAAAAAAGTATTGTTTCAGTTGAACAGGTTTTTGTATCAGCATCATTGATAATAAAGTTATTGCCATGCGTTCGCATAGCTTTCAGGAGCGTTGCTGCTTCTGATCGATTGAGAATGAGAATTGAGATGGCATGAAGTGAGGCACAAAGTTCTTGAGACCCTGTTGAAAGTTGTGTAGAGCCAGGATTGATGGCAACTGGAATTTTTTTTGCGTGTGCACGATTAACGATTGCAGTGAGTAGTTGTTCACTTTGACGCATGGAGGTTAAATAGATCCCATCGTAGTTTTCGATGATTTGCAGTCGAAATAATTTTTGATCAATGCAACGATTGGCTCCTCGATGAACAAAGATGATCCGATCATGGCATTCATTGTATAAAATGTATGAAGTACCTGAGGGAGCAGTTGCATTAATCATGAGATGTTCGGTGTTGATATTTTTTTTTTTTAGTTCTTGAAGAATAAAAGTTCCTGTTTGGTCATTGCCACATGAAGCAATCAATGTTGCCTCGTGATCAAGCTGAGAAAAATTAATCGTGGTGTTGGCAGCGCCGCCGCCTAAAAAATAAGCAATATTTTCAAGGTCAATTTTCTCTCCAAAGGGAATAGCAAGGCACTGATTTTCTATTGATGATAGTGTTGATGCGCGCATTTTTTCTGTTGCTTTGTACCATAAAAAAATATCTTGGGTAATGCCGCCGATTGAACAAATTTTCATATAATCACTCTTTAAGCTTTTTTAGTTGCAGGATGTTTTTTGCTTCGGTATTCTTACTTGGTAAGTATTATCGTGTTTGTGTATAGAAGAGGAGCTCAGTCTATGAAAAAAGGTTTTATATTTGCAAGAGGATTGATAAAAGCAGTTGGTGCTGTTTTGGGATTAATGCTTGTGCATCGTATACATTTATTTGTAGGCGCTGGATCGACACATTTTATTTTTTCAGGAATTAATACGGTAGCCCCTTTATTGCAATCATTGTTGGGTGGCATTGGCGGTTGTTTAGTTTTATTGCTGGGACCGATTAGTAAGTTATTTGGCTGGGGGTTGAAATTACCGTGCGCAACAGTCACAATGGGCCTTGCAACGGAGGCATCGATTCTGGTCTGGCATCTGCGTGGCTCTATCTGGGGAGAGCGTCTGATGAATTTTTGTCTACCAGTTGGAGCAATTTTGTTTTTTTTGTTACATCCAGCGACCGGCATTGGTGCATGGTATTCTATATTTTGGTTCATTCCAATCGGTCTTCATTATTGCTCTGATTCATTATTAAAAACAGCTTTTCAAGCGACATTTGTGGCTCATGCTGTTGGGTCGTGTTTATGGCTTATGATGGTCCCCATGCAGCCGATGGCTTGGATTCTGTTGGTGCCGCAGGTTTGTGTTGAGCGTTTAGTGTATGGAATGATGCAGTATTTCTTTGCTGTTGGCTTAGCAGTATTGCAAAAAAATGAAAAGAGTCTTGACATGATTCGCCTATTTAAGCGAGTCTTTTGAAGAAAAAATACCATAGTAAACATGTTTTATTCTGTTTTTTAAAGGAGGATCTTGTATGAAAAAAGTAATGCTTGTTTTAGCATGGGGAGTTAGCATGGGTTCAATCATCTGTGCAAAAATATCAAAACCGTTATCAACTCCTGAAGCAGTAGTTAAACATCTTAAAGAGCGTCGTGTTCGCGTTCAACTTCCTCAAGCTCCTCGAAGAAATATTGGAAAAGCAATTTCTGAAATTCGTCAAACAGTTCCAACTGATCGTATTGCGAAACGTAAGGCAGCGTTAGCACTTGCAAAAACTCCAGCAGTTAAAGCATTGTTAACACGTGAAAAAGGAAAAGCAGCTGCGGCTCGCGTATAAATCATATTGACAAGGGGTTCACGTATTTTGATGAGCCCCTTGTTTGCAAGTCTAAGACTATTTATTCTTAATTGAAATTATTTCCATATATTTTTTTTGCACAAATTTTATTTTTTTGGTATCCTTGCTTCGTAGTATTTTATTGGTTTTTACCCTCATGTTAAAATTATGCAGTTTTGCATGAAGGAAAGGATATCGAAATGTCGATGAAAAATATGCATAGTCGTGCTCGTAACGCAATGTTAACCGAAACATTGTTAGATGAAGTATTTCATCTTGAAGCATCTCAAAAGCAAGAAGTTGCAGATCTTTATAATGAATTAGGATCACGCTTTCAAAATGGTAATGTTATCTTAGGAAAAATTCTTCAAAAAGATGGCAATGGCGTTTTGGTAACCATTGATTATAAATCTGATGGATTGATTCCTAATTATGAATTTTCTGATTTTGAATTGAAAAAATTTGCAGTTGATGATCAAATCGAAGTTTTGCTTGATCGTTTAGAAGATGAAAATGGTTCAGTTGTTTTGTCATACCAAAAAGCAAAATCATTGAAAGCATGGGATCGTATTTCTGAACTTGCAGCTTCCGATGAACCTGTTCGTGGCGTGGTAACACACAAAGTGAAGGGTGGATTGAGTGTTGATATTGGTATTCCAGCATTCTTGCCTGGTTCACAAGTTGATACACAACGAGTCAGCAATTTCGATCAATTTGTTGGTCAAGAAATTGAATGTAAGATTTTAAAAGTAAACAAAAAACGTGGCAATGTTATTGTTTCTCGTCGTAAATATCTTGAAGAACAACGCGTTGAAGATAAAAAACGTGCACTTGAAGTTATTGAAGAAGGACAAGTATTGCAGGGTGTGGTCAAAAATATAACCAACTATGGTGTGTTCGTTGACATTGGTGGCATTGATGGTCTTTTACATATTACCGATATGTCATGGGGTCGCATTGCACATCCAAGTGAATTAGTAAAAATTGGTGATACCGTTAACGTTAAGATTATTTCATTTGATAAAAAACATGAAAAAATCTCATTGGGTATGAAGCAATTGCAAGCAAATCCGTGGGAACATGTGGAAGAGCGTTATCCCGTTGGCAAAACCATCAAGGGAACCGTTTCAAGTATTACGGATTATGGTCTTTTTGTTGAAATTGCTAAGGGCGTTGAAGGCTTGGTACATATTTCTGAAGTTTCATGGACCGAAAGAATTCATAACTTAGCTAAGTATTATACTGTTGGCCAAGAAGTTGAAGTTTTAGTTGTAGCGCTTGATCGTGAAAATCGTCGTATGTCATTGAGTATTAAACAATTGCATGCTGATCCATGGAAAGTGGTTGCAGATAAATTCAAAGTTGGCGAAAAGATTGCTGGTAAAGTTAATAACATTACCGACTTTGGTCTTTTTGTTCAATTGCATGATGGCGTTGATGGTTTAGTTCATATTTCAGATATTTCATGGACCGATCATATTGTTCATCCAGGTGACAAGTTCAAAAAAGGTGATCCAATTGATGCTGTTATTTTAGCAATTGATGTTGCTAACAAACGTGTTTCATTGGGCATCAAACAACTTGAAAGAGATCCATGGGAAAAAATTGAAGAAGATTTCCCTCTTGGCAAAATTGTTGAAGGTGTGGTATCAAAAGTTACTCATTTTGGAGCTTTTATCCGCTTTGACAATGGTGTTGAAGGACTTGTTCATATTTCTGAATTATCCAATAAAGAAGTTACCAAAGTTGAAGATTACGTAAAGTTAGGCGAAACAAAACAATTTAAAGTTGTTAAAGTGAGCAAAGAAGAGCGTAAATTAGGCTTAAGTCTTCGCGCATTGACAGAACCTGAAGAAACAAAAGCTCAAGAAGCTTCACATTCACAGGAACGTCAAGAGCGTCATCAAGATCGTCAACAAGACCGTTCACAGGATCGTCAACAAGAACGTCCACAGTATCATGAACGTAAGCAAGAACAAAGAAAATTTGTTCCGCAACAACATGATGAATCATCACATCGTTCTCAAAACTTTGAATCAAACATGAAAAGTTCATTGCAACAAGCACTTGAACAGCATGCTGAAAAAAGTCGTGATTCTGACAAGAAATAATTGATTGAATTTGAAAAGGGCAGTTTTGAAAAGCTGCCCTTTTTATCATTACATACGAAAGAAAAAAAATATGATTACTCAAACATATGCTATGATTAAACCTGATGCGGTTGCAGCAGGACATACAGGTGCCATCATTGCGCGCATTGAACAAGAAGGTTTTACTATTGTTGGAATGAAGAAAATGCAATTTACTCAAGCATTGGGCGAAGCATTTTATGAAGTTCATAAAGAACGTCCTTTTTTTCAAGAGTTAGTTTCATTTATTGCTTCAGGGCCTGTTGTTGCCTTAGTACTTGAAAAAGAAGATGCAGTTCCTGCATGGCGTATTTTGATGGGTGCTACCAATCCTGCTCAAGCAGATGCAAATAGTATTCGTGCTTTGTACGGAACATCGATTGGAAATAATGCAACACATGGTTCTGATGCTGCTGAAACAGCTGCAACAGAAATTGCGTTAATTTTTCCAGAATTAGCATAGCATCGTTTTTTTGCTTATAATTTTGATACAATTGCCTACTGAGGAATCAGTGGGCAATTTTTTTTGAAAAAGGAGCAACGAATGAAAAAGGTATTAGCTATTATTCTGATTTTTTGCATGACCATGAGACTCGAAGCAGTTGTTTTTCTGGTTCATGGAACGTTTGCTTCAAAAGATCAATGGCATCAAAAAGGAGGTGATTTTTATCAGGCGTATACTGATATTAATTCAACAGAAACGATTATTACGTGTACTTGGTCTGGAAAATTATCTGCACAAGCACATATTGAAGCAGCTGAAGCTTTATGTGCATTAATTATTCAGCGTCCTTATGATGAAAAAAAAACGTTTCTTGGGCATAGTCATGGGGGGAATGTGATCAATATTGCGAGTCATCTTTTAGATACTGCTCAGTATGCGGTAAAGCATGAATATGTAACAGTAAAAGAAAGAATTAATAATCTTTTAAAAATATTTCCTTCAGATGCACAATATGTTAAAGAAGATTTTCCATTTTCTTATACACGCGACCTTGAAAACAGTGCTCAAGATAAAAAAATTGAAGAAGAAGATTTAAAAGAGCAGTTGCGGAATTCAATTGAAAATATAGCGGGCATGCTGATTGAAATTGATCAAGATGGAATTCGATTTGTTAAAAAACGGTATGTTATGCATCAGGTGCAATTATTAGCAACACCAATCTTAGCTGAGAAATATTATCCAAATATGAGTATTATTGAGCGAGTAGAGCATTATTATTCGACGCAAGATTGGATTCAAAAAATTGGAGGAAACATGGTTAATACGTATCTACCTCATGTGCGATTAGCTCAAATAGAAGTTGGATTTTCAATTTCTGATAATTCTGAGGCGTGGATTGCTCCCGATCATGGCGCTTTGCATAATCCGTTGATGGCCCGCTGGTTGGCAAATAAAGCAGTGATTGCAGAACATATTATGCCGGGTAAGGAATACCGATTATTATTGCATCATGATGGAAGTGGTTTTGTTTGTACTGAAAAAAAATAAAAAAAAGGTTGTAGCGCTCAAAAAGCGCTACAACTACAGGATTACATGATAATTATTCATCAATGATGATCTGTATTTTTTTTGATGGAGCTTCTTTTTTAAGTTTGAAAGCAAGGGTAAATACACCATCTTCATGGGACGCTTCATACGATGAAGTATCAACAGTTCGAGGTAGGCGTACTATTTTTTTAAGTGATTTATGGCTGAAAGATGAGCGACTAACTGAGCTACTTTTACTTGATTTACTTTCTTCTTTCGATTCTTTTGTTTCAGCTTTAATGGCAAGTATTGAAGTTCCATCTCGATTTTCATCAATTTCGGCACTTACTTCACCTTTTTTAAAGCCAGCAACATTTGCTTCAATAATATATTTTTCATCTTTTTCATAGGTTTTTAAATCAAGTGAAAAATTAAGATTGCGTGAAAGTTCAGAGCGAACAACATCTTTGGTTTTTCCAATGTTGGCTTCAATGTTTTCGGTGATGGTGTCAGCATTTTCTGAAAAAACTTTATGAAGTCGAGCAACACTTTCATTAAAGTGTTTTTCAATTTCATCAAAAAAAGATTGAACTTTATCTGGTTCTGCCTGCAGAGAGTTTGTACAAAAAGGGAAAGATATTAAACAGACAAGAAGTATTTTTTTCATAATAACCTCCTTAAAATATAGAATTAAGAGAATAAAAAACTCATTGCTTTTATTTTTAACATAAAAAAGACCCACAATCAATATTGGTTCTGGGTCTTTTTTTAATTTGCAATCTGCTTAATACTTAAGCTTACTCAGCTGCAGTTTCTTCTGTCGCACATTCAATGATGTCTGTTGCTTCAGTAGTAATTGCTTTAACTTCTTCAGCTACTTCAACAGGAGCTGCTTTAGTTGTTTCAATTTCTTCAGCAAGTTCTGTTGCTGCAACGGTTAAAACTGTTGTTGCCATTTCAACAATATCTTCAACTGTTTTTGTTGTTACTTCTTCAATGTTTGCAAATACTGAAGTTGCACCGATGCTTAATGAAATTGCTAATAGTATTTTTTTCATAATAATATCCTTTATAATAAAAGTTAAAAAATAAATCTTATATCTTACTTTTATAAGGATAGGTTAGGCTGAAAAAAAGTCAAATTTCCTTTAAACAACTTATTTTTGTAGTTTTTCATGTATTATGAGGGCGATAACCTTTATTTTTTGAAGTTTTTCTTTAAATGATTGGTTAAGTTGTGCTTCTGTGGCGATATAAGCCGTGTTAGGTGAGTTTTCAGATAGAAAGTGTTGTTTTTCTGTAGTAATTGATTTTTCTGAGAGAATTTTTGTTGTTGTGTTGAAGGCCCCTTCTTTTTCAGCCTGTAGCGCTTTTGTTATTGTTGCAAGATCAAAATTTTGTTTTTCTTCAAAAATAAGAGCTTCTTCAGCTTTTTTTTCAATTTTTAATTCTTCTTTGGAGCTGATAGAGGTATCAGAATCGCTCTCGGTTAGTTGAAAAAATGCTGCCTCAGTTGCAGCAAAGAATTTTTCGAGTTCTTTTTTGGCATTTTCCAAAGAGGTTCTTTTTTGATGAAGAAGCTGTTTTATCTTTTTAAAAAGATAAATTTCTTGTTCGCAATAGAGAGAGCCTTTAACTTGAAGATTAAAATCTTTTTCCCATTGCTTGATTGTTGATTTTTTTACTTTAAGAAGATCAGAAAGTTCACTCAGTTTTATTTTTCTTTTCTGTTCTTTTATTGGTTGTGCGAGCATGCCATGCTCCTTCTTTCAATGGTTTTTTAATATGGGTATTTCGATTTGTTATTTTTTTTCTTAAAATATATTTGTAATTGTAGCGAAACAGAGAATAAAAAATGAAGGGTTTTTTAATTTGAATATCATAATTCCTTCTTGGCTTACCGAAAAAAATATGGTAATGTTTGCTTGTTATTACTATTTTAGTACGTTTTTTAAAAAGGTTATAAAAAATGATGGATAGAAAATTTTTTTATTCGATGATGTTTTCAACAGTTGCATTTTTGGCAATTCAGTATTATTTTTCTTCTTCATCGGTTGATGCTCAGCAAGCAGTTATTGCAGGGCAATCGTTTAAAGCGCCAGTGAACACAGAAATTCGTCCGCTATTTAAAGAAATAGATTTTGTTGATAATGAAAAAATGGCGCCTGAGTCTTTTGTTACTCTTGAAACAGATCGATTGCTGTTGCAATTTTCAAATCATGGTGGAGCGCCTGTTTTTGTAGCATTGAAAAAGCATCGTGATAAAGATGGAAATCCTTTGAAAATATTTGATTATATCGCAAAAAATGAACGAGAAAAGCGTTCTTTTGCAGTTGTTATGGGAGATGAAGCAGCAGCTCCTTATAATTATGAATTAATTGAAAAAACTGATCGATCAGTCACGTATGTAGGACAAACAAAAACATGGAATATTAGTAAAAAATATGAAATTGCAGATGATAATTACACGATGAATTTTTCATTGTCAGTTGAGCCACGACATGCAAGAATTGAAGCAGTTGTGCCTCGTTTATTTGTAACGGTTCCTTACATGGAAGGACTTGTTGATAATACAGTAAACGGATTTGTTCAAAAAACTGATGCGCATTCATTTGAAAAAATGACTTCAGATCAAGAGACGGAATGGTTTTGGGTGGCCCCTTCATGCATTGGTGGAGAAGATCGATATTCAGCAGAAGCTTTGATTGCAGATACTCAAAAATTTGTTAAGCGTGCATATTTTAAAAGAACCGGTCAAAATCATTTACAAGTTGTTTTTGAATCAGGATTGGTCAGTCAAAAAGAATCTTGGAATTTGACTTTTTATGTGGGCCCTAAGACGGTTGAAAGTCTTTCTTCAGCAAGTACGCACCTTGAAGGGTTGCTTTCATTTGGTTGGCTTTCAAAGATTTGTAAGTGGCTTTTGTTATTATTGCAATGGCTCTATCAATATTTTAAAAATTATGGTGTGGCAATTATTGTTTTGACTGCATTAATTAAAATTCCTTTTATTCCATTCATGATTTATGCAAAACGAAAAATGGAAGAGATGCAACGATATCAACCAAGTATTGAACATATCCGTACCAAATATCGAGCAGATGTACAAAAACAACATGAAGAAATGATGCGTTTTTACAAAGAACATAATCTTTCGCCGTCAACACAATTATTAGGTTGTTTACCCTTGTTCTTGCAGTTGCCTGTTTTCTTTTCTTTGTATCGTGTGTTGTCAAATTATATTGAGTTATATCAAGCACCCTTTTTTGGATGGATTACCGATTTATCGGTTAAAGATCCTTATTATGTGTTACCCATTTTGATGGGTCTTAGTATGTTTATTCAGCAAGTTTATACGCCAACAAAAGATAGCCGACAAAGATTTGTCATGTTATTTATGCCATTTATGATGACTGCTATTTTTATGAATTTTCCAGCTGGTATGGTTTTGTACTGGGCTTTTAATAACATTTTTACTATGCTTGAAGATCAGTTGCGCCGTACTTTTTTTGCATAAGATAAAAAAAAAATAAGGAGGGAATTCGTATGACTCGATCATTGCCATCATTGCATGCATTGATTGGAAATTTGCAAAGAATTCCCTATCTTGCTTCTAAGAATGTTTATAAAGTGGCTGGATATTTTTTGGAGGTGTCGGATCATGATATTGAAAAATTATGTACTGCGCTTCGTGAAGCAAAAAAAAATATTCGTTCTTGTATTCGTTGTTTTAATTGGACCGAAAAAGAAGATCTTTGTTTGATCTGTAGCGATCAAAAGCGGAATCAAACTATTATTTGTGTTGTTGAAACGTGGTATGATTTGATTGCGATTGAGCGTGCTCAAGAGTACGATGGGGTTTATCATGTTTTAGGAGGGGTTTTATCACCGTTAATGGGTATGGGGCCTGATGAAATTCGGATTAAAGAATTATTATCACGACTCGATGAAACGATTAAAGAAGTTATTTTTGCAACCAATCCAACCCCTGAGGGTGAGACAACAGCAAGTTTTATAGCTACAAAATTTCCTGTACGTCTGCAAGTTTCAAAATTGGCAAGTGGGATGCCTACCGGTTCAAGTTTAGAATTTATTGATCGAGTAACTATTAATAAAGCATTGAGTGGGCGTCGTCCTTTTTGAAAGATTGTATCGCGTGAACAAACGCCATCATTTTTTTTTCTTGGTATTTCTTCTGTTTATTTTATGCATGCAAGCATTGCAAGGATGTTCTGATTATCTATTGAAAAAAAATATTTTGATTACGAGTGATCAGCAGAGGATAGATGCGCAGGGATGTTGGCATGCAATCGGTAATCTTTCGGTTTTTTGGGGTAATCAAATTCATATTTTTGCTGATCGTATGAAGTTTGATCAAAAAAATCAGAAAATTTTTTTTTATGCTGATCAATCAAAGCGCGTTAAAATTATAAGACAAGATTTGCATTGTTTAATGAAGCAGCTCATTTGTGATCTTACTGATGAAACCTGTTTTGCTGATCAAGTGCAGGGCTTCTATAAAAAATGTCGATTGTATGCTGAGTCAGCACGTATTTTTTTATCAGGTGAAATTGAATTATCAAAAATATCCTTTACGTCTTGTCATAAAAAAGATCCTCATTGGCAGTTTTTTGCAGATCGAGCAGAATATACATTAGAT
>CAZZPM010000024.1:0-11080 GCA_964655535.1 uncultured Pseudomonadota bacterium
TCATCATTGAATTTAAAGTGGCTTACAATGAAACCGATCAAGCTTTGCAAGAAGCGATTGAAGAGGCCCTTGCACAAATCAAAGACAAAAATTATAAAGTAGAGCTTGAAATGCATGGCATCACTCAGATTATCAATCTCGCAATCGTTTTTACCGGTAAAAGGGTTCTTGTACAACAAGGGTGATATTTCGCGAATCTTGCCTAAGCGGATCGTAGAAAAAAGGGTTCTTGTCTCAGCGAATAATAATTCTTATTTTCTTCTTGAACATGCATGATCAGCTCGTATTGTTGTTCAATTTTTCCAGAAAATATTGAGGCATTATAGCGAGGCAAAAAAGCGTAGTATTCTTTAATCAGAGCCAAAAGAGTTTGAAAGTCGCTCAGGAGTTAAGGTAAGGCCTGAAGAGCTTAAAGTTGAAATAATGGGCATTGAACAGTGAGAATATGAAGCAATATCAAGAAGATTTCTCTCTTCAAGGCTATCACTCAGTTTGATTGTTATCGGATGCTTAATATTGAAAAATTTTTTAATAGTATGAAAAATTTGTTCTTGTTTTGTTACCATGATTTCTGTTCCTTGGTGGGGATTACAGAAAAGAAGACGAACGATCAAGTTTTGTTTTGTAGTATCTTCTATCTGGCTATCAAAGGGCATTTGATTAATAATTAATATCGCATAGGCTGCTTCAATAAAATGCGCTCCATGTAAAGTATACAAATATTGAGTAACAATAATTCTATAGAGGGCTTGGTTTTTTACATCCTGTTTATACAGTATTTTTGCAAGTTCGTATTGTTGGGATTCTAACATAAAAGAGAAAAGATTTAGAAGTTTTTCTTCATTAGCCATTTGTAGAAGATAAGCAATAATTTGTTGGTCGACTCTTGTTTTATAGGCAAAAAGTATTGGATTGACCCATGATCCTTGATTTTGTGCATAAAGGATAATCTCTTGCGTTATATCTGTTTTTTGGTGTTTGCATAAAAAAGTTATTATTTTAAATTTTTTCTTTTGTTGTGGAATATTTCTTTTTTCTTTTGTTGTGTTGCAGAGTAAAAGTGCATGAAAAAGTAGTGGAGCGCGCAAGACGATTATGTATTCTTGATCGTCGCTACTACGATTGAGTGTATGGTATCCCGTGTAAAGTCGTTGAGTATTAAATGAACACTTTTTAAGTGTTGATATTCCTTGTTTTAATGCTGCTACAGGAGCTTCATCATTTTGCTTTTCAGGAACATGAGCAAAATACGCTTCAAGAATGGGTTTTGATGCAGATAGTTGTGTAAAAGAAAGCAGAATAAAAAAAAGTGTATAAAACATAGATTATCACCATATTTGTAAAAAAATTAATAAAAAGTATTTACAGTGAGTATATAGTATAAAAGCAATAATGACAAATAGAAGAATTTTATTATTGAGAAGAAAATAAAGAAGCAAAGAGGGAGCCTACTTTCAAAAAATTTTGATGCTTTTAGGCGCTTTTTGTGCTTTTAAAAGCAATGTGATCAAAGCTCTTAGTAGGTTATTTTTTGTATAAAAAACCGATTGTTTTTTGAAAACCAAAATCAAGAAAAAGGTGTGATAGCGTTCCTGCGATAAAAAAAGTTCCAACAAAAAGACTTTGAGAAAAAGTAATCTGATGAAAATGCGAGATGCTCCAGCAGCATACAAGAGTAAAAAATAGTAAAAATACTGGATGATGGGTGATGCTGCGATGATGAACAACAAGGGGAAAAAGTGTGAGCGGGGCAAAGAAAATTAATTTTTGATGTGTCGGAATCAACATGCAGATGATAAAAAATAAAAATATAATTTGGTACAATTTCATTTGAATCATGCTTTTGGTGTCAACATCAGGAAAAAGTGAGCCAACAAGTGTTGTAACAAGTGCAACATAAAAAAGTTTGGGTGATGGGTTGATTGCTAGCATCCATTGGGGCATATAATGCCAAAGTCCTATAAAAGTGATGCCTCCAGCTAGTAAATGTTGTCGATATCCAGGCATGATTTTATACTTTCAATAATTGGGTGGTCAGTGGTGAAAGTTTTGTACCTGGGAAATAAAAAGCGAGAATTTTTTTATAATCATATTTTTTATTAATCATTGCACGTGCACCATGTTGGCAGAGACCAAGACCATGGCCAAATGCTTTCCCTTTGAAGGTGACAATATCTTTTGTTTGTTCAATGGTAAAAAATTTACTCTTCAGTCCTTTTTGAAGACAATTTTTTATTGAGTGGCTTGGAAGAGTCATTGATTTTTTTTTGCCTTTGCATTCAAGAGTATGCACCGATCCTGCTGAATCATAATCACTGATGCGTATATTTTGTAGGGGGCCACAGGCAAGGATTTTTGATTTGTGTGGACTATTTGAAAGTGCTAACGTTAAGTCTTTTAGTGAACAACTATAATCCCAACGATAGAGTGAAAAATTTTTGCAAAATGTGCATCGATACGAGCGTTTGAGATACGGTGCTTTGGTAAAATCGATGGTTGAAAGTTTACTCGGAATAATGCCGCCGCAACAGGCATCAAACATAGTGAGTGCAATGTTATTTTTATGGGTGATGATTATGTTTTTAGTCTGTTCTATCGCTTCACGTAAATGGGAATATTGATGAGTTCCATCGTATCGTTGATGAAAAATACTATTTTTTATGTCATATATTTTTTTATTTTTTTTTGCTTCTTGCATGCAGTGAGCGGCAAAGGTGCGCGTTGCAATCGCTTGTATTTTTTGCATTTCAAGTGGCCAATGTGCATAACTTTCACAGATTAAAACTGAATAAACATATTCTTCAAGAGCAAGCGTATTAATAAGATAATATGCTTTGTATGCATCATCGATATGAATAGTACAATCGCCTTGATACTGTTTATTGTTAATGGTGAGTGGCGTCTTTGAAAAGGGCTTGATAGTCACTGTTTTTGTTCGACAAACAAGATTGTTTTTTGTGATCTTTTTTTTTGAACTTAAACTTGGTTTTGTGTGCAATAAAAATATTCCGTTTTGGCATTCAATGCCCAAAAATGGATGTGGCTCACGAATAGGTTTTTTTTGTGTGTGAGTGTAAATAATAAAACCGTCGGGTGCATATAAAGTGATATGCATTGCCTTGGGGGCAGGGATTTTTTCAAGGAGAACACGAATTGAAAGGGGATTTGCTGCTGCAGTACATGATGTAATAAAAAATAAAAAATAAAAAAATATCATGATCTTTATAGTTTTAAAAGTTTTTTAAATGGAGTGGGCAACGCTGTTTTTTCATCAATTCCTCTGTTTGCTTCTGTATCAGCATCGCTATTGAGTTCACGGGGAATATGTTCAAAAACAGTATGCAGGCCCAGTTTTAATTTGGTGATGAGTGGAATGAGTGCTTTAATGAAAGGATTTTTGATAGCATATTCTCCATTCATTTGTCTGACCAGGAGCTGTGAATCGGATCGAATCGTGAGCTTGGGTTGTTCTGAAGAATCAAGTAATTGTTGTACATGAAACAATCCCAAAGCAAGCGCTAAATACTCTGCTTGATTATTAGTTTTAATCCCCAAAAAACCACTAGTATTCAGTATTTTTTTTTTATTTTCCATCAGAGATACCCCTGCTCCTGCAGGGCCTGGATTCCCTCGTGAGGCTCCATCTATATACAGAATAAAATGTTTGGGTGTGGCATGAATTTTTGGTTCTGTTTTAATGATTTCATCTTGTTGTCCAAACAGAGAAAGTTGTTCTTTTTTCATGATGCATCGGTAGGATTTGAAATCGGTTGTTCATTTTCTGGTTGATAAAGAAAGCGATAACAATTACGACAAATAATTAAATGATCACGTTTGAGATTGGTGATTTCTTGGCGAGGAACGCCATAAAAACAGGCGCTGCAGTGTGTGCTTGAAATGGGCACAATTGGATCATCAACACGAAGTCGCATGCGCGTATATTTAGTAAGCCATTCCTCAGGAACTACTGCGGATGCTTCAGCGCGCTCTTTTTCAAGTTGATTGAGGTGTTCTGTTTGGGCAGTTAATTCTGTTTCTTTTTTTGTTTTTTCTGCGGTGAGTGACTCTTTTTTAAGAGTGTATTCAGGCAATTCAGTGGTTATTTTTTTTTCTGCCAATTCAAGGTCATGCCAGACTTTAATAATTACATCATCAAGTAGTTGTCGTTCTTCTGCAACATGCAGAAGTTCTTTGTTTTTGAGCGCATACTCTTTATGTGATTGTATCAAATCAAGTGCTGCACGTATTTTTATTTCTTCATCACGTAATGTTTGTGAAGCAAGTTCTTGTTCATTAACCTGTTTTTTAGCCTGGTTTTTTTCATCATGTAAAAGAGTGATGCGTTGTGTAATGCCATCCAATGCTTTTTGATCTTCATTGATGAGATTTGTTGTCGCTTCGATCTGTTGTAACAACGAACGGATTGTCGTGTCAATTGCAACAAGTTTTTTTAATTGAGGGATCAATAGTTGTTTCATGAATGCTCCTTGGAAAACAAAGGATCAATGGTTTTACATTTGGTGGGCCCACCTGGACTTGAACCAGGGACCTTTCGGTTATGAGCCGACTGCTCTAACCAACTGAGCTATGGGCCCGCCAATTGTTTTTTTGGATAACAAGTATCTTTTCATAGACTTAATGTTATCCTTTCAAAAATTATATTACTGGATATTTTTTGCTTTGTGAAGAAGAAATTCTTTAATTTTTGCAGAATATCCAATTTCATTATCATACCAACCAAAAACTTTTCCCATTGATGCTGTTGTTGTTGTTAATAAAGTGTCAATGATAACTGATGCGAAATGCCCAGAAAAATCTGATGAAACGAGTGGTTGATCCGTGTAAGTGAGGGGCATGTGATTGGTTTTTTTTGCATAGGCAATAAAGGCATTATTAATAGTTTGGGTAGAACAAGATTTTTCGGTATTAAAAGTAAAATCAAGAATTGAAACAGTAGGAAGAGGAACACGAAGTGCGATGCCGCGTATTTTTCCTGCTAGTTCTGGAAAAATTTGTGTAATGACTTGATCAGCGCCTGTTTTAGTTGGAATAATATTGGTCGCTGCAGCGCGTGCACGACGTGGATCTTTATGTGCATTATCAACAAGATTTTGATCATTGGTGTACGCATGAACGGTGGTCATCAGCCCTTCTTTAATAATAAACTGTTCATGTAAAACTTTGATGATCGGAGCAAAGCAATTAGTGGTACAACTACCGAGTGAAACGATCTGATGTTTATGAGCATGGTATGCTTCATCATTGATGCCGGGAATAATAGTGACATCAGCATCAGGTGAAGGTGCTGTGATGAGGACTTTTTTTGCTCCTGCTTGCAGGTGCAGTGATGCTTGGGCATGTGTTCTAAAATGTCCACTCGCTTCAATAACCCAATCAACCTGCATATTTTTCCAAGAAAGTTTCAGTGGATCAGGTTCAAATAAAAGAGAAATCTCGGTTTCACCAATTTTGAGAAGGGGGCCTTTTTGTACTACTTTTTCAGAGAAAGTTCTCCATGCAGAGTCATAGGCAAAAAGAAGATCAATATTGGTTTGAGGCGCAGGGCCGCAATTGATCGCAACAATATTAATATGAGATCTGGCGATGGGATCTTGAAGAATCAATCTGGTAATTGCGCGTCCAATTCGTCCAAATCCATTGATAGCAATTGAAATCATACAATTTTCCTTATAAAAAGTTGTCAGTATCTTTTTGAGGTATATCTGCTATACTTTTTTTGTGAATTATTATTAATACTTGTTATGCTTATCTTTTAAAAAGAGACCATTTTTATTAAAAATATCATAACAAGTCAGACATTTTTTTTACAAGGATTTTTACGCATGGCAACAAGAACAGCAGAGTCAACAAAAATTATGCAACCAAAAACAATGGTTGTTTGTATTTATGCTCCTTACAATACTTCAGGATCGATAGAAGCATATCAAGAAGAATTTTTAAGTCTTATTGATACGGCAGATATAGAATATGAGCATCAATTTTTATGTAAAACACGGACCATTATTAAAGCAGTTTTTTTGACTAAAGGAAAGTTAGATGAGATTGTGACTCTTGTCGAAGAACAAAAAATCGAGCGAATTATTTTTTCTGAACGATTAACTCCTTTGCAAGAACGTAATTTAGAAGAATTAACCAATGCCGAAATTATTGATCGTGAACAATTAATTTTAGAAATTTTCAAAAAATCAGCACAAACAGCTGAGGGTAAAATTCAAGTTGCGATGGCTGAAATTGAATTTTTGCGCACGCGTATGTCGGGCAAAGGAATTGAATACATGCAGCAATCAGGACTTGTTGGGGGCAAAGGTCCTGGTGAAACATTGAAAGAAAAAATGCGTCGCTATTTTGCACATCAGATTCAAGTCGCTACTAAACGGATTGATTTGCTGCAAAAAAGTCGTGACATGCAACGAAAACAGCGGCTGACGAAAAACATTCCATTGGTTGCTATTGTTGGTTATACTAATGCAGGAAAGTCTTCATTATTAAATGTGCTTACCAAGAGTTCAGTGCTTGCGGAAGATAAATTGTTTGCAACACTTGATACAACAACACGAGAGCTTTTTTTAGGTGAAAATAATAAAGTCTTGGTTTCAGATACTGTTGGTTTTATTAGCCAGTTGCCGCATCAATTAATTAAAGCGTTTCAATCGACCCTTGATGAGGTTAATTATGCACATCTGCTTTTGCATGTGATAGATTTAACTAATCCTTTGTGGGAAGATCATATTCGCGTTGTTCATGCAACATTAAAAGATCTTGGTGTTAAGAGTCCAATGCTCTATGTTTTTAATAAAATAGATCTGATTTCACCAGCACGGCTTGATATGATTCGTACAACGATGTTAGAACAGTATCAGCCTTATATCTGTGTGCATACGCGTAGTAAAGAGGGAATTGCAGAATTGATAGCTTTTTTGCAAGCGAAAGTTTGGTAAGTATAAAATAAAATATTTGAGTAAAAAAAGAGTCACTGTTTTAAAAATAGTGACTCTTTTTTTATACTTTTTAATACATGATTATTATCTGCTAAAGCATAGGCTCCAAGTTTTTTTATGTTTAAGTGGCTTGTTTTTGAGTGCTTTGATGCACTCAATGCACTTATTTAGATCTATTATTTGAAAAAAGAGAAAAATATGAGAATTATTAATAATAAAAATCCGCCATTTCTTGATAAAATGGCGGAGCTGATGGGGCTCGAACCCACGACCTTCCGCGTGACAGGCGGACGCTCTAACCAACTGAGCTACAGCTCCACATTTTTTTGGCTCCCCGGGCAGGACTCGAACCTGCGACCCAACGATTAACAGTCGTTTGCTCTACCAACTGAGCTACCGAGGAACTTAATTTTGGTGGGCGAAACAGGACTCGAACCTGTGACCCCCTGCTTGTAAGGCAGATGCTCTACCAACTGAGCTATTCGCCCTCCTGATCGATTGATATCTCAATCACATCATCATGGAAGTATGATAGAAGAAAAAAATATTCAAGTCAAAGAAATTTTTCATTTTTTTTCATTTTTTTTTAAACAATTTTATGCTTATTAATGAAATTGTCGATTTGATCGATATATTCTCGAATATTTTTTTCGTCAGAAATAAAATCTTTTTCTGCATCCAAGATCAAAATTGGCACAGTTTGAAGTAATTTATTGTCTATTTTTTTGTATAAAAAGTCATCATGCAGATGATGAATATCGGTTAAATAGGTAAGAGAGATATTTGATTCTCCTGACCGTAATCGTTTGTTGATACGTGCGTGACACGTTTCAGGGCTTGCGCGTAAATAAATAAAACCATGCGGTTTGAGATTACTATTATGTAGTAAAAATTGAGTCCATTCGGTATAAATATTCCATTCAATGCTGTTTAAAAAACCTTTATTTTTACCATTTTGTGCAAAGCAGTGATATCCTGAATAGAGAGATCGTTCAAAAATGGTGATAGTATTTTTATCTTTTGTATGGGCATAATATTCTTTGATGCGATTGATCATGGTTAATGTTTCTATGGTGTAACTCCAGCGATGTGGATCTTGATAAAACCGTTCAAGGAGTGAAGGGCCCTCTTCTTCATTATGCCATTGTTTAAGAGGTTCAGTGATAGTTTGATAGAGAGGGCGTCGTGTTTGTAGGAGTGAACAAAGGGTTGATTTGCCGACACCAATATTGCCTTCAATTAAAAACATACAAAAAGTCCTTATAGTTATATTTATTTAGTAATGATCGATTGGTTGCTTTTACGTGAGCCCATGATAAACTAAATAATCACCAGGGAGTCTTGGGGTGAGTAGCTGCATAGTAATGATCAAAAAACATTTTTTTTATTTTGCAGCGTATCATGAAAAATAACAAATGAAAATTAAAAACTCTTTTTTTAAAGATAGGAATTTCTATGAAGCAAAATAAAATGACTAATGAGGTGCGCGGTGAACTTATTTACGGAGCACATCCAATTATTGAAGTACTGAAAACAAAGCGACGTAAAATTATTACGTTGTATACAACAAAGCCTGAACCTAAAGCGTTTAATCGTGTTAAAGAATTTTTACCTCCTCGATTGCCTCAAATTCAATACATGAGTAAAGATGCGCTTGATCGTTTAGTTGGCAATGCGGAACATATGGGAATTGCTGCACTCGTCGGTCCTTTTCCGTATCGATCAAAAATGTTTGATCCAGTGAAGCATCCTTTTTTGTTATTGCTTGATTCAGTGCTTGATGTTCGTAATCTTGGTGCAATACTTCGATCTGCATATGTGATGGGAGTGAATGGTATTATTATTTCTCGAGGGAATGCAGCTCCCCTTAATGCCGCAGCGTTAAAAGCGTCAGCAGGACTTGCTGAGCATCTTGAAATATATCAGGCTTCATCAACGCGTGGTGTTTTAAAAGAATTGACCGAATTGGGATATCATCATTATATGGCTGTTCTAGACGATGGTGTTAATGCCTGTGATGTTGAATATGCTCAAGCTAAGGTTTTAGTTATTGGTAATGAAGAAAAAGGGATTGCAAAAGAATTGCAAAAACAGGGTGAGCGTATTACTATTCCTCAAGTTGATCCTTCAGTTTCATTAAACGCCTCAGTGGCAACAGGCATGTTGCTTTTGATTATGAAGCAAAGTTTATGTCGACGCGGGGCGTAAGAAGTTCATGACATTTAATATAAAAAAAGATATATTCAGAAAATAAGTAGTATTATTTTTCATGAAAAATGATGATCTCTGTTGAGGATTGATGCTTTTTTGTTAAAGTATTTTTTTCTAAAAATAGAGATTACATGGTGCTAAGGATTTTTTATGACAGTAAATCATGATGAACAGATAAAGAAAAACAATCTTGATTATGAAGTAGTAATTGGGATTGAGGTTCATGTTCAATTAAAGACACACTCAAAAATTTTTTGTAGTTGTGCTAATCAATTTGGAAATCTTGCCAATGTGAATATTTGTCCGATCTGTACAGGGCAACCAGGTTCATTGCCAGTTTTAAATCGTAAAGTTGTCGATAGCGCGATTATGGCAGGTATTGCAACTAATTGTAAAATTGCGCGTGTTTCAGAATTTTCTCGTAAACATTATACCTATCCCGATCTTCCTAAAAATTATCAAATTACACAAGGCGATCGGCCAATTTGTACCGATGGTTATGTGCCGATTGAACGTGAAGATGGAAGTATGAAAAAAATTCGTCTTTTTCGTATTCATGTTGAAGAAGATGCGGGTAAAAATTTACATATGACTACAGGTGAAAGTTTTGTTGATTTAAATCGTGCGGGAACTCCGTTGATTGAAATTGTAACACAGCCCGATATTTCAAGTTCTTTTGAGGCGCGTGCCTATTTACAGCGGTTGCGGAGCATCATGTATTATTTGGGCATCAGCGATGTGAATATGGAAGAAGGCTCATTTCGCGGTGATATTAATATTTCGGTCCGAAAAAAAGGTGAGCCATTGGGAACGAAGATTGAATTGAAAAATTTAAATTCATTTAAGTTTATTACTTCTGCTATTGATTATGAAGTTGCGCGACAGATTGAAGTGCTTGAAGAGGGTGGGAAGCTCCATCAAGAAACACGTCTATGGGATACCAAGAAGCAAGAAACGGCAGTAATGCGTTCAAAAGAGAACGCATTTGATTATCGATATATTCCTGATCCTGATTTACCTTTATTGGTTATTGATGAGGGCTGGGTTGAGCGTATTAAAACACGATTGCCAGAATTACCTCATTTTAAATTTAATCGTTTTCAAAATGAATATGGTTTGAGTTCTTATGAAGCTTCAAATTTGGTTGAATCTCCTGAGTTAGCGAAGTACTTTGAAGCAGTAGTTGCCGATTGTAAATTACCTAAATTGGCGAGCAATTGGATTTTGCGTGATGTGTTAGGTTTTTTGAATCTTAATAAATTAGATCTTGAAGAATTTAAAGTAACGCCGCCCATGCTTGCTGAATTGATTGTTGAGATTGATAAAGGGGTAATCAATAGTAAAATTGGACAAGAAGTTTTCTTAGAAATGGCAGCATCGGGAACCTATCCATCAATTATTATTCAAGAAAAAGATTTGCGTCAGATTGGTGGCATTGAAGAATTACAAGATGTAGTAGCACAAGTGATTGCTGCTCATCCATCGGTTGTTGCTGATTATCAAGCGGGAAATCAGAAAGTATTTCCATTTTTAGTTGGGCAAGCGATGAAAGCAACAAAAGGAAAAGGAAATCCAATTGTTATTCAAGAATTAATGCGAAATGCATTAGATTAAAAAATAAAATAGGGTGCTCAGTTGAGCACCCTATTTTATTTAAAACTATTTTGTGTGAAAATTGAACGTTTATTTTAGTTGTTATTTTGCATTTCTTGCCGACTATCACCGATAATAATGAGATAAAACGTAGGGGTCATTCTTACGTTTGGTGCTGGGTTTGTTGGAAAAGCTTGTATCAAAATTTCTAAATGTTGTTTATTAGGAAAAGGCATGTTTTCTGCAAAGAGAGATAATGTTGATAGGATTTTTTTGTTTTTATACATCTCTTTTTGTATTGCTGATAAGGCATTATT
>CAZZPM010000025.1:0-10696 GCA_964655535.1 uncultured Pseudomonadota bacterium
CACATGCCGACTATATAACAAAACACAAAGCAATCTGTGTTATCTGCGGAGCTGGTGCACATCACACCCAAAGACTGATCGATGGACACCCTGCTCGCTATCAAGATCCAGTCATTTTAGTCGGAGCAAAAGAATTATATCAACCTCGTTGCAGATCCTGTTTCGTGATTAATAAAAATGAGACCGAAGCCTCTCCCTGCTTTGCTGAATCAATTAAGGAAAGTGCGTGGCAAAAATAAAAATAGTTTTTTATTGCACCGAATGCGGCCATGAGTCACTCAAGTGGCTTGGCTGCTGCCCAGGATGCACAACCTGGAATAGTTTTATTGAAAAAAAAACAGCCAAAGGAGATGACCAATCCTTTGTAAAATATGTTAACACTGAAAACAGCAAAGTTCCGCTGTTGCTACACGACATTGAAAGTATCGAAAAACCACGCATGTTAAGTGGCATTGATGAATGGGATCGTGTTGTCGGTGGCGGCATCATTCCCGGATCATTTATGGTCGTCACCGGTGATCCAGGCGTTGGCAAATCAACATTACTTTTACAGATTGCACAAGGACTTGCAAGCAGACATGTTATCCAATATTTTTCTTCGGAAGAATCATTAACACAGGTAAAACAAAGAGCAATTCGATTAGGTGTTGATTCAAACAATATTTTTTTCTCTGACGAATCAGGACTTGAAAATATTGTTGAACATATAAAAAATCAAAAACCTGATGTAGTCATTCTTGACTCTATTCAAAATTGTTTTTTGCTCGCACAACCACAAGCATTTCCGGGAACTGTTGCACAACTCCGTGAAGCAGCTTTTTTTTTAATGCGTGTTGCTAAAGAAAACGACATTGCGATTATCATCACCGGACATATCACTAAAGATGGACAGATGGCTGGCCCTAAATTACTTGAACACATGGTTGACGCAGTATTTTATCTACAAGGCGAAGATCGTTGGCAAAGTCGCATTTTACGATCCCAAAAAAATCGATTTGGCACCATCAACGAAATTGGTTTTTTTGAAATGGAAGAAGCAGGCCTTATTCCTGTTTCAAACATCAATCAACAACTACTTGAAGAATCATCTGAAAGTCCTGGCGCAGCACTCATCTGCACGATTGAAGGAACACGACCACTCCTTCTTGAAGTTCAAGCCTTAACTGTTGAATCAAAATTTGGTATTCCACAACGCGTTGTTACGGGTATCGACCCTAAAATTGTTGTTTTAGTTGCTGCTATTTTAGAAAAATATTTACATATTCCTTTTAGTCGACAAGATATTTTTTTTAAAGTAAGTGGTGGTGTAAAAATTAAAGATCCAGGAAGCGACATGGGAGTTGCACTTGCTTTACTCTCCAGTTATTTTCAGACGCCATTGCCCGCAAGAACGCTTGCGATCGGAGAAATCACGTTAACTGGCCAACTTAAAACAACATCACATATGGGAATTCGTATCAAAGAAGCAGAAAAATTTGGTATTAAAAAAATAATAACCGCTGAACAGAGCCCTAGTAGCAACACTATTAAAAAATATGGATGTAAAAATGTATATCAACTTCTTGCGCTATTCCCTGAAGAAACCGCTGAAAAACCAGCATCAACCCAAAAAAGTATATAACTATGAAACTGATTACCAAAAATAAACGTGCTTATTTTGATTATGAAATCTTAGAAAAATATGAAGCTGGCCTTGTATTAACCGGTGATGAAGTTAAATCACTCCGTCGTGGAGAAGTCTCTTTGAATGATGCTTTTGGCAATGTTCGTGATGGAAAAATAATTCTAATGAATTGTTATATTGCTCCGTACAGTCATGCCTATCAAAAAGATGATAAAACTTCTCGTCGTAATCGAGATCTTTTACTTCATGCTCGTGAGATCAATAAAATTATCGGCAGCATTTCACGAAAAGGACTTACCGTCTTGCCTCTCAGCTTATACTTCAACCCACGCGGCTACATCAAATTAGAAATTGGCGTCGGTAAACATAAAAAATTAATCAATAAAAAAGAACAGATTAAAGAACGAGACATTGCACGACAGACCGAACGTGAAATTCGTCATGCAACACGCTAAGATAAAAAATATAAGGACTTAATATGACACAATTATTTACTAAAGAGCAGCCAGAAAAGGTTATAGACATGCTCGAATTTTTAAAAACTGCATATGAAAAAGCTGATGTATGCCATATTTTTATGCCCAAACAATGCGACCTTGTTACTGAACGCTATCAAAAAACCTATCGTCCTACTACAGGTGAACGAATTATTGGCATAATCATTAAACATGAGCAGATGGGACACAAAAATTTTGCTGGGCATACACCACCGTTATCAGCACTGCACATGATGCTTGAACTCGCCATGCTGCATCCTTTTATTGAACTCGGTGGCGTTTTAAATTGGCCTGATGATGTTGTTATAAAACATAAAGCCATTGCGACACTCTTTACGGAATCAGTACTTGAACAAGGAAAAGTAGTTGGCATGATCTGCATTATTAATATGCACTTAAATAATAGCTATGCATTTTCAAGTGAATATTATCATACCAACACCAGTGCAAAAGCTATTCTCAATAAAGAAGTTGATGAAGAAACATATCTTGATTCTTGTTTAAAGTATTTTGAAGAATTATTCCCATTATGGGAATCAAAACAGTATCCACAGCTCTATAGCCTCTGGAAAGAAAAACAGGGATATCTTAATGAAACTATCACTTTTTATCATAACATTGGCATGGTGATGCGTGGACAAATTCTTGATTTCTTGTCAAATGGCGACATGCTTTTACATGATGAAAATGGCAAGAATCATACTGTACATTATTTACAAATCCAAGAATCAAATTTAAAAAAATAAAGGAGCGTTATGCTGACCCGAGAAAAAACAACTTTTTTTGATATTTTAAAAAATCTTTTTTTTCTCATGCTTTTTTTACAATTTCTTCCCTCGTTTTTTAGTAGCTTCAAAAAACAGATTGAAAAAAGTGTCTCAAAAAAAATCAGAGTCGGCTGTCTTCCCGTGCGTGGTGAAATTAAAAATGCGGATTGGTTTTTACGCCAGATAAAAACATTTACCGATGATACATCGATTCAAGCACTCTGGATAAAAATTGATTCCCCAGGAGGTTATCCTGCCGCTTCGCAATCAATTTATCGAGGACTTCTTGCAGCAAAATTAAAAAAACCTGTTTTTGTTGAAATTCAAAATCTCGCCTGCTCTGGAGCCTATTATATTGCACTTGCAGGTACAAGCATCACGGCACTTCCTTCTTCACTCGTTGGTAATATTGGTTCCATCATGGAAATTATGCATCTTAAAAAATGTATTGAATACTACAATGTCTCGGTTGAATATGTGAAATCAGGTGACTATAAAGACGTCGGGAGTAAATTTACTGATCTCACCCCCGAACAACGAGCCTACTTGCAAGCAACATCCGATGACATCTATCATCAATTTATTACCGATGTTGCTCATGAACGAAAACTGAACGTTGAAAGCTACAAAGAATGGGCTGATGGAAAGGCATTCACTGGCAATCAAGCATTTGAAAAACATCTGATTGATACCATTGGCGGCCCTGCCGAAATTATCCAACAGATTCAAACAACGTTCAATTCATCAGCTGAAGTTTATCTTGTTTTCCCTGAATCGCCTTCATTGATAACTCGATTAACCGGTGAAGATGATCAAGCTCAAAATGAAACTTCTTTTAAAGCTGTAGTACAAACTTTTTTACGAACCAGCATGGAATTTTTTATTAGCAGCATGCAGAGTGATCATTCCATCTCTCTTCATTAAAAATAATGATCAATACGGCATCTGCTGTTTTTTGAGACTTTTTTCTGAATAATGAAGAAGAATATTTTGCTCAATCGCTTGTTGCATACAGACATAATAAAAATACTCTTTATCAGCCTGCTTTACCACCGCTTGTTCATGTGCTTCAGCAAGAATCAACGGATATCCATGCCCTTTTTTTATTTGATCACTCACAACTGAACAAACATAATCTGCTAATGCCGCATCTTTCGCAATCCACGCAGGCACTTCAATCCGCCCCACTTCATGTTCGCCCTGCAAATACGAAAAATAGGGATGTATACTCTGAGAATACGGCAATATCGGATTCTCAACTGTTTTAAAAAAGATGGTTCGATGGCCAACAGGCAGAACTTCTTTCATCAAATCTCGATCAAAAAAAGCATCCACCGCTTCACACGGAAATTGATCATAGGCTTCATGACAGGGCTTACAATTTGCTCGTGCAAAACGGCATAAGCCCAATTTAAGCAAATGAACCAAATCTTTATTACGCGGCGCACTCAAATAACTTGCATACAAAATACCTGCTTTTTGTAACGCTGATAACGCTTGAGAATATCGATCAAAAAAATAAATACGATCGGGAACAGATGCTGATAAAAGATGTGAAAAAAGTAACGTCCCATCAAACAGCAAAATCGGCTTTTTTCCTGTTTTCTGCTCCATCGTCTGTGCAAACAATAAACCCATCTCAAATTCACGTGCTTCACGTTCAAAATTAATCCAATCAGCAGTCACTAAAATAAGTTCACCGGTCAATACATCAACACGTTCTAAAGCAGATAATTCAGGCTCAGAAAAAAGCATCACGGGATCATCAAGCTCATACGCAATTCCCATGCCTCCTGTATTAATCAATGCGTGCTGCAGATGCACCTGATGACGATCAGGATATATTTGTGATCCATCAACACCTAAAACAGCATAGGCTTGTTGCATGGGTTCAACAAAAAATGTTTGATTCAACATCCCGGACCAAGAAGGAATTGAAAAATAAGCTTCTGCTTCTTGAGCATGCGATGCAAATTGAGAGTCTTGCGCTATTTGTTGCCAGACTTCTGTAAGTATTTTTTTCTGTTCAACATTCGATGTTTCGTTTTTTTGTAAACGAACGTGCTGTAATTGTTGCTGTATTTTTAAACGATCTAACATAGATTTTAAAAAGGGGCATCAAAGCCCCTCCATCATTTGATATTTTATGAAACTGATTTTGACAAGATATAATCAATCAACAAACGAACACTCGCTCCTGTTGATCCTTTGCCGACATAATTAATGGTTGGAACATCATGCGCAGTGCCTGCAATATCAAGATGTGCCCACGCCGTTGATGTCACAAAATGTTGTAAATAAACGGCACCCTCAATAGTGCCTGCGCTGTATGAAGGAAGAGCAATATTTGCAATATCTGCAACATCTGATTTAATACCATCACGATAATCATCATCAAGCGGCAATGCCCAGACACGATCACCGGTTTTTTTACCAGATTTAGTCAATGCGCAAATCAACTCATCATTATTGCTGAGTAGCCCTGTATAAAAATGGCCCAAAGCAACCACACATGCACCAGTCAACGTTGCAATATCAATGATCACATCAGGTTTATAAAACTTTTCTGCATAGGCAAGAGTATCAGATAAAATTAATCGCCCCTCAGCATCAGTATTTTTGATCTCAGTAGTTTTACCATTTAAATGGGTAATAATATCATCTTGACGCGCAGCTTTACCACTCGGCATATTTTCAACAAACGGCATCAAGCCAACAACATTGACCGCCGGTTTTAATTGACCAATAATTGACATCAAACCTAAAACCGCTGAAGCACCAGACATATCAAATTTCATGCCTGACATATGACTTGAAGGTTTTAAACTTATTCCACCGGTATCAAACGTTACTCCTTTGCCACAGAGTGCAATAGTCGGAGCTTGCGCATGACTTGATTTATATTCAAGAATAACAAATGTACCTTCTTGATCAGAACCAATATCAACGGCACAAAAACCGCCCATGCCAAGGGAAAGCGCTTTTTCACGTCCAAACGACTCATAGATCAATCCATGTTTTTGCGCGATTGCTTCAGCCTCTTTGCTTAAATAAGTCGGTGTTGCAATGTTCGGTGGAAGATCAGCATAATGTCGCGTGATACTATTCATTGCTTGACCAATAATTGAAGCACGTGAAACCGCTTGTTCTATAATTTCTGATTTTTGTTCAACTAAAAAAGTCAACGTCCCGTTATAACTTTCAGCATCTTTTGCTGTTGATTTAAATGTTTCAAATGAATAACTCATCATCAACGCTGCAATCCCCAGCTGTTCAAGCATTTCAGCTTCGTCCATATTTTTTAATGTTGGTACCATCGTTGCAAAATTTTTTAATCCTAATTTTTTTGCTGATGCAATGCCACGTGCCAAAGAACGACGTCGATATTCTATTGCTGATTCTGGAGCCATTCCTGATTCATCACCAAGCCCTAAAAAAATATAATGGACTAAGGAACCATTTTTTTCTGCTGACAAAACATATGAATCATTTTTTTTACCGCCAAAACCATGTTGCTTTAATAATGCTTGCGCATGAGGAAATAATTCTAAAACAAAATCGTGTGATCCTACTAAATTAAAATTTTCTGCCAAAAAAATAAGACTACCTTCAAATTGACATTTTTGATATGAACCTTGTTCAAGACGTAAAGAAAGCATACAGATCCTTTTCTTTCTAAAAAACCTACCATCAAAACAGATAGAAAAAGAATAGCATACTTTCTATAAAATGAAATTAATAATCTCTCAACCGACCGAATGTTGCTTCTTAAATATATCATCTCTTAGATCTTCTATCTGAGCTTTACGCCCCTCTTGAGTATCTGGATACGTTTTGCGTGGTGATGCTGAAACTTTTTCAACGGGCTTTTCAGGCAAAGTCTTTACAGGAGCTACTACTGATGCTGTCCTTTGGTCTTGAAGATCCGGTACAAATTCTGTAACTCTTTTTTTATTTTCGTTAATATCTGCGCCATTAATAATTTTACCAGCATCAATATATTGTAAGAGTCTCTCTTTTTGTTCATCACTCATACGCAATGCAATGTTTTTATCTTTAGCATATTTTTTCAACCATTCAAACGCTTGAGGCTTATATAGCAGAATTTCCATCATAATCGAGAGCTCTAAATTATCTCGCGTAGGACCAAAAAGACTGTTTTTTACTATTTTATTAAATATTCGATCTTCTTCTAATATTTTTGGATACTGTACAACATATTGTGAGATTAATTTTTTTGCTTCTTGCAATGGAACCTGTTGTTCTTGATCTAATTCTCCCTTAATATCAAGAACATCAACATCCTGTTTACCATCATCAATTGCATTTAAAATACGACTTATATTTTGATAACAGATTTTTTCTCGTTTTTGTTCTTGCTCTCTTTCTTCGTCTGTTTTTTCTTTAACTACTTTTACTTCTGTTGCTTGATCTTTAATCAATTCTGGTTCTGTTGCTTTATGACGAGGAACTCGAGAAGTCTTGTCACGCAATTGTTTAAGCATGTTAACGTGATTATCTCTGATATCTTTATCTTGTTGCTCTGATTTTTTTTCCCTCTCTAATTTTTTCGATGCTGCTTGTTCCCGTTCCAATGCCTCTTGATATTGACGTCGCTGCTCTTCTAAACTCTCTTTTAATTGCTGCTTTTTTTCTTTTTGCTTTGATAGTCTACCTTCATATGCTCTGTTTTTTATTTCTTCTTGCTCTTGCTGATTACCAACAATCTTTTTCAATGCTTTGTTTTCATCTTCTAATGCCTTAAGCTGTGCTTCCAATGAAGCTATTCGTTCAGCGTCAACCTGTCGCTCAGGAGTTAAATCAGTAAGACTCCCTAAACTTTCACCACTCGACTCAAAAGAAGCTTTCTCTTCTTCAAATTTTTCTTGATCAGCTTTTCGTTGTTTTTTTTCAGACTCTAATAATTCACGCAATTCTTGATTTTCAACTTCTAATGCTTTTTGATTTTGTTCCATCGCTTGAACTTTTTTTTCTAATGCTCGATCAGTTGCTCCTTGAATATTTTTTCTTAAAGTTTCTTGACCGTGCTGATGCTTTTTTTGCAATTCTTTATTCTGTACTTGAAGAGCGCTAAAACGTTCTTGTAATCCATCATGCGCTTTTTTTTGCTCTTGCAATTGTTCAAGAAGTTTATCATAATTTTTTATACTATCTTCAGAACCAATATTTTTCGACAACTGTACCATTTGCTCTTTCAAAAGATCAATCTCATTTTTTTGCTCATCTAGTCTGTCTTGTTGTTGATTAATAATTTCTTTACTTTCTTGTTCTTTTAAACGTTGATCAGCTAAGGCTTTATCTAATACTTTCTTTGCTTGCGTTTTTTGTTCTTCAAGGCTTTGCTCATAAAAACCCTTCGTTGCATCTAAATCCTTTTTGATCTCTTGCAAAGATAATAATTCTTCTTGTAATTTTTCTATCTTTTTTTTATCTTGCTGAGTCTGATTATCCATCGATTTAAAATATGGACCCATCTCTTGTAATTTTTTAAGATATAATTCATTTTCTACTTGCAATTTAGCAATTTGGTCCTTTAATGCGTCAATATCATCTGCGGCAAAGAGATTTCCAAACAACATCAAAAAAGAAAATAAATACAGCATAAACATCATTTGATTCCCCTCATGTTTACAAAACAATAATAAATATAGATTAATATTAAAATTATTGAGCTTTATATTCAAGAAAACATAGAAATGCTCATCGAGCTTGATATTCTGCTACCGCTTTTTGCAGAACTTGAAGCGCAAGTAATGCGCACTTTAATCGATTAGGACCTAACGTTATTTCCATCATGCCCAGAAGATCTTGGCTCGTAACCTGATGCACCAAAGAAATATTTTTTTTATGCAGATGGCCAGCCAGAATATCAGCACTCGCCTGACTAATAATACATCCAGATCCAGCAAAACCAAGATCAACAATAATGTCATTTTCAATAAGAAGATCAAAGGCAATAGTATCGCCACATGATGCATTCAAATCATGACCTGAAATTGTTTGACTTTCGATTTTTTTTTTATACGTTGGAAATTTATAATGTTCCATTAAAAGTTCATGATACATAGATTCAGCCCTTATCTCAGTTGTTTTAATATTATCGATAACATAGTTAAAAAATAATCAACTTCTTCAGCAGTGTTGTAATAAAAAAGACTAACACGAACTGAAGAAGTAATCTGCAATGCATCAAATAATGGCTGTGCACAATGATGCCCCGCACGAACCGCAATCTGTTTACCCGCCAAGCAGGCGGCAATATCATGTGCATGAATCCCTGGAACAAAAAAAGTTACCAATGACGACTGCACAATATTTGTTGGATTTCCTAACAAAGAAACTTCAGGCATTGCTTGAAGCCCTTGAAGCAATTGCTGCATCAAATCTTTCAAATTATTTTTTTCGTCAATAGTAATAATTTCTTGTAAAAAATCAAGCGTCTTTCCCCATGAAACCGCTTGCACAATTGCTGGCGTCCCTGCTTCAAATTTAAGCGGTGCGGGTAACCATGAACTTTTTTCATACGATGCACGACTCACCATGCCACCACCGACAAAAAAAGGTGGTAGTTTTTCATGCCATTTTTTATTGAGATATGCAGCTCCAACACCCGTCGATCCGCAGACTTTATGCGCAGAAAAAACCGCATAATCAACCGATATTTGTTGTACATCAAGTGATCGATGTGCAACACTTTGAGCAGCATCAAGAACAACAAAGGCCCCAACTTGTTGAGCAGCAGCACAAAATGCTTCTAATGCACCATTCCAAACATCACCCAATACATTTGAATAGTGCGCTAATGCAACAATTTTTGTTTTTTCTGAAAGTGTAACTTTTTCAATTTCCAAACGAAACGTTTGAGGATTAATCGGAATCACGGTTAAGACAGCACCCGCCTGATCTGCAAGTCGTTGCCAGGGTAAAAAATTGGCATGATGCTCAACAGCACTAATAATAATTTCATCACCTGCTTTTACTAAATCAGGCCCCCAAAATGCTGCTGCACAATTAAGTCCTGCAGTCGTTCCTGAGGTAAAAAAAACTTCATCTTCACTCTGCGCATTAATCCAACGAGCAACTGATCCGCGTGCTTGTTCATATTGAGCCGTGATTGCCTCACTCGTTGTATACATGCCACGATGAATATTTGCGTATGAATCTTGATATATTTTCTGTTCAGTCTCTAACAAGACAGCAGGCTTTTGTGTTGTTGCACCATTATCAAACCAAACAATTGGTTGATCAACTGTTGAACGGAAAAATGGAAAATACGAACGAAATTTATTCATGAGAGTATTCAAACATTATTTTTAACTATTTTAATATTTTCAAAAACATGGTACAACTGTACCATTAAAGTACAAAGATAAATATACTATCAAATAAGATAAAAGCCTACTTTTTCTCATTTTTTTGATATTTTTAAAAAATTACCAAGTCACAACAAAGGAACTCCGCAATGCAACAGCCTTTTAACGCTCTTTTAGAAAATCTTAACAACAAACAAAAAGAAGCAGTACTCCATGAAAAAGGTGGCCTTTTGGTTGTTGCTGGTGCAGGATCAGGCAAAACACGCGTGATCACCGCACGCATTGCGCATCTCATGCTACATCATCAAGTTCATCCGAGCAGTATCATCGCACTTACGTTCACAAACAAAGCAGCACTTGAAATGCGTGAGCGAATCATCCACTTCATCGGTGATCAGGCTAAAGTCCCCTTTGTCGGCACCTTTCATGCGTATTGCCTTTTATTATTACGTCGCCATAAAGCTTTAACCGAAA
>CAZZPM010000026.1:0-10540 GCA_964655535.1 uncultured Pseudomonadota bacterium
ATATTTTTTGCAAAGAACCCATTTTTTGTACATAGCCAAGCTGTTGTAAGAAGTCATCTAAACTAAAATTCCCCGTCATCAATCGATGGGATAACTTTTCTTGATCAGCCTGTTCTTGCTCTTTAAACTGCTTTGTCGTTTTTTCAATCAACGTAACAATGTCACCCATGCCGATAATTCGAGAAGCTATACGCTCAGGAATAAAAGGTTCAATATCATTAATTTTTTCACCAACGCCCAAAAAGAAAACCGGTTTTTTCAAGGCATAATAAAATGAAAACGCTGCTCCAGCACGTGTTTCACTATCCATTTTTGTAAGCACCGCACCATCAAAGCCGATTGTATCATTAAATGACCTCGCAACCGACAACGATTCTTGTCCGGTCATGGCATCAAGCACCAATATTTTTTTATGCGGACGAACGATCTGATCAACTTTTTGTAATTCTTGCATCATCGATTCATCAACATGGAGTCGCCCTGCTGTATCAATGATTAAAACATCATACCCTTGAGCCTTGCATTGTTGCATAATTTCTTGCGCAGCTGCAACAGGATTTAAAGCTTGAGCTCGATAAAAACCAAAATTATTTTCTCTCGCTAAAATCTCAAGTTGATCGATAGCTGCTGGCCGATAATAATCAACCGACGCTACCATGATCCGCTTTTTTTTACCTTTTTCTAATTCTTTTTCTGCGATTGCATAAGCAATTTTTGCTGCTGTTGTTGTTTTTCCTGAACCCTGCAAACCCAAAACCATTAAAACGGTTGGATATTGTATCGCCCAAAAATCAATTTTATTCTGTGATCCCAAAAAATCGGTCAACCGATCTTGAACAATTTTAATAATAAGATGTCCTGGGTTTACATTTTTTTGAACATCAATACCTTGTAATGATTCGGTCACCGTTGCCAAAAATGTACGTGCTAAATCTTGTGGTACATCAGCATCAATCAACGCATCAAACAATTGTCCAACCGCTTTATCAATGTCTGCTTGTGTAATGCGCGACTTACCATTTAACCAATTAAATATTCCTGAAAATGTATCTGAAAGAAAATTAAACATGTGTTTTAACTCATACAAAAAAGTGATTTGAAATTTTATTAACGAAAAATAATCTGATCCTACTACGCTCTACGAGCCTCGAAGGATAAACCGTACCGGACGTAGCGCTTTGCAAGAACCATACAGTCCCACTACGCTAAAGCTTCGAGGGACAACCTTCACAGTTTTTTTATTTGTAAACGCATCTATTCTGGCCGTGCCAACCGTAGCCTTGGCGAAGGTTGGTGCCGGGAGACGGAGTCGAACCGACGACACAAAGATTTTCAGTCTTCTGCTCTACCACCTGAGCTATCCCGGCACACAATAATCAAAAGCTTTGTACGTCAAAAACGTAGCTCAAACAATTGATTTGTAACAAAAAGATATCGCGACAGAAAACGTTTGTCAACTAAAAAGAGCTCGTTTTTTTTATCTCAATATTTTTTTGATAAAAATATATCAACTCAAATCCTTTTTTATATTTACAGTTCACTTAAAAAATTCTAGGATACTGGATGGTGTAAAGGAATTTTTTCGTACTCAACGACAGGAATGTTTTATGAAAAAAATCAGAATAACGAAACTCAAAATAAAAAATTATATTGTTCTCTTGTTACTTGTAGCGATACAACAACTGGATGCTAGTTTTAACATCAATCATGTTTTTCATCTGCCGATAAAAACAAAAGACTTTTTTCAAAATAAAAAAACAGCAAGCGGTCTTGGTTTTTTCTTTTCACATGCAAAAAAGGGATACGATTATAATGACAAAAAAACAAGTATTTTAAATATTGAAGGCGAATATAATCTTAAAACCATTACAAAAGCACTTGATATCTTACACAGCGATCTTGGTGAGCCTGGCTACATAAATCCAATTAAAAATTTAAACCATCTTTATGATGGACGCAATGGCATTTATGATGTTAACAGCGTTGTACGCACCTGCGGCATTACTCTTGCTCATGAACAACGACTCTATCAAAATCTTCTTTTTTGTGGATTCAGTCTTCCCATTTTGTATTTAAATACTCTGAACAAAGTTACTTTTTCAACAAAAAAATCTGATTCTTATTTAGTCAATGTATATAATACTGATCCAGCAGCATGGCATGAAATTGAAACCAGACGCCGTGATATTCATCAAGAATTAGGCTTAAAAGGAAATCTTTGGTCAAAAACAAGTATTGGTGATTGCGAATTTCATCTGGGACTTCATAAAAATTGGGAACATGTTTTATTTTGCAAAGAAATTCAACTCTCTTTTCGGCTCGGTGCGGTTGCCCCAACAGGCATTCAATACGAAGATGATTACATCTCTTCAGTCGCTTGTGGAAACAATGGCCACTGGAGCATCTATAGTGCACTTGGATTTGATATTAACATAAAACAAAATTTACATATCGGCATGCTTTCATCATTGGTGTTTCCATTCGCACGCATCAGACCGCAACAACGTATTTCAATCTATGAAGAGCCATCATATATGAGCCCTCTCAAAAAAGATTTATATATAAAACCAGGCATGCTCTGGTCTCTTTCCCCGTACATCACCTTTGAAAATCTTTTACAAGGCGCGCATCTTCACGTAAAATATACCTATCTGCATCATAATAAAAATAAAATCAAAGAAGTAAACACCGATGGCCAAATTGAAAGTTATTTAACACGAACCAGTGGACCTGGTGTAACGACCGATGGAATTTTACAAATAAAACGATTGAAAAAAAATGGAAAATGGTATGATCATTATATGACATTTGAAGCAATGTACAATCCAGCAGAAGCACTAAAAAAATGGTGGTATGATCCACACTTTTATGCTGTTTATAATTATCCAATCGGAGGGCGTGGTGCAGCACAAAATCATCACATCGGACTTGGTATAGTATTACATTTTTGATAACAACAGAAACATGTTGTTGAGAGGTTTTAATATATGAAATTTTTTCCTGCGCGTCTTGCGCGTTTTTTTTCAAATGATTTAGGAATTGACCTAGGAACAGCAAATACGATCGTTTATGTCAACAAGCGAGGCATCGTTCTTGATCAACCATCAGTCGTTGCTGTCAAAGCATTAACCCAAGAAGTACTTGCAGCTGGAGACAAAGCAAAAGATATGCTTGGCAAAACACCCGAAAGTATTATTGCTTGCCGTCCTATGCAAGATGGCGTTATCGCTAACTATCAATTGACTGAAAGCATGCTCCGATTTTTCATTAAAGAAGTTCATAATAATCGAACAGCACTTGTTCGTCCACGCATGATCATCGGTGTTCCTTCTGGCATCACTCAAGTAGAAAAACGAGCAATTGAAGATTCTGCAAAACAGGCTGGTGCTCGAGAAGTTTTCACGATTATGGAACCAATGGCTGCTGCAATTGGAGCAGGACTTGCAGTCGAAGATCCAACAGGAAACATGATTGTTGATATCGGCGGTGGAACCACAGAAGTTGCAATTATTTCTCTTAAAGATGTGGTTTATTGCAAATCAGTACGGATGGGCGGCGATGCTATGGACCGTGCAATTGTTCAATACGTCAAACGAAAATATAATCTTTTAATCGGTGAACGAACTGCAGAACAAATAAAAATTAACATTGGTACCGCAATGCTTGGTTCTGAAGTTCAATCAACCTCAATTAAAGGGCGTGATTTAATGACCGGCCTTCCAAAAACACTCACCATCACTGATGCTGAAGTTTTTGAAGCATTGACCGAACCGATTGCAGTAATTGTTGACGCAGTCAGATCAGCACTTGAAAACACCCCACCGGAACTTTCATCAGATCTTGCTGATCGTGGTATCACCCTTGCAGGTGGAACGTCACAACTTAAAAATTTAACGACGCTTCTTGAAGCCGAAACAAAATTACCAGTACGACTTGCAACTGATCCACTCCGGTGCGTCATCATGGGAATCGGCAAAGTACTTGATAATTTAGATTTTTTCCGTGATGCATTAATGAAATAACATAAGAATACCAATGATTCCATAGACTGAATCCATGCGGTCCAAAAGACCGCCATGTCCAGGCAATATTTTTCCCGTATCTTTAGCATCGGCAGATCGCTTTAACCATGAAACAAAAATATCACCAAAAAACGCTGCAAGCGCTGCTAAAGAACCTTGAAGCAATGAAGCAATTATTGAAAGTTTAAACAGAACATAATACAAAAAAATCGTAATCAAAATCCCACCCAAAAGCCCCTCAGTTGTTTTTTGTGGACTGATCGATGGACAAGGATGATGTGAGCCAACCATATTCCCCACAAAATAAGCAGCAGTGTCGCCACTCCAGGCTAAAATAAAAGGCTGCATCATTAAAATCCATGATTGACTCTGCCATGCATGTAGAAGTAAAAGCACTGTTGGAATACCTGGATACAGAAGATTTTTTAAAAAAATATGCGTTTTAAATAACCGTGGTGTTTCAAAACAGGCAATCCCCATGCCAAGCAGACTGACAAATAAAAGCCAGAGTACTTTGTAATAACTCAAAATACCGATTACCGCCAATAAAAAAACGGTAGTAATTGCACGAATGCGTAATGTTTTAAATTTTTCAATGCTTCTGTTCATCATGATACTCGATCTTTTGTAGGGTGAGTCCCGAAGCAGCCGCTTTAAGATACGGCTGCTCATGACAAGGATTTATTAACAATTTTTTAATTAAAGCAATCGCTGTTTTTGGATTTCGAGATGCATCAAGCGCATAGCCTATCATGCGTCGAATCTGATAATGCGCAAATGAAGGACCTTTGATGGTCACCAGCCATGATGGGCTTTTCGATTCAACTTCTACTTCAATGCTATCGATGGTTTTTACTGGACTTACTTTTTCTTGAAACTTACAAAAAGAAGTAAAATCATGTGTTCCTTGATACAAGAAAAGCGCTTGTTTAAATGTTTCAAAATCAACATGTTCAATCCACGGATACAACCATCCAAAACGGCTTATTGTCGGATCAGGAAATTGAGTAAAAATACGATAGGTGTACGTTTTTTGTTTTACATTTGATCGTGGATTAAATGAATTTAAATCTGGTAATGCAGCAAGAATTTTAATCCCGCGCGTCAGTCGATAATTCCATGCAGTAATCATCTTCTGTAAATCAATATCAAGATCAGTAATTGCTCGCGCAACTTGTGCAGCTGCATGAACACCTGAATCAGTTCGCGATGCGCCCAAAATATTGACTTCTTTTTGAAACACCGCAAAAAAACTTTTTTTAAGTGCAGAAACGATCGTTCGTGACGTTGATTGCTCCTGCCACCCATGAAAATCAGTTCCATCATATGCGATGATTAATCGATACGTTTTCTGCATACAACTATTGTGCTTCAATCCATTGCTTCAATGCAGCAACCAATGGTTCATGTTTTACTAGACCACTGCCCTGAATCATTAATCCACTGCCGCCACCTTTAACACCGCATGCTTGCATAAGATATTGTTGTGCATCTTTCAGTGTCCCTTTGATTTTTAAAGCAGGACTCATTGAAAGATAATAGCTACAACGTCCATCTTTCATACTGGTCACCAAAATAATTCCTTGCTTTTGAGCATTAATTTTTTCTGTCACTATTTTGAACTCATCTGCATTCACTTCATTGAGAGCAAGCGCCAAAAAAGGAATCTGATTCAATGGTTGCATCTGTTCAATCCACGTGCCAATACTTGTTTCAATAAGCTTCTTTTTCAATTGTTTTATTTCACTGAGCGCTGCAGACAGTTGTTCTGACTGTTTTTTTACTGCTGGCAAGACTTCTTCAATCTGAGTTTTATACTGCTCACTCATACTTTTTGTACTTTTATACAATGTCTGGAACAGAGTAAGCGCTGCAGGTCCTGTAATTGCCACAATACGACGAACACCGGTTGCCAAAGAAGCTTCACTCAAAATTTTAAACATGCCAATAATGCCCGTCGCTGATGCATGTGTGCCACCACATAATTCAGTTGAAAATCCAGGAATTGAAACAACGCGAACATTTTCTGGATTATATTTTTCACCAAAAAATGCTTTAGCCCCTTTTTTCTGGGCCTCTTCAAGCGTTGTATTAACAATCTCTGTTGCAATATTTTCTTGAATTTTATTATTAATTTTCATCTCAATTAAAGCAATTTCAGCATCGGTCATCGCACGATGAAATGAAAAATCAAAACGAAGATAATCGGGCTCAACAACCGATCCAGCTTGCTTGACCGTATTGCCTAAAACTTCAATCAATGCAGCTTGAAGCATATGCGTTGCTGTATGATTACGAACAGTATTTGCTCGCAGTTCAGCATTAACAACGCAAATAATTTTTTTACCAACACTGATATTTTTTAATTGAGCTTCTTGAACTTGACACAATGCTGCAATCGCAACTTGATTGGGAGCTGTCACTATTTTTTTAAGCTGTAACAAGCGACATTCAATACCATCAACAAGAATATGTCCCTGATCGCTTACTTGTCCGCCTGATTCAACATAAAAAGGTGAAACATCTGTCACTATCCACGCAGTTTGATCATCATTTATCTGAGACCAAACAATGGTCCCTTCAGCTTCAACTGCTTGATAGCCAATAAATTCTGTTGCAATGGTTGCTGGTAGATTCAGTTCTTCTTGATGCTTTGCTTTTTTACCCGATGCAGATTGTTGCAACAACATTTGTTGATTGAAACCCTCTTCATCAACAATTAAATTATTTTCATGAGCGAGTACTTTAGTTAATTCAAGAGGAAAACCATAGGTATCGTACAATTTAAATGCTTGAATGCCTGATAATATATTTTTTTTCTCGAGACGAAGCTGTTCAACATATTTTTCAAACATATTTTTACCAACCAAAAGACTTGAAGCAAATTTTTCAACTTCACTTTCAAGAACCGTCATAATTAATGCCTGATTAGTAATCAATTCTGGATACGCCTTACCCATCGTTTGAGCAAGTGTAGAAACTAACAGATGAAAAAAAGGCTTTAATGAAAGTTTCTGAGCAAAAAGAGCAGCACGTCGAATAATTTTACGAAGTACATAGCCACGTCCTTCATTCGATGGCGCTCCTCCATCGGCAATCATAAATGATGTTGATCGAATATGATCACATAAAACATGAAAAGCTGCTTGTTTGTCTGCTGAAGCTGATGCATAATCAATACCAGTCAATTTACTAATTTCTTGTTGCATTGAGGCAAACATATCGATATGAAAAACTGTTTTTTTATCTTGCAAAACAGCTGCAAGCCGTTCAAGCCCCATGCCGGTGTCAACACCCGTCTGAGCCAATGGTTCTAATGTTCCATTTACTAGACGATTATATTGCATAAAAACCAGATTCCAAATTTCTATAAATCGCTCACCACTGCCACCCGGTGCTTGATTTTCTGGACCTGTTCCGTAGCTTTCGCCGCGATCATAATAAATTTCCGTACAAGGACCACAGGGTCCAACATCGCCCATCGCCCAAAAATTATCTTTTTCGCCGAGTCGTGAAATACGTTCATATGGCATGCCTGTCACGGTGTGCCAAAGCTCATATGCTTCATCATCTTTTTCAAAGACCGTCGCATACAATCGTTCAGCTGGAATTTCCAATTCTTCAGTCAAAAAGCGCCATGCAAAATCGATCGCTTCTTTTTTGAAATAATCACCAAATGAAAAATTGGCGAGCATTTCAAAAAAAGTAAGATGCCGTGCAGTAAAACCAACATTTTCAAGATCGTTATGTTTTCCTCCAGCACGGACACATTTTTGCGATGACGTTGCTCGAACATATGTCCGCTTTTCTTTCCCTAAAAAACAATCTTTAAATTGGTTCATCCCGGCATTAGTGAAAAGAATGGTTGGATCTTCGGCTGGAATCACCGAAGAGCTTGCCACAATAGTATGCTTATTTTTTTCAAAAAATTGTAAGTATCTTTGACGAATTTCTGATGAGTTCATGGTAAACCCTTTATTTGTATTTGGCGTATATTCATAACTTTAAAAAACATTTTAATGATAGCTTTTTTTATAACTTTTGTTAAATTAAATTTGCAGCAGATTCATCAACCGTAACGCTCGGAGTAGATCAATGAACAGAGCGCTCTTACTATTTCTATTATTTTTTACTTCTGCTCAGGCAGAACAACAAAAACTGATTATTCTTCTTCCTGCAGGACATGCACATGCAGCTGGAAGACTTTTGTATGAAAAATATGAACGAGGTGTTTCATACGAATTAGCACTTGAAATTAAAAAAAAAGCGCGAGAAAAAAGTATTAACATTGAAGTTCCGTTTCATGTTCAAGGAGATCAAGAAGGACTTATTCAATATGTTAATAATGTCGACGCCCAAATCATTATCCAGTTCGGCTTGTATCGATCACCAGGGCTTCTCCCTGAAATAAATCTCACCATTCTTTCATATGATCCCTTAAAAGATGCTGTTTCAAAAAAACAAAAAATAATTGATATCAAAAAAAGCATGCAAACCCCCCGATCACTTGCCCAATATTTTTGGGAAGAAAATCAAGCAATGGCAACTATTTGCTCAGATTATTTTGCAAAAAATATCCATGGCAAAGCACTTTTTTTAGGGAAACAATATGCTCCCTGTAAAACATTACTTGGCTATCAAGCGCCCAGTATGCTCATTGAAATAGGACTCAGAGATGATGAAGATTGGAAATCTTTAACCGAATATTTTGTAGAAATGTTAGAAAAAATAAACAACTTAAAAAAAGGTAAATGATGATACATGAATATATATGTTTAATCTGGATATTGATTGGACTTTCACTCGGTCTGCTTGAATTAAGCAATCCTGGATTTTTCTTTTTTTTATCCTGCAGCTTTGGCGCTTTTGCAGGAGCGATTGCTGCCTGGCATCACGCAAGCATCATGATGCAAATGATTATTGCAACGACCATTACACTGATTTCATTAGGAGGGCTCTGCTATCTCCTTAAAAAATATGCATTTTCACAATCGGGATTTGAACGACATGCAACCAATCTTGATGCATTAATTGGCAAAGAAGGCATGGCTCTACAGACTATTTCAGGAAAAAAATATGGACTCATCAAAGTTCGTGGCGAAATATGGAGCGCTGAAACTGATGAAGGCATTATTATAGAAAAAAATGATCATGCAACCGTTGTTAAGGTGTCGGGCAACAAACTTTTAGTCAAAAAAATAGTATCAAAAAATGAAGCATAATTAATAACAACAAAAAAACGAGGTTATATCATGAAAACTATCGAAACTTTTTTATTTTCACCCTACATTTTGTACAGCATTTTACTCATTGTTCTCTTTCTTTTTATCTTCTCAATGATCAGCCACTGCACCTATTTAATCCACCAAGCTGAAGTAGTCGTTGTTGAGCGCCTTGGTAAATTTCATCGTATCTTAAAACCAGGCATTCACTTTTTAATCCCTTTCGTTGATAGCACACGTAGAATTTCATGGACTTACTTTAAAGAAGATCCCCGCCAAAAAGGCTCTTTACATCGATTTATTCAAATGGTTGAACGGATTGATCTCCGTGAAGCAGTCTATGATTTTCCAAAACAGAACGTCATCACCAAAGATAATGTCACCATGGAAATTAACGCGCTCTTGTATTATCAAGTAACTGACCCACGCTCAGCGGTTTATGAAGTGAATAACTTACCTCAAGCAATTGAAAAATTGACACAAACAACGTTGCGCAACATTATTGGCTCAATGGATCTTGATGAATCACTCACTTCACGTGATCTGGTCAACGAACGACTCCGTATTATTTTAGATGATGCAACCGACAAATGGGGCGTCAAAATCAATCGTGTTGAGCTCCAAGAAGTCAATCCACCGCGTGATATTATCGGGGCAATGGAGAAACAGATGCGCGCAGAGCGTGATCGTCGTGCCGCCATTTTAGAAGCTGAAGGTTTCAAGCAGGCCGCCATTCTTCATGCTGAAGGCAAAAAAACCGCAGCGATTCTACATGCCGAAGGTGAAAAATTTGCAGAAATAGCTCGGGCAGAAGGCGCAGCAGAGGCTCGTCGACTGATGGCTGACGCAGAGTCCGAAGCAATCACTGCAATTAGAACCAGTGCGCCGCAAACAAGTGACCCCTTGCAATATTTGGTTGCCTTAAGCTATGTAAAAGCTCTCCCAGAGATCATGAAAGACAAAGAAGGCAAATTGATTCTTATGCCGTACGAAATGAGTGGACTCATGAGTTCAATAGCTGGGATTAAAGAACTTTTTAATCAAAAATAGATAAAAATCAGATAAAAAGAGCAAATGCCTCATTCTCATTTGCTCTTTTCTAAAAAAAATTTATCCTTGAATTATAATGAAAAGTACTTTTTGACACAGTCTTCAAATAATTAAAGGAATAATTATGAATAATAGAAAGTTTTTAAACATATGTTTATTTTTTGTTATGACACTTTTGTCAACAAAAAATATGTTTGGATATGATGCAAAATACATTGAAGCATTATATAATGAAACATTAAAATC
>CAZZPM010000027.1:0-10220 GCA_964655535.1 uncultured Pseudomonadota bacterium
ACAAACGTTGGGAGTCTGTTGCATCCAATCAAGTAGTTTTTTCGGGTAAGATTATTCTGCATGTAATAGTCCTCTTGATTTGCACATCGTTTTTAGTAGGTAGTTCGTATAACCCGTTTTTATATTTTAGATTTTGATGGAGAGGCTGAAAATTATACACGTTTTTCTTTATTCCGGGTTACTCGTTCTTGGTATGCTTTCTTTTGTTTTTTCAACTAAAGATAAAGTATCAACAAGTGAAAATAGCGTCAAAATAATGCTCAATGCAGTTGAAGAAACGCGTATTCGCATGGCATCAACAGAACAATCAATCACCGTTTTACGTAACAGACTTGATGGATTTAATGTTCGAGGACTCATTGTTCAACAACATGGTGAACGTAAAATTGTTGTACAACTTCCTGGACTTGATGACTCCGATGATATCAAATCAACGATCATGAAAACAGCAAATCTTGAATTTAAATTAATTGAAGAACATGCAGGATCAGAAGATAGTCTTCTTGATAAATATGATGGCTATTTACCGAATGATCTTGTTATTGCGCCTTCAGGAAAAGAAGACGGCGAAGCGCGCAGCTATTATTCTGTATCAACATTCCCTGATATAACTGGTGAACATATTATCGATGCAGCATTATCTTACGATGAATATCAACGTCCCGTTGTTACTTTTAAACTTGATAGTGAAGGCGCACGTGATTTTCGTGAATTAACAGGCAATAATATTGGACGTCAACTCGGCATACTTTTAGACGGCGTTGTTATTACAGCTCCTCGCGTTAACAGCGAAATTGGCGGACAAGGAGTCATCCAAGGAAAATTTACACCCGAAGAAGCAAGCCGTTTAGCTGCACTTCTCAAATCGGGCGCATTACTTGCACCACTTACTTTTGAACAAGAAAATAAAGTCGGCTCATCACTAGGACAAGATTCAATTAAAAGCGGCATTACAGCTTGTCTTGTTGCTCTCTTATTATTATTTCTTTTTGCTCTTTTTTACTATCGATTAATGGGACTTTTTGCAATCATTGCATTACTTCATAATCTGTTTTTAATACTACTGTTTTTATCATATTTTAAAGCAACGCTCACACTTCTTGGTATTGCAGGAATGGTACTCACGATTGGAATGGCAATCGATGCTTCAATTTTAATTTATGAAAAAATACGTGAAGAATTGCACAATGGTAATTCACTAAAAGCATCGGTAGATGCTGGATTTAATGGAGTCATGACCGTTATTTTAGATTCAAATATTACAACTTTTTTAACGGGCGTAGTCCTTTTTCAATTTGGTGGGCCCGCTATTCGTGGATTTGCAGTAACCTTGATGATTGGTGTTTGTGCAACAATTTTTTCCGGTGTTTATTTTTTACGTGCATTAATTGAAGGAATGATTACCTTATTTAACTTCAAGAAAACAAGCATGTAATTGAAATTTTTAATAAAAAAAGATTCTTTTTTTATTGCATCAATCTTAAGATCTGCTACAATAAAAAAAGAATCTTAAAGATGGCGGTATAGCTCAGTTGGTTAGAGCGGCAGAATCATAATCTGTAGGTCCGGGGTTCGAGTCCCTGTGCCGCTACCAGAATTTAGTAATTAAAAATTACCAAATTAACTAATCAAAAATTATATTTTTATTCTGATTCATTATCTGAATCATCATCTTTTTTATTATCATTACTTTTTTTCAATAGCATCTACTGTAGCTGATTTCATTTTTATCTGCCAAAATAAAAAATACTTTCACTTATTCTGATAAAAACCAATCAAAAAAATGAGTCAATGCTTTATGTCGTGGTCCAAAAATTTTCTCAGCCGGAGTACCACGCAACTGCGCGTAAGGCAAATAATGCCCTTCTGGAATAAAAAAATTAGAATAAGGAAGATGGTCCTTGTGTGGAATTTCAGCAACTTTAATTAAATGTCCTATGCAAATCCCTTGAAATGTTTTTATTTCACCAGGCGCCCATGCATATGCAAGCGTCACAATAAATTGTGCTGGCTCTTGATCATCAATCAAACGCATAATTCCTTCTAGCCCTAATGAATGCATAGCATATTTACTCATCGTACCAGGAAAGCCTCTATAACGATCAATAAAAAGCCCTGAATCATCTATAAGAACCGGTTTTTGCAATAAATTCCATGCAGTTTCTGCTTTATTAATTGCAACAGCAATCTGGTCGCTATTTTGTAATTCTGGAAGGTCATACTTAAATTGAGTCACTGCAACATCAGGGGCATAATTTTTACAATACCGCTCTACTTCACTAAATTTACCATTATTGCTTGTTGCATAATAAATAGATTTTTTTTTATGCATGTGATATCTTTCATTTATTGGAATTAATATTTTTACAATAATTTTCTTGATTTTATGATAGCACGTTTTTATGAAAAATATAGAGTGGCATGACAGCTTTTTTTTATCAGCATTATCTACCACAGATAATATTAAAAAAAAATCAGATATTTTTATTGATATGCTCTGGAAATTTTATCATCAACAGCGCAGAAATTTTGTCTGGCGTGAGCATATAACTCCTTATCGTGTTTTAATTTCTGAAGTTATGCTTCAACAAACACAAGTTGGACGCGTTGAAGGAAAATTCAATGCATTTATACAAACATTCCCAACTATTCAATCATTAGCCACAGCATCACTTCATGATGTCCTTGCTGCATGGAGCGGACTTGGATATAATCGACGCGGACGTTTTTTATGGCAAGCAGCGCAAACAATTTTGCATGAACATCAAGAAAATATTCCTCAAAAAGAAGATCTACTTGTTTTATTACCTGGGATCGGTAAAAATACAGCTGGATCAATTGTTGCATTCGCTTACAATAAACCGACTATTTTTTTAGAAACTAATATTCGTGCTGTTTTAATTCATTATTTTTTTTCTCATCGAGAAAAAGTAGATGATAAAGAATTACTGCCGATTCTTACAGAACTTGTTGATCAACAAAAACCACGCGATTTTTATTATGCAATGATGGATCTTGGCGTTTGGATAAAAAAAAACTACAAAAATCCAACACAAAAAAGTCGCTCTTATACTAAACAATCACCCTTTGAAGGGTCAGTACGTCAAGTACGAGGAGCAATCTTACGCACAATACTTACAAGAAAAAAAATCTCTCAACAGGAACTTTTTGAAACACTTGCATACGAAAAAGAACTTTTTGATCAAGCGATAGCACAACTTACTACAGAACAACTTATTATTTCACATGAATTATTAATTACTATCCCCTAAAAAAAGGAGCTTTCATGATCGGGTTAATCATAGGTTTTATGCTCATGGGATCAGCAATATCTGCAAACAAAATTGTTATGGGAACTTTACCTTCAACATTATTTACTGGCATTCGGATGTTTTGTGCTGGACTTATTTTATTGATGATGATAGGACGTAATAATCAACGACTTTCATGGAACTATCTTAAACATGATCTGTATGCACTTTTTATGGTTGGATTCTGCACAACGTATATAACTTCACTGCTTAAAGCATGGGCACTTAAAAATTTACTCTCTTCAAAAGCAGCGTTTATCGCAAGCCTCGATCCCTTTGTAGCTGCACTTTATGCCTACCTTTTATGGAATGAAAAATTAAGTCCCAAACAATGGCTCGGACTTTTTATAGGTTTTGCTGGCGTCATTTTATTATTACAAGTTGATTTAGGAATTGAACAATTTCAAGGGAATATTTTTAATATTTCTCTCGCTGAATGTGCAGCATTTGCTGCAATGGTCATCGGTCGATATGGATGGATTTTAGCCGCACAATTTTTAAAAAAAGGGCGCTATTCAAGCATGGAATTAAATGGCATTTCAATGACCAGTTCAGGCATTATTGCATTGATCACTGCCTGGTTTATTGATCCCATTCAAACAAGTCTCGCAGCCATAACCCTGCCTGTTGGAACTGCAATGACATACAGCATTATTATTGGCAATGTTATTTCATATAATATTTATGGATACTTCCTCAAAAAATACAGTGTCACTATGGTTTCATTGTTTGGATTTATCATTCCGCTCACTGTTACAATAATCGGTTTTTTTGTTTTACATGAAGAATTAACTCCACGATTTATTATATCTGCAAGCATTATTTTTATAGGGCTCACTATTTTTTACGCTGATGAATTACAAAAAAATATTCTATTATAAATCTATAGTTTTCATTATTTTTTAGCCAAAATAAAATATTAAAAATTGCATTTTTTTGATGCAATGATATACTCGCATCACTTATTATTTGTACAAAAAAAATTTCAACAAAGGATTTTTATATGTTTAAAAAAACAATACTTCATTTATTTTTACTAGGGGTTATAAGTTCACTTAGTGCAGGAAATCATCTGCAAAAAAGTCCATTTTTTATCGAAAGTGTATACAATGCAATTAAAAATGGTGAGCTTTATAAAATAAAACAATACTTATTGAATATTGAGAATATCAACATTATAAATCGTGAACCAACATATTTTTTAAAAGTTGCACTAATAGCTTTTGCTGAAAATACATCTGAAGATAAAACAGAGATGTACCGTGATATCATCGAGTATCTTTTAACACGTAAAGCAGAAATTGTTTATCGTTCGCCAGAACCATGGATTCGTGATTATCCACTCTTAACCGTGATTCGTTATGATATGCGTAACATTTTAGAACTTTTTATAAAATACAAATATGATATTATCCAATTAGCCCCAGAGCATGGAACATCCCTCAATCAAGCTTTAGAATACAAACAACAAAATTTATATAACTATCTTCAACAATTGACACTACAAACAACTTAAAATAAGTTGTTTGATTTATTTAAAAAAATTAAAAAGCCCAAAGAGCAATCTTAAGCTCCTGGGCTTTTTGTATAAATTCATTTGCATCGACTAGTAAGGCCTCTTCTGCTTTCCAAGAAAAAATTTTAATTGCACCTGCAGGCACTACGTGCAATGTTTCAATACCAAGCGTTGGTAGATCAATTTTTTGTTTTTGACTATTTCCTCGTTTACAAATAATAAGATCAGCTCCTGCAAGTTGATATGCGCGCTTAATACACGCATTGGTCCCCTCAATAGCCTCAACAGCAACAATAACTTTGTTTTTGATAACAATAGTCTGACCAATGCCCTGCTGTGCAACATCATGAGCAATCTTCATTCCAAGGCCTATATTTTCAATATCATCTTGAGAAAAATTTCCTTGTTTAAAACCAGGATTTATCATTAAAGAATCAAGTAATACTTTTTGTGAAATCAACTGAATATTTTTTTCTTGTAAAAGCTTTTCAATCGCTCCCAGAATTGATACATCGCTCTGAGTTGCCAAAGAAAATAATATCTTAAGTCCTAAAGTATCAAATTTTGCTATCGAAAACACAGAAGATTTTTCCACTTTTCCAACAGCTAAAACATGCGTTATCTGTTCATCACAAAGCTTTTTTAAAGATGCTGCAACATAATATTTATTCAAAAAAAAAACTTTTATTGCACGCGAACATTGCTGGCGTAAATGCTCAGCATGCTCTAGAGAAATTAATGAAAAAAAAATATATTCTTTATTTTCTTGTTCTAATTTTTTTGCTGCAATTAAAGGAAGATTACCAAGACCTGCTAAAATGCCAACTTTCACTATAAACCCCCTACAAAAGAGACTGTTCTAAAGCAAATGCTGTTTTTAAAACATATAATTCATGTGCTCCATTATTTTGATACTTACTTGTTTGGATGCAATCAATGAAACAGATCAACTGTTCAAGAAGAGGATTTTTCATTAATGGCTGATCAATATTTAGATCAGAACTTTTTTTAATCAATTGTGTCGAAAAATCAATTTCAAGCTCATATTCATTTTGACGAACCAACATCGTACGCTCAGCATACGATGCAATACGACTTGCATGAAATAATGCACTACTCCCATTTTCAAAAATAATTTCAGCTCGTGCATAATCAAAAAACGATCCAAAACTTTGCATGTTTTTTATGGGTGAATCAACAGACTGAAGCACAAGATCAATATCATGAATCATTAAATCAAGTAAGACGGAATCATATAAAAAACGCGGCAATGCAACATTATTTCTTTTTGTTTCGATAAACCAAGGACCATTGCTTTGTATTGTCGATTGTACTACTAAAAAAGCTGAATTAAATCGTTCAACATGACCTATTTGCAAAATTTTATTTTTTTCTTTTGCATAATTAAACAAATGTTTTGCTTCTTGATATGTTGACGTCATTGGCTTTTCAAGAAGCACATGTACTGATCGAGACAAACAATCCATTGCTATTGAATAATGTGTTGTAGTCGGTGTTGCTATCACCACAGCATCAACTGCATCAATCCAATCATGATAATTTTTTGAAATAAGAATATTTTGACAAAAAAAATCTGAAGAAACTTCTTGTTCAATGTCTGCAATTGCATATAACAAAACATCAGAACATTGTTGGATCACCCGCGCATGATGTTTGCCCATTTTTCCAAATCCAATAATGCCAATTTTAATTGCCATACAATCCTTTTTTTATCTCAATTGATCTCGAATCTTACGCGTTACTCCCCGAGAAGACTGCTCAACAAAAGCCAAAAACTGTTCTACAACAGGCGATACATAAAAATTTTGAAATTGAAAATCATTGCGTATTTCAACAATACTTTTTTTATCTTGAAAAAATAATCTTGTTACTTTTTTTATCTGTTCAATACTTTCCTGAGAAAAATTATTACGTTTAAGCCCCACGCGATTAAGCCCTGCAAAAGCAGCAGGAACTCCATCCATCATGCAGAAAGGAGGAATATCTTGTCCTGTTGCTGAAAAAGCAGAAAGAGCACTATATGCACCTACGCGACAAAATTGATGTATCGCACTATTTGCCATTAAAGTAGCATGGCGTTCAATGTATGCATGCCCACCCAAATTAACACTGTTAATCATTGTTACATTATTTTCAAGCGTTGCATCATGTGACACATAACAAAAATTCATAATATAACAATCATCACCAATGCGCGTTGTACCATCAGAATATTTAGAAGCATTGATACTCACAAATTCACGAATATGAACATTTTTACCAATGAAAATTCTACCTTGTGGCCTTGTAATTGAACGATCTTCTGCAGGCATTCCAATCATAGCATTCCCATATAAACGAGTGTTATCATCGATAAAAACATTACCTACAATCGTTACATAAGGACCTATTTTAACATTAACGCCCAACCGAACAGAAGGACCTATCAAAGAAGTTGGATGAATAAAAGTTTCTGTTGTTTCAAAAAAAATATTTTCAAAAAAAAGATTCTCTTTTTCTATTTTCATACAGACTCTTTTCTTACTATTTTGAATAATCAAACGATAACAAAAAAGCTTTCTAAAAACAGATAAATTGATATGCCAAAAAAAAAATATTATTAATTAATAAAAAAATATTGTCTTGCACAAGACATACATTTTTAAAAACAAAATCATAAAAGAAATAAATGCGTAGATGTTAAAAACTGGGGCGGAAGGATTCGAACCTACGGGTGGCGGTACCAAAAACCGCTGCCTTACCACTTGGCGACGCCCCAAAACTTTTATATCAAAGATGACTTATAATCAATTGTTTAGTTGTGTATATTTTATTCTGGCGTAACATTTTTCTGTTTCAACCTGAACCATTGATCAAATTTTTAATTATAACTCGTCAGCATTTACGGGACTCTGATCACCTTTTTCATACTCTTCAATAATACGACGTTCAATTTTCAAACGCGTATCTTGCTTAAGAGGATGCGCAACATCTTTAAATGTGCCATCTCTTTTTTTTCTTGAAGGCATTGAAACGAAAAGCGTGCCATCAACACTTTGAATAATTTTCATATCGCGTACTATAAATTCATTATCAAAAACCATAGTAGCATAGGCTTTAAGCTTACCTTCATCTTTAACTGGGTAAACTTTTACTTCAGTTATTTCCATAAGAAACCTCGCTCTTGCCTGTACTGCATTGTATGATTTTTATCTCTCTTGCAGTAGCGACTTTTTTAAATTAAACAATGTAAACAACCAATTTATGATTAAAACATATAAGAACTACATTTTTTTGTCAACAGAATTTATGACTTTTTTTATTTTATTTTTCATCTATTCCCCATGCTCAGAAGAAACATCTGTCGCCATTAAAATATTGCTTTATTTTAAATAGGATGTTACACATCAAAGATGGTTGTATCAATTTAAAAAAGGAATTGTATAAAAAGGAGCAAACTTATGTTATTTTTCTATCTATTTTGTGCACTATTATTTGGAAATCTTCAGGCACAAGAACTTGAATTACCAACATCCAAAGCAAAATTCATACAAGAAACAAAAGAAAAAATAATCACTCGCGAACTTGATCCAACCTATGTCTTAGGAGCAATTAGTGGCGCAGTAAGTGCTATTTCTGCTCGAAAATCAGAAAAACATCCTGAAGAAATTCACCCGATTTCTATACTTGCAACTATTTTAAATGAGACCTCAAAATTAGTTCGCCAAGAAGTTGACAAAGAAAAAAGAAAACAAGAGAGCTATCGAAGCATTCCCGGGATCAACTATGATGCAGAGCTCAAAACCTTACTTGATCTCATTGACAAAGAACAAAAACAAGATAAATCCTTAAAAAAATTAAGTCGCTATACAAAAACCATAAAAGCTTATTCAGAAAAAACTGAAGCCGAAAAAGAAATTTACTTTCAATCACTCTGTGAAAACAGAGCAGAAAAGAAAAAATTAATTGGCGATGTCTTTTTTCTTTCAGGCAACTTTATAGCTAATCAAGCGCAAAAAACAGCAGAAACTATTGCTGAAAGTATGTACACTATTCTTCAAAAAGAAGATAAATATATCACCACCAAAAAAACTATACGATCAATCGAAGGACTCTCCAATGAAGCTGTTCTCATTGATTTAGTTGAAACATTGGTTGATTATGGTCAAGCAAAACGTGATCAAGGTACTGACAAAACACGCATTCTCATTATTGATCAACTCATTTCAATTAGCATGGTCATAGAGAAAATACTATTACAAGATGAAGAATTATTAATCTTCTGGAGAGAAACCCCTATCGTAGGCAAAATTATTGCTCTTGAAACAGCGCAAGAAAAAAAAGAACTTATTGAATCATATATTCAAAATGATGAATCTTCAGTACAATTTGTTCAAGAATTAGTCTACTGTATTTATCACGTTGTTTTTAGAAAACTAGGCAACATGCTCTCTATCGCTTATCAAACACTACAAGATCCAGTTGAATTAAGCTTTAATGATGACGAAAATGAATCTTTATTTGATGATGAAACAATTGACTTGGAAATGTAAAAAATATGACAAAATTTAGTCTATATCCTTCACTTATTTCTGCACCCTTGCTCAAACTTCATGAAACACTAGAACAGCTTAATCCACTGGTGCAAGGATATCATATCGATATTATGGATGGACATTTTGTCCCAAACCTTACCTGGGGGCCGCAATTCGTGGCGGCCTTCCAAAATGCAACTGAGCTTCCTCTTCATATTCATTGCATGGTTTCAAATCCAGAAAAAATAATTGATAGGCTCTCTTTACGTCCTATTGATCTGATTATTATACATGCCGAAGCGACACAAGACCTCCATGCAATCATTGAACAAATGCGTGAAAAAGACGGACGAGTCGGCATTGCGCTTAAGCCAGAAACAGCATTAAAAAAAATAGAGCCTTTTATCACGATGATTGATCATCTTCTGATTATGTCGGTCAATCCTGGATTTTCAGGCCAAACATTTATCAATGCAAGTTATAAAAAATTACTTGAAGCAAAACAATTAATTGCCGAACAAGAAGCTCATTGTTCACTGGGAATCGATGGTGGCATCAATATTTCAAATATTGCATCGGTTATTTCTCATGGTGCAACTGAAATTGCTGCAGCACAAGCGATTTTCTCGGCACCAGATCCGGTACAAGGTCTCCATGCACTTATCAATGCAATCGAACATTAAAATAATTAATACAACGTTGTTAAATACTGAATTGAATTTTCAAGTTCACTTGGCTTAACATCCGCAATAATACTTCCAGACCTTAATAAAATAATACGATCGGCAATTTTAGTTAAAAAATCAAGATCATGCGATGCAATAATCATCGTAATTCCCAAGTCACGCACTGAAGACA
>CAZZPM010000028.1:0-10073 GCA_964655535.1 uncultured Pseudomonadota bacterium
TCATATGCAGTTGCTTGCCATTGTTCAACTTCAACAAGCGAAATAACTTCATTAACATGATCTACGAATGTTTTGTTATTAATATTAACAAGATCAGCTGCAAGCCGTTCATTATAATTTAAAATATGTGTTGAATAAATACTAACCACACGAATCTGCTCTTCGCACAAAAGCTTCGCAGTAAATTGAATAGTTGAACTTTTACCATTATTTCCCACAACAAGAATAAGATCTCTTTTTGCTGCGATATTACCCAATGCAATATTCATTTTTTGCATACGCTCAACAGCTTCCTTGCTATAATCAATTTTTTTGAGCCCATCAAGATAGGAAACTATTTCTGTATAATTCCGCACTTTAGCAAAACTTTTCTGCGCTTGAGCTGATACACGAGAAACATTGGTCATACTCTTCCTTTCTGGTAAGATACATACAAAAAAGAGCATTCTAACATCTTTAAATCCTGTATGTATAATTATTATAGTACGGTAATCGTAAACAAAGAACTGATTCTCTTAATATTCTAATTGTAATTTTATAATTTTATATTGCTCAATTTATCAATTTTTTTCTTGAAGGTGAAGAAAAAAATTTAATATTTAATAAAAAAAATAAAATTACTTTAGAAAAATATCATTTTGCATTATCGTTTTATAAAATAACTTTTTTAACACTATAGAGGTAAAAAATGATTCTTACAATAGCTGAATTACAAAAAAATGACGCTTTGAATAAAAGCTTAGAACTCATCAAAGAAAGTAAATCTATCACATTCTTAACACACTTTAAACCCGATGCAGACGGCATTTCAGCTTGTGCAGCTTTATCCTATTGGCTTGTAAAACAAGGCAAACAAGTCGAAACAATCTATCCATCCACCGCTGAATCCGTTTTATATGCCCAACCAAAAAATGTTTTTATTAATCAACATCATCAAATACCTGATCTTTTAATAGCTTGCGACACCGCAAATTATGGTCGTTTGTATTTTCCTGAACTTTTTACAACCATTCCACTTATCAACATTGACCACCACATCAGCAATAGCATCAAAGGAACCTACGATCTTGTTGCATCCGATGCTTCAAGCACCTGTGAATTAGTCTATGTCTTACTTCAAAATTGGGACATTACTTCTATCGACAAAGAAGTCGCATCAATTTTATTGTACGGAATTTTATATGACTCACAATCATTCCAAACCAACAATACAACACCAAATACTTTACGCGTTGCTGCTGATCTTGTTGAAAAAAAAGCAGAACTATTTTTTCTCAATCGCTTATTATCAGCACAAAAAACAAAAAATATCATGAAACTTTGGGGATATTTGCTCCAAAAAATGCAATATTCATCCACAGAACAATCAATCTGGCTCAGTATCAATGAAAAAACTTGTGCAGATCATGGATGCGACATGAGCGCAATTCAAGGACTCCATAATTTTATCATTCAAAATATGGCGGTCGATATTGTTGCACTTTTTGCTGAGATTAATGCAGAAGAAACTAAAATTTCACTCCGTTCAACAAAAACTGATGTCAATGCACTTGCCCAAAAATTTGGTGGTGGTGGACATAAAAATGCAGCTGGACTCATGCTTAAAAAACCACTTGATGAATGTATAGCATTGATCAAACCCTACTTTACATAAACTCCATAAAGCTGCCAAAAGTGCCATAAAAACGTTGCTATGGCCAAACAAGGGCCAAAGGGAATTCTCTGTTTTAAAAATGAAGTCTCTTGTTTATGTATAAAAAAACTTATAATGACACCAAGAATTGATGCGATCCACAAAACAAAGAGAATCTCTTCAATACCCCAAAAGCTTCCTATCAATGCCATTAATTCCATGTCCCCCTCACCGATGCCTTCCTGCCCACGTATTTTTTTTACCGCTGCATTAATGCTCCATAAAAGCGCATAACCAAAAAACGCTCCCATCAAACTATCAAGCAAAGTAATTGATAAAAATCCAAAAGCAGCAAGAAGAAACCCAATCGGTGCAAGCCAGAGCGAAAATGGCGTTAAAATAACCATCTCTTCAAGATCGGTCCGTATAGCAATAAGCAATGCACTCAAGGGGATTAAATAAATTAAAGCAATATAATCTTGAGTAAAAAAAGCATATACATAGTGCCCACTCAAAATAACAGCACTTAAACATTCAATAAACGGATATAACCATGAAATCGGCTTTTGACAACATGCTGAACGCCCGCGTAAATAAAAAAAAGAAATAATCGGAATATTATAAAAAAAAGAAATAATTGCCCCACACCAAGGACAAAATGATCTAAGCGTAAAAAAAGATTTATTATAAACCAATCGATACGCAACAACATTTAAAAAAGAACCAATCGATGCAAAAAGAAAAAAAACTGAAAGCAACCAGACGCTCGCTAATAAATAATCTTCTAAAAAGAGATTACTCAAGAGCAGCATTTGTTTCAGTCTCTTTTACCTGATCAAGCAACGCTTCAAGATCACGTTGCTTTTCTAATTCTTCATCAAATAAAAAAACAAGATCTGGAACATAGCGCGTTTTAATCGATCGACTCATTGCAGCGCGCAACGATCCTTTGTATAATTTTAACGTAGCAAGTAACTTAAGAAAATCTTCTTTTCCTAAAAAACTACTAAAAAAAAGATAACAAATGCCGCCATCAGCAGAAACATCAACGCGTGTTATTGCAAGCGAAGTAAACGCAGGAACATCACTCATTAATGCTTGAAACAAGCGTGAAAATTCTTTTTTATAAAGAGATTTTTTTTGCTCTTGTCGAACAGAGCCAGATCTTTTGTGTAACATATTTTTTTATACTAAATCGCTTCAGCAGCTTTTAAAATATTATTTTTGATTGCTCGCATTTTGCGTTTACGTTTTTTTTGTGAAGGAGCTTCAAAATAAACGCCTCGCTTCATATCGCGCACAACGCCTTCGCGTTCAATTTTTTTTTTTAATTGTTTAAGGCTTTTTTCCACATTCCCATTCACAGAAACTTCAATATTGTAGGTTTTTGACATTGCGATCAACCATCCTCAAAAAGTAATAATAACAATACAAACTATATTTCATAGATAGCAGAAAACAGTCAGCTTGTCAAAAAAACAAGTCTTAAAACCTAAAAATAAGAATTTTATTTCTCTTTTATCTCTCTTATTCACTTAATCATGCTCACTGGCAACAGTCTCTTCATGACCTTTATTAGACATTATTTCTAAAAAAGAAGTAGCTTGAATACGTGCTTCAGATGTTGGATTTGTATATTTAAACGTATCATATGCTTCATCAATAACTGCGCGTGGAATATTTGTACAATAGGCCCCTTTAAGAATCTGATTAAATATTTGCTTATTAATTGTTTCAACTAAAAAACTTAATTCTTTTGATGTTTTATGATCAACAAGCAAAGCACGATATAAATCAAGAAATGCATTCTCTGTTTGCTCAGAAGCATCATTTTTAGCAGTCATAAAATCAAGTTTCAATCTCTTAATCAATGCATCATCAATAAAATTTTGATACCCTTCTGATTTTGACTTATCCATATCAAGAATTAATTTTCCTAAATAATCTGATATTTTTTTCCAAAGCATAGTTTCTGCATACTTAGAAGACGTAACATCAAGAGGATTATGATACTGATTCCCTAGCGATAAGCGCTGAATTTGGCACATATGACGGAAATAAAAATTCTTAACAGAATCCTTGAATTGATCAAACTTTTCTATTTTACTGTTAAACAGCGGAACTTTTAACTCTGATAAAACAATATTTAACAGTTCTACCGTTAAACTTTGATCTGTCTCAAGATAGATCAAATTACGTAATTTTTGTAATAAATCAATAATACGCATATGATTAGTTTTTGAAGTAGTATGTTTTAAAAATTGATCATACTTTTGATTAATCAATTTAAAACAAACTGCATTCTCTTCAATTAAACTCGCTGCATTTTTATAAAGAATATCAAGACGATCTTTAAATCCTTGACTATGATGATTCACAGGCGCTTCTATATTAAGAGCAACTTTTCCATCTAATAAACTAAATAATGTATTTAAAAATAAAACCATTTTTTGATTTGCAGCAATATGTAATGATCCACTGCTCAAGCCTTGCAATTGATTTTTTTTAACTCGACTTGCCCCCATTAACGGCAAATACGCTTGATTATTAATTTTTTTATACACATGCTGACATGCTTCACGAATAATATCTTCATTTTTCATAATGAAATTATACATATCACGATACAAAATATTAAAATCCTGCGTACTGTATGTTAATTTTCCTGTTGGATATAAATGTGAAACGTTAGGAATATAAATAATAAGAGGAGCATCGGGACTCTTCAAGTCTTCGAAAATACTTATTTCTGCATCATCTATATCTTTAATATTACCAATACCGGGCATTACATACCCCTGCTTTCTTCCATCTTCCAAAGCTTTTAATAAAGCTCCCTGATTTTTTTTACCAAACATATTGATGATAATCATCAAGTCTAATTTACGATGTAACAACGGCCTTAATGGCAAATTATAATGAACAGCAGCATCAAATAAATCTATTGTTTTTTGTTTACTTAAAAGATTTTCAAATCCTTCTTTTTGCATGCCTCGCATAAAATTATATACAATACCTGAAGATACTGGATGACTATCTTTTATAAACGTATTTTTTGTCCAAAAAGAAAGATTCATACTCTTAAGCGTACGATGCAAAGTAACTGCAAACGCTGAACCAAAAATTCCACAACAAGAAGCGAGTGGATATTCTTTAAAAACATCTTCTACTAAGCTACCATCTTGAAACTTTGCACCAAAATATTCTGCTGGAACAAAGGCCCCATAATCTCTACTACCTACTTCATACGGAGTAAATTCAAACCAATGATAACCGCCTCCCTTTTGTCTCTGATCAACTGTTACCGCAGTAGAAAGATAGAGAGGCATTGCACCATCATCAACACATTTTCTTAATGATGACAATGTTATATGTGCACCTATTGGGTGTTCATCTGTCCCAAAAATTTTTTTACCTAATAATAATCCCCATTGATCAACTAAATTATATAATTCTTCTCGTTGAGATCTATATGCCAACTGTTCTTCTTTACTTCGAAATAAAAAATCATACAAAGAACTCAAAAAGCTTCCTTGTAAACGCTTTTGTAAATCATTACGCAAAAATTCAAAGGTATAATTTTTTCCATACAATGCAGAAAGCATCCATGTTGATCCTGAAACACCTGCAGCATAGGTTGTTACATCCCATATTCCAATATCTTTTAATGCTGCAACAACACCAAAACTTCCAATGAGCGCTCGCATGCCACCACCACTTCCTAGCAATCCAATATTTGGAATATTTTCACCTTCTTGAATATCGACACCAAGTTTTTTAAATGCGCTCTTAACATGCTTTTTTCTTTTGCTCAAAAATTCTTTTTCTTGATCACAAATATCATACGACAATCGAACAATTTTTTGCTTGGTATCATCAACTTCTTGCATAGATAATCTTTGGTTTATTTCAGCAGAAGAAGTTTTAATAGATGAAATTTTACTTGGAATAAGGCTTACTTTCCCCTGAGTTTCTTTTATAAAAATTTTTGTATCTAAATCTTTTATAGCAAGATGTTCCGTATTTTGAGCAAATTTATTGGTAACTCTTTTTTTAAAAACATCTTTAACACGATTAATATATAAAACATCATGCCGCTCATATGGAACATCTTGCGAGGTAAGACGTTCAATACTCAAAGTTTCTCCTTGCTTTCTTCCTTGAGCATTATACAACACAAAAAAATATGGCTTTTCTGTTGTGTTAATTAATTTAAAAGAACCTGCATAGCAAGCTTGTTGAATAATAAAAAAAAATGAAAACAAGATACTTTTATAATGCATAACTCTCCTTAAAAACTAAAAGGCAAATCGTAATGTCCCCATAAGCGTTTCGGCTCTGACAATCTGTTTACCCGATAGATTTCCACGAAATGCAAGCCCAACTTCAAATCCAGGCGTCACTTCATAGCTGAAGCCAACCGTAAACATCTCATTTTTCCAAAAGCTTGCTTGACTTAAAACATCATATATTTCAGCATCTTCAAGTTGCCCAAATGCTTCTGATGTATTAGCAGGATATTGTTCTAATGTATATTTAGTGATTTCAAATTCAGTTTCATCTGTTTTTGCTGTTTCAAGCGTTAAATATTCAGGGATCGGAACATAGGCAGAAATAGTATCACGCTCGTGCTGTTGATAGATAAAATCAATATAAAAAGAGAGCCCTTCAACGACATGGCGAACCGCCATGGAAAGATCTAAGTTCCATGTCAAGCCTGGTTTTTTTGAAAATTGTTTAGCAAAAGGATACAAGCCCTGATGATACCGATGCGTTGGATAGCGCAACACAACATCTTTGGTATCAAAAAAAACACAGGATCCTTCAAAAGAGAGATACAACATATCAAGAAAATGAAAAATTAATCCGCCTTTAATCCCCCCACCCAAAAAGCCTTCATTCCCTGTTGCTAAACTAAAAACTTTATTTGGATCACTTTTTGCACCGGTTGGAATCCAGATGCCCGCACCAAAAAACGGATATAACGTTATGGCAGGCTCACGGTCAACGCCACTTAAAGTAAGCGGATACATCAATTCAGCTCCAATCATAATATCTTCTATTGTCGTTTTTTGTTGTTTACTAAAATCAAGTCCAAAGCTTCCTGCAACTTCAGTAACTTTCTGTTGATTGGTAAGAAAAATATCACTCTCTTCAGCACCTACTACACTTGCTCCTGTCGTTTTTGAAATAAAATTTCCTGAATATGAATAGTCAACGCACCCAAACTGCAATGTACAACGAACAAAATCAAACGGCTCACACATGATCATTGATCGAAAGCCACGCTTTTTAAATGAACTTTCAATACTCATAAATCCAGCAGTATTTTTTTCATCATCAAAAAAATCAAATTTAAACTTATCTGGCTTAGTAAATACTTCAGCATCTGTGGCAACTGCATTAATTTGTTCATATGCCTTTGTTAATGCAGGAAATGCTTTTTTAGCTTCGGATGTTACATTTGTAAAATCTAATAAATCATTAGTATCTGCTCCAAACTTCAACTTGGTTCCGAAAAAAAATCCAGACGCATTCAATCGACCTAAACGATCACCGACTGGAACTTTAATACTTAGATCATTCCGTGCACTTTTTGCTTGTTGTTGAAAAAATGAAAAATTCCAACTTATCCAACGACGCTCTTGCTCAAATTGAGATTTCAAAGGAGGCAACACATCAACACCGCGAGGGGAGTACAAAGGCATTGGATCATGATATAACAATGTTGGAAATTTTGCCTGAGCATGAAAAACAGTCTGAAATATGCAAAAAATGAATAAAAACAATAGTTTCAGAAAGCGATTTTTAATAGGCATATTAATCCTTTTGTGTCTAAAAATGTCTGTTTTGCATCTTAAATTAGCTTTTGTATAACACTATTTTATAAAAAGGGTCAAGACACTTGAATTGTTGACAAGTTGCGATGTTTTATTGGTATAATTAATAATAATATATTTTATTTGAACCAACTCTATCAACTTTTACCTGCAACAAATAAAAAAGAGCTTAAAAAACGGCCTCAAACAAAGGACGATCAATGAATAAGATTATAAGAAAAATATGTTTCTCTCTTTTAATTCTGCAATGCACATTTTTTTCACTCTCTGCGCTCGATGATGATGATTCTGCTTTTGCACTTGCTGCGCTCAATACCGATGCAGATGATACAGAAAATAGTCAAGATGGAAAAGAAACAGAGCCTTCCGATGCACCTGCCAGCGAACAGAGAATCTCTGAAAAGAGTTACGCTAAAATAAAAGACATGCGCGAGGCATTAGTAAAATTGCTCGGATCAAGTCGATTTACCACAACAGAAAATTTAACCGAACGGCTTAATGAAAGCATAAGTAACCTGGAATCATTAAAAGAAACCATGATACATGAAGGTGATTTTATTGAAAACAGCTCAAAAGCAAGCGAATCTTCATCGCTCAAAAAAGATGATATCAAAAAATTAGTTGCCGCTGCCGTACAAGAGACACTCATGAACAATGCCCATCCAATGCAAGCAACCGTTAATGCACCATTAAAACCGAATACCTCACCTTCTTTTATAGCTCCAATTTTTTCACCATTACCACCACAAGCAACAAATCAAATGAATCAAATGCAACCGCAACAAAATATGAATATGAATAGCATGCAACAGCCGATGAATAATTTTATGCAACAACCAATACAGCCACAACAAAATATAAGTCAAATGCAGGGACAATCAATGGATCAATACAACATCTATCCAACTTTTAATCCAATAGAACAAACAACTCCTGCCCCCCAACAACCTTTTATGCAATCAGCACAGCCATTTCCAGCAACACCGCCCGCTCAAATAACTCCTGCAAAACTGATTACAAGCCCCGTACAAAATAATGCAACCGCTCTAAAACCTTCTTCAACATCTGCAAATCTACCCGAAGCTACTCCATCTGCACCACTAACTCAAGAGATTCAATATTCTGATGAAGGATTTCCTATGGATGTTCCCCTTGATCAAATTGACCAATTTCTTCTACAAAATGATCAAAGCTATACTCCAGGACAATAATCATTTTGAAAAAAACAGATCCTCTGATAATCTACATAATATGATAACTTATTTTTTTGATTATAAAGGAAATGAATGTATTGCTCATATTTTACCGCAACACTTGAACGCCGTATGATCTGGTTTATTACCGGTGCACTACGCAATGAAGACGGACTTGCTTTCGATCGTGCACTTGACACAAAGAATGATCTTTTTGAATTCTTTGTTCCTATCAATCAAGAAAAAGATTTTTTATTATTTATGAATCATTTTATCGAACATCAATTTGTCAGAAATTTTCAAAAAAAAGAGAATCGACTACTCCATGAGTCACTATAATAAAGGGAACTTTTCAGCTCCCCTTTATCTATTTTTAAAAATATTATCGACTTAAAAACCGATCAATGCGCGATCTCATCTGCTCTGCTGTTAGCAACGCAGCAGCATCTTTAAAATTAAATCCTGAAAATGATCCCGTTAAAACGTACCGAATGCTCTTCCACATAAACGGCGCAAGCCCTTTTTGTTCAGCAAGCTTTGCTTGGATCTTACTCAAAAAAATATCCGGCTTATTAAGCGTATTAATCTGCTCAGTAATAATCGCTTTTACTAAAGCTTCTTTGTCAGCAGGAACAACTTCAGCAAATACTGTTTCTGAAAATTCTGGATCAACAAAAGAACAGTGCAATAATGTCACAACATCAGAAAGTCGCTTCATTTCAGGAGCAATAATCATCATTTTTTTTTCAAAATCTTGAACTACATTAACCAGTTGTTCACCAAATGCAGCAACCAAAAATGGTTTACACAATTGCAACAAGCGATGTGGAGATATTTTTTGAATCCATTGATGATTAAACCAGGTCAATTTTTCAACATCATACCGAACTGTCGCTGCTGAACTCAGATGATTAAAGTTAAAATTTTTAATAATTTCATCAACTGATTGAAGTTCTTGTGTACTTGATGTTCCAATCAATGCCAAATAATTAACAATCGCCTCAGGTAAAAAGCCGGCTTGTATTAAATCATCTAAAGAAAAACCAAAATCACGCTTTGAAAGTTTTTTTCCTTCAATATTACAAATCATTGGCAGATGCCAAAATGTTGGCAATGGCATTGCACAAGCATCATACAAAGCCGCTTGTAACGCAGTGTTCGATAAATGATCTTCACCACGAACCACATGGGTCATTTCCATTTCACAATCATCAACAAAATTAGCAAAAATAAACGTAAAACTTCCATCCGCTCGTGTGAGAGGAAAATCGGCAAAATTATGCAGCTCAAAATTAATTGTCCCTTTTGCAAGGTCATTAATGATAATCGTTTGCTCACTATTTAATGCAAAGCGCCAGACAAAAGGAAGTCCAAATGCTATTTTTGCTTTTACTTTTTCTTCAGATA
>CAZZPM010000029.1:0-9708 GCA_964655535.1 uncultured Pseudomonadota bacterium
TCTGTTGTGCAGTAATAATATTTACTTTTTTCATAATATCCATACCACCAATCGTCGAAATAAGTGCAGATTCTTTTAATAATGAAATCACTTCGTTAGCAAGTGCTGGAAGCACATTTTTAACAACTTGTGGTAAAATAATATCTTTCCACATATAAAAATGTGAAATCTGCAAAGTCATTGCAGCTTCAAATTGTCCGCGTGGAACACTTTCAATACCTGCACGAATAATTTCAGAAACATAGGCTGAACTATTAAGACCAAAGGTCAAAATTCCTGTACTCAAAACATCAAAACGAATGCCAAATACTTGTGGAATAATAAAATAAAAAAAACTAAGTTGCAAAATAAGTGGCGTCCCACGAAACAGAGAAATAATAAAATCAATCAAAAAAGTACCAATTCTATTATACCGTAAAATTGAGAACAACGTTCCAAGCGAAACCCCAATGCCAAGACCACCTAATAAAATTGCAAAACTAACTTTAAGTCCTTGTGCAATAAATAATGCTTGAGAAAATATAGTATTCATCTATTCACCTTAATTTTTTATAATCCACTTTTTTATTAATGCGTCAATCGCACCTTCATCATATAATTCCTTAATTGCCTGATTAATCAAAGGAGTTAATACAGAATTTTTCAATAACAAAACTCCATTTGGTTCACTTGAATCTTGAATATTAAAATACGCAAGCCCTTCATGCTTCTGACAAAATGCTTTTGCCTGAGCTTCATCAAGCATCACCATTTCTAAATGCCCTGATTTCAATGCTTCAATCAATTGATTATTGTTGCTCATCGTTGCCACGTCAATATCTGGTCTATTTTTGCCAAGCCAAAGCTCTTGTGCTGATCCAAGTTGAGCACCCATTTTTTTACCCTGCAATTGATCAAGAAACAGATACTTTTTTTCTTTACTATAAACAACTGATAATGTCGCAGCATAATAAGGAATTGAACAATCATAGACTGCTTGACGCTCAGGAGTAATAGTAAACATCGAAAGTCCTGCATCAATAGTTTGATTCGTTAACGATCCTAAAATAGTCTCAAAAGGAATATCCTCAAAAACAGCTTCTTTACCCAACTTAGCTGCAATCATATTTCCTAAATCAATATCAAAGCCAACTAATTCACCCTGTTCATAAAATTCAAACGGCGGGTATTCTCCCGATGTTCCAAAAACAATGGTGGTTTCTTTATTATGTTCTTTTTTAAAACAACCAAAACAGGTGAATAAAAATAATGAATACAAAAGTGAATATTTTTTCATAACATTCCTTGATTTTTATAAGATTCCATAAAATATTGTTATTTAATCTATTTTTATTATACTTTTATTAGTAGGCGGCGTCAATAGATGTGAATAAAAATTCAAATATTTGGAAAAAATATGAATAAAAAATCAAAGACAGAATTAATTGAAAAAAATATTATTGAACTTATTCAAAACTCAAGCATTGACGATCAAGGTCAATTACAAATACTTCTTGAACAACGCGGCTTTTTGCTTTCACAAGCAACATTATCACGCCTTATAAAAAAATTAGAAATTGTCAAAAAGGCTGGTCATTATATTTTATTAACCAAAAACAACCAGCCACGTTTTAACATTGAATCAATTAAAGCAAATGATTCTGGAATACTTGTCATCAAAACTTCACCCGGCCAAGCCCAAGCAATTGCTGCTTTTTTAGACCAAAAATATGACCAAGAAAGTCAAATAAACCCCTTAAGAAATATTTTTTTAGGAACTATCGCTGGCGATGACACAGTATTAGTTATTCTCGCTTCTGCTCAAAAAGCAGATCAAAGCATGCAACAAATTAAAATTGACTTTCTAATATAATTAAGAAACAAAATTTCTGATACTATTTTTGTTTTCAAAATATCAATAGAACTCATTCCATACATATTTTCTTTTTTTACTGAAGCACCATAATTCTCTAACAATTCTATCATTTTTATATCTAAAAAAGATGCTGCTCTATGAAGTGAAGTAAAACCATTCTTATCCCCATCATTAAGGTCAATACCAGACCTTAAAATAGCTTCTGCATTGCAATATAATGATTTTTTTTGTAAATCTGAACAAAGAAATTTACCATGTAAATAAAACTTAATATCTTGTAAAGATATAACTAACAAAGGATCTAGAAAAACTAAAATATGTAAAGCTGAAATTCCAAGTTTATTAGTAACATTAATCTTGACACCCCTTTTAAAAAGCATTTGCAAGAAAAATCGCGCATGATCTGAAGAACTTGCTGAATATGAAAGTGTAAACCACATAAAAAGTTATTATCTTGACTATCATATATTATTGTCGCTTTATATCTTTTGGCAAAGCAAAATACAACAAAGTATGATCCTCATGAGGTGCAAAACAGAAAGATGTCATATCTATTACACAAACAAACAAAATAGACTTTTTAAAAAATGGCATAGAGACAGAAATTCTCCTTTACAAATATTTATATGATATATTTTCTGCATACAATTTTGCCCAAGGATTTATTTTTTTCAATTGACTCATTCAAAACAACAAACAAAAAAAGAGTGACCATTATTACTTGATCACTCTTTAATATTTTTAAACAAAAAATATATTTTTCTATTAAATGTAAAAATCTTAAAAAAGAAATCACCTATATGATACTGCAGGGCGCGTAAACGTCGGTCTCGAATTTTTCTTTTTTTTAATTTCTTGCATAAGATCATTTATTTGATTTTTTATATCTTGTGGTACAAATTCTGATTTTATTGATCCATAGTCGATTAATTTTTTTTCATATTCTTCATATGCTGTATCACCAATCGACATCTTATTTGAAGATATGCTTTCCATTGTATTCAATATTTTTTTTAACTTGACATAAGCGCTTTTTCTCTCTTTTATCAATTTTTTTATATCTTTTGTTGTATTTTTCAGTTTTAAAATACTATTTTCTAACAATTCAAAATTTTCTTCATTATTTTTATCATTTAAAATTTTATTAGTATTTATATAGCGCATTAAACGTTTATATTGCTCTAATGAAACAGATAAATACTCAGCCTCAAATTTATAATCAGGATCACCTTTACTCTCTGCTCTTAAAGAGTCGTCAAAAGATTCTACTAACCAGTTAAAAGCTTTTGGCTGAAACATAAGAACTTGCATAAGCAGTGACATTTGAAATTCTTCTCCTGTGTCGCCTTTTTGTTTTCGATCTTCTGTAAAAAAATCAGTGCACCATTCTTGTGGATACAAAGTTACTACCGGCTTTGCTTGAGCCAAAGGAATATCACGATTTAATCGCTCTATATATATCTTATCAGTATCTTTTTTACCATCTTCAATAGCTCCTAAAATATCTTCAATTTCACGATAATACATCGGTCTTTCTGATGCAGTAAGCCGCTTAATATCGCTCATTTTTGTTCTAAATCGCTTGTGCAATTTTTCAAATCTTTCTTCAAGTTTCTTATATTTTGCTTCGCAATTCTTCTCTTCGCCTTTTGCACATAACAGATTCATAAAACCAACATTAAACATTAATAAAAAAAATATAGACAATAGCATCAGAATCTCCTTTGCATAAAAAAATAATTTATAAAAATAAATAACAAACTTTCTATCTAAAATAGTAAGCTATCATTAAAACAAAAATCAATGAAAAAAATAATCATACCCTGCGCATAAGCCTTTACAGTCAAAAATAAAAGTGGAAAAACAACTCTCATGAAACGAAAAGCAACGCAAAAAAAACAAGCAGCACAATAGAAAAATCATATGATATTAGCACCTCAACATTTTAAACAATTCAAAAAACAGCTCTTAATTGCATTCCGATAATGGATCAAACATTATCCGATCTTTCATATGCCTCTATGGAAATATATTTCATATATAAAGGACTCAAAAATGCCGCACAATATATTAAAAGAATTACAAATACTTCACAAGCAACATATAATGCAACTGAATTATTGAACAAATATGCACTCAAGCAGAGAAACCCTTACTTACTCACCCCATATAATGGTGTAAAAGCAGTATTAACATATGCAACCCAATAAAAAACATTATTAAAAAAAATTAAAGAGGGCCTGAAATCAGGCCCCTTTTTTTATACAAAATCAAGTCGTTTTTTAAGCATCTTCAAAGACCAAACGGCACTCAAACTAATAAACAATAATGTTGCACTCACACACCACAAAAATGAAATCGGCCCTTCCGTTCCTAACAATGCAATGCGGCTTCCTTCCATAATGTAAGTTATAGGATTTAACAATGCTGCATAGCCCAAATATGGCGAAAGCTCATACGTGGTTTGCCATGAATTATTGTATCCACCCAAAAACCACATTGGGAAAATACAGCGCATCCACAAATGCTCCATCGATCTCAATGATTTAATATAACTTGCTAATAACAAAGCAATGGTTCCATATAAAATCGCTGCAAGAACATAGATGATCAATAATTTACCCCAACAAATGCGAGCAAGATCCAATGAATTCCATAAAAGTACTTTTCCTATTGGGATAATTGGGAGTCCCATCAATATTGAATTGATCGCATAATAAAGGATATTCTTCATCATATATAACCATGCAGGAATCGGTAAATTAAGATAATAATAAATGGTCTGTTCACTTTCAAAATCATTCACGAGCATAAAAACTCGATTGTATACTTCAAAAAGTCCCGCGCTCGCCAAGCAACTTCCTAAAAAAAATACTCCCATATTATTCGTTGTCCCAAATTCTGCTGTCATTAAATAAGCAGCAATACCAACGACACAGCCGACCCAAATGAGCAGATCGATACATTTATTTAAAAATTCTTTTTTAAGATTTAACATATCAGCATGTAAAAGATGCTTAATAATTTTCATATAAAAAAATATATAATTCATACAAGTTCCTTTTGTTTATTCAACTTTTTTTTCTTCAGATTTTGTATCATCCATCAATGCAATAAAAACATCTTCAAGATTTTTTTGCTGAAAATCTTTTTTAAGATTCGCAGGAGAATCAATTAATTTAACCTGTCCATGATCTAAAATACAGACACGATCAGAGAGCGCCTCTGCTTCATCTAAATAATGTGTAGTTAAAATAATCGTCACACCTATTTTTTTAAGATCACGAATCACTTGCCAAAACTGTCGTCGAATATGAGGATCCATCGCAACAGTTGGCTCATCAAGTAATAATAATTCAGGATTGTGCATCAAGCTTCGTGCAATCATAAATCGTTGTTTATAACCACCTGATAAAACTGATGCATACTGATCAAGATATTCACCCAGATCAAAAAACTGAGTTACTTGTACTAATTGTTTTTCGATTACTTCTTCATCAAGTCCATAAAAACGACCTGAAAAAACAAGATTTTGTCTTAACGTTAATGCACTATTTAAATTGGGTCTTTGTGGACAATATCCAAGTTTCGACCGATATCCAGCAATATTAGTATAAATCGATTTCTCATCAAAAAAAATATCTCCCGCTGTTGGTGGGTGCAAAGCTGAAATAATTGAAGAGAGCGTAGTTTTTCCTGCACCATTGGGGCCCAAAAGTCCAAAAATTTCACCCTTTTTGATATCAAAAGTAACACCTTTGAGCGCCTGCTTTAACCCAAAATGTTTAGTGACATTTTTAACCCGTAAAAGTATTTCTGACATATAAAAATTCCTCGGCCACAACAAAACAAAAATTTGCTGCAACAAAAAAATGATTGTTCAATTTTTTTAAAAAAACAATTCATTAACATAAAAAATAATAACTTAAAATTAAAAATTGATGTTGAATCGAGTATCGATCGTCAACGAATAAAAACAGAAATTATCATGATTATCATCCTTAGTTTGTTTTTAAGCCCTGCGCTTAAAAAACATTAAAAATAATATTACTACGCTGCATCATCTAAGTCAATTTTTTAAAAAATTTTTATTATCCATCATATCTTTGTAAGCCGCTTCGCATACAATCCTCCAAGCGGCTCTGTTTCAAGCCATACCTGAACAATTTGTATTACTTCATCTATTGTCACAAAATCAGCAGGTAAAATCAAAACATTGATGCTATCATGAGCCTTGGCTAGACGAGCAATTTCAGCTGTCCAACAAAGCCCTGCAAAAATATGTGGATTCCGATTTGCCACAATGCTCATACCGATGCCAGTTCCACATAATAAAATACCTAGATCTACCTCATGATCATTAATTTTTTTGCAAACTGCATGGGCAAAATCAGGATAATCAACACGATCACTTGAATCTGATCCAACATCAATAAAACTATGATCAACAAAGTTTTGAATGATTTTTGACTTTAAAGAAATGCCATGATGATCAGAGCCAATCGCAATCTTCATTCGAATCGCTTTCTTTTATTGGGACCAACGCATTTTTAACATCAAACGTTTCTGCAAGATCAGGACTAATTGGCCAGCTTATTTTTTCTTCTAATTCGACCGAATTGATAACCAGAGTCAACATTTCTTCATCATAGATATCATACATAATTTCATTTTTTACAATCTCTTTTTTTACAACATTTTCTTGATCAACAACTTCACGATCAATTGCTTCAATAAAATCTAAATCCGTCAATTCTTCTTGATCTAATTGTTCACCTTCTTTTGTATGATTTGTTACATACTTACGAGGAAATTTTACAAAATAAAGCTGTTTAAAATTAGTATTTCGTTTTTCAAAAATTGTTGCTAATTCAGGAGTCATATCCATCGGTTTAATCTTTGCCGGCGCTATTTTATCACCTTGCTTAGTCTGCAAATAAAGCGTCCATGTTGCATCACCATCATGCAAATCAGTTCTTTGTTGATCTTTAACATAGGCCAAGACAAAGAAACAGATCCATTGTGCATGCATTCGTTTATTTTTTTCAATAATCACTTGTTTTCTTTTAATACTCAACCCACGTCGATCAACATACATATCAAGAATAATATTTCCATTCGTTGGCGATTTCCACAACACATTAAATAATGCTTCTGTTGAAAATTCATGATAAAATTGAACATCACGAATCGTATTAGAAATATGTGAACGAGCAACTTTTTTTACTGATGCTTGAGGTATTTCACTCGGCAAAAGTTCATAATATTTAACGCAGCCAGAAAAGCTCATGCAAGCGAAAAAAAACGTTGTAAAAAAAATATATGTTACTCTATTTATCACTCTATAATTCCTTAAAAATAAGGTTTTTTTATATTTTTCTCAGTATGAAGATATTTTATACTTATTTCAATAGTTAATTAATAAAAGCCTGATTCATCACTCTTTATTTTATCATAAAAATATTTATTTGTATTCTCATCTATTCTTCCGTAAAGTAAAAAATATTATGAAAGGAGATCGTTATTTTTTTAAAGTAATTTTTAAAGGAGCTCTCATGTCTTTACCACTCTTACTTGCAATGCGATATTTATGGTTTCCTGTTAAAGAAAGCAGCATCTCTTTTATGATTAAAATATGCTTCTTAAGTATTTTCATTGGAACTACATCACTCATGATTACTCTGATCATCATGAATGGCTTTGAAAAAACTATCTCAGAAAAAATGCAAGGGATTAATGCCGACATTATCATGACCGCATCAGAAGGAAGCATTGATAGCAAAGGAGTTAAACTATTTTTACAAGAAAAATTTGGCTCGGCAATTCGTGCTGTCAGTGGCTCAAGTATTAAACAAGTAATTTTTGATAACCAGAATCAAAATGCCGTTGTGTTTGTCAAAGGAATCAGCCCTGAAGATGAAGAGAATGTCTGCAGTATCGGAACAAAAATTATAGACTCACTTAAAACTGAAAACCGATCACTTAAAACATTAATCCATGGAAACCAAATTATGATTGGTAAAAAATTAGCAGAAGAATTTAATTTAAAGATTGGTGATCATTTTGAAATCTTAGTCCCACAACCAAAAAGCTCTCAAGCGATTCGTATGGTAAAAAAATCAGTTGTCATCAGTGCTATTTTTGCAGTCGGGCTCGAGGAATTTGATCATAATTTTGCCTATGCAGATATCGATTTTTTTAATTCTATTTTTCAACTTGATCAAGGCGTTGACATTATCTCCTTAGCTCTTTCTCCTGACCATGAGGCACAAATTGAAAAAAAATGTAATATTTTCCAACGCTGTTTCTGGAAAAATCTCAAAGCCGCACTGCTTCGTAAGTTGCCGCTGAGCGATCGAGATGAATATCAAAAAATACTCAAACAATTAAAGCGCGAACTTCCTGAATTTTCAATCTCTTCATGGAAAGATCTGCATCCTGCACTTGTTTCATCTTTAAAACTTGAAAAATATGTCATGTTTTTTATCTTAGCTCTCATCACCCTTGTTGCCAGCATGAACATGATTTCACTCTTATTTATGCAAATTCAACAGAAACGACGAGACATTGCTATTTTAAAATCAATGGGCATGATGGAAGGAAAAATCAAGCAGATCTTTCTATTTCTTGGGATGGCAATCACTATAACTGCTATGAGCGCAGGGTTATTAGTCTCAAGCATTGTCGGTTATATTTTAGAAAAATATCCTTTTTTACAACTTCCTGATGTTTATTTTGTGAGTCATCTGCCCGCTCGCATGGAATTTGAATTATTTTTTGTTGTTGCACTTGCTGTTTTATTGCTTGGATTTTTAGCAACATGGATTCCTGCAAAACGAATTAAACAGATCAACATCACTGAAGTTTTAAGACAAGAATAAAAAGGAAAAAATGCTACAATGCATAGATCAAATAAGCATCGATCATGAAATTGTTTTTTTACGCATTGATGCAAATGTCCCTATCGATTCTCATGGAACAATGATCAATGATTTTCGACTTCAAAGCATACGCCCTACACTCGATTATCTGTTAAAAACAGAATCAACAATAATACTTTTAACGCATCGTGGACGACCCAATCTTACTATGCCCCTTGAACAACAGCATGAACTTTCAAATAAAAAACTAATACCCTGGTTCAATGCCAATGGATATAATCCCTTTTTTTACCCAGATCTTCAAGAAGGACTTGCAGCAGCAAAAAACAAAAAACAGGAACTAATTTTACTTGAAAATATGCGTTTTTTTTCTGGTGAACAACATGATGATCCAGCATGGACAGAACTTTTTAATAATGTTGCCTCAATCTACGTTAATGACGCATTTTCAATATTACATCGGCAGGATACATCGGTAACAAAAATTCCTTTGCTTTGTCAAAAAAAAGCGTATGGTTTTCAAATTAAAAAAGAAATCATTGCTCTGCAAGCATTTCACACAACAGTTAATCAACCTTATTCTCTTATTATTGGTGGCAATAAAAGTCATGATAAAATAAAACTGATTAAAAAAATTGTTGTAAAACCTAAAGAAACAAGACCAAAAACTATTTTAATGGGTGGACTCTTATCACTTCCCTTTTTAATTGCTCAAAATAAATTAATCTACACCTGTGATACAACGCTTCTTGAAGAAGCTATCAAAACATTGCTCATAGCAGAAAAAAATGATGTGAAAATTATACTCCCCCTTGATCATGTTTATTTTAATAACAATATCATTGATATTGGCCCTCAAACAATAGAACTTTTTAAAATAACAATCAGAACTGCTCAAACCATCCTCTGCAATGGCCCCATGGGAAACTATGAAGATCAGAGTGGACAAGAAGGAACCAAAGAAATTTTACG
>CAZZPM010000030.1:0-7191 GCA_964655535.1 uncultured Pseudomonadota bacterium
CGCCCTCGAGAAGTTTTTTGTAAAAAACCGCGTCGAATCAAAAACGGCTCACAATATTCTTCCAAGGTATCTTTATCTTCCCCGGTCATTGCAGCCAACGTTTCAAGCCCAACTGGTCCGCCATCAAAGTCTTTAATAAGATGGATTAAAACTTGTCGATCAAGAGGATTAAGACCATGTTGATCTATGCCCAAAAATTGAAGCGCCTGATCAGCAATTTCAGCCGTCACTGTTGCGTGCTGATAAAACTGAGCAAAATCACGAACACGACGAAATAAACGTTTAACAATCCGTGGGGTTCCGCGCGCTGCAGTTCCGATCATCAAAGCTGCTTCTTCAGAAAAAGTAGTTTCAAAAAAAGAACTATTCTGTTTCACGATCTGAGCCAATTCTTCGGGCGTATAAAAATCAAGCCGTTCAATAATTCCAAAGCGCGTCTGAAGCGGCCCAGAAATAAGTGCTGTTTTGGTAGTCGCTCCAATTAAAGTAAACGGATTTAACGGCAATCGAATTGACTGCGCTCCTGCACCAGATCCAACGATCATATCAACGCAAAAATTTTCCATCGCCGAATATAAAATCTCTTCAACATGCTTTGGAAGTCGATGGATTTCATCAATAAACAGAATATCTTTAGGCGCCAAATTCGACAAAAGCGCAACCAAATCACCACTCCGTTCAAGCACCGGCGCGCTCGTCATTTTAATGGGGACTCCTAATTCATGCGCCATCACTTTTGCCAATGTTGTTTTTCCAAGTCCAGGTGGCCCAAATAATAAGAGATGATCGAGTGGTTCATCGCGCTGACGCGAAGCGTGTGTATAGACTTTTAATTTTTCTTTGATAACCGCTTGACCCAAATACTCTTCAAAAGTACGTGGATTAAAACTGGCTGCACTATCATCAATCATGCTTTGTGCATCAATAATATCAAGCGGATTTTGCATAAAATACATTCCTTTCGTAAACTATATAATTATAGCATTTTAACTTTTCTTACTAAGTCAAACGGTTTTTTCATTCTAGATCATATTAAAAAATCAATCAATTCATACTTTTTAATTCATACATAAACTGTATATTCAATACAGCATAAATATTATCTTAAATCTAATGCTAAAAGAATATCTTTTTCATCCTCATATATATTTTCTTTTTCTATCAAAAGATTATGATACAAGCTATTTATCTCTTTTATCATTTCTAAAAATATTAGCTTGACTTCTTTAATGATTCTTTCTTCTTCGTATTCATAACTCAAATAATTTTTTTCTATTCTTTGTAATAACACTGCTCCAGGAAAATATTCAGTATTTCTTAAGCCCGAGGATATATCTACTTCTGGAAGAGAAGCGCTAATTTTTAAGTCGATCGTAACAACTTCTAATGACTTAAACGCGACATCTTTGGGTGAAAAACCAAATTTATTTTTTTGCTCAATAAGAGAGATATATTTTTCTTGATTTTGATTTCTTGATTTATAAAATTTTTCTAAAGCAAGTAATAATACAGCAATACATGGACGCTTATTCAAAGCAGCATAGTGCAATAAATTGAGTCCTTCTTCATCCTTCCAATGCAAGATGCTACAATTAAAAAAATCATCAATTATAATATTTTTTTCTATAGCATCAATACACAAAAGCGCTAGATTTTTTTTAAAAAAAGTAAATTCTTCTGAATTCCGCCTTAAAACAGATTTTCTCAACATTTCACTTGATTGATATGTTCCAAAATTTACTTCAACTTTTTTATGAAGAAAAGAAGACTGACTGTTAGCAGCAAAAATAGTTTTTGCAACTAAAAAAAATATTCCTACACAATAAATCATTGGTAATCCCCCCCCCATTTTTTTTAAACAAATTTATTTTTATCTGTTTCAATTTTATGATGTCGATCTTTTATTTTGCCTTTTTCTTTTTTATACAAAGTAACCATTTTATCAATCACATTATCAACAACTGCATACATTTCAGGACCTTCATCATGCGTATTCAACTTCATATGCGGTGTTTTAATGTGTAAATCCACACGATGATGCGTATGCGCTTCTTGACTTTTTAAATGCAAGTCTAAAAAATATGCATCTGCATGCTCGTCATCATGCTTAATTAATGCAGTTAATTTATCAAGTTTCTGATTACTATGCGCTTCAAGTGAATCTGAATGTGGCATACCAATAAATGAAATAGTTCTTTTCATGATAACTCCTTTACACGAAAAAATGATCTCTACAAATATTTATGATTATTTAGAATAACCAATTTTTTTCCCTAAGTATATATCTTGTATCTGAGAATTATACTTTATATCATCTGCTATTCCTTGAGCAATAATTAATCCCTCAAACAAAACATATACGTAATCCACTGCATGTAAAAGCTGAAAAACATGATGATCCGAGATCAATATTCCCATGCCTGTTGCAGCAATGAGCGTTAATAAATCTTGAATCTCTTCAATAGATTTTGGATCGACTCCTGAAAAAGGCTCATCGAGTAACATTATTTTTGGTTGCATTGCAAGTGTTCGTATCAATTCAATTTTTCTTTTTTGACCTCCCGATAAAAAACGGGCTCCCGTCTGGAGCGCTCCACGAACATCTGTTTTTTGAATCCAAAGATCAATAAAACCTTGAAAATCCTGTCTTGATCTGCCTTTCCAAAATGGATGATACTCATAAATCAACATAATATTTTCAAGCGCTGTAAGATCATCAAAAAGAATACTCTGCTGTGGCATATAAACAATACCAGCAGCAATGCGTTCAGAAATAGATTTTTGACAAAGACAATGATCATCAAGACGAAGATAATGTTGCTGATGCTCTTTTTTAACCGACAAAGGCGTTAGTCCCATGACCACTTTAAGTAATGTTGTTTTCCCAGAACCGTTCGGCCCTAAAAAGGCAATAACCTTTTTAGGAACAATTTCAAGTGAAACCGCATGCAAAACTTTTTTATTTTGACGAAAGAAAGTAAGTTGATCTATCACTAATGGCATCGATCACTCCGTTCTCAAAAAATTCTTTTTTTAAACCGATCGGATAATCAAATTTACAGGACATCCAACAAGATCAAAATTATCACGCAACACATTTTCAATACATTGCATATGTGCAGGAGTAAATTCTGTTGGACGATTAACGTGCATAACAAAACTAGGAACCCGTGCTTCAACAAAACGAACTTTAAATATTTTTAATATTAAGCCTTTTTGATACATTGGTCGATGTAAGAGATAGTTCTGTACAACATCATTAACTTTAGTTGATTGAAATTTCTGCTTTAAACGAACCCAGACTTGATTAATTGTTTCTTTCAAAACACCAATATTCTTTTTCTCATAACAAGAAATATTAATTATCGGTATTTTTTTAAGCATAAAGTCATAGAATTCTTGACTCATATTCATACGATCTTGAGCATAATCATCAATTTTATCAGTCTTATTAATAACCAAAATCAATGCTTTTTTATTATCATGTGCAAAAAACAATAATTTTAACTCTTGATCAGCTAATGCACCTTCAGAACCATCAACCATCAAAAGAATAAGATCTGCATCTTTGATCGCTTTAAAAGAAGTTTTAACCATAATTGATTCAAGCGAATCAGTCACTCCTTTTTTACGACGAATTCCAGCCGTATCAGTCAATTGAATAAGTTCGTGATGCAAACGCATTGATTCAGACAAAGGCTCACGCGTAGTTCCTGCAACTTCAGAAACAATAGCTCGCTCTTCTTGTAATAAAATATTCAACAAAGATGATTTACCCACATTGGGCTTACCAACAATCGCAATTTTATATCGAGGAGTCTCTGGAATTTGTAGAGCAGTTTCTTTGTTCTTTTTAACTTCTGTTGAAATAATTTCAAGTAATTTCCCCATGCCACGACCATGAATTGCTGACAAAGCAATGAGTTCAGAAAAACCGAGTTGATAAAAATCAGCCATTTCATAATTTACAATGTCAGGATTATCAGCTTTATTAATCACAGCTATTGCAGGACGTTTACTTCTATGAATCAATTGTACAATACCTAAATCATCAGGACAGACACCTTGCTTCATATCAGCAACAAAAACAATCAATGTAGCTTGTTGTAGTAAATCTACTACATTTTTTTTCACTGATTGCAAAATAAGATCTTGGCCTGGACGAAGAGGAATTCCACCAGTATCAATCAAATCAAACGTCGCATCATCCCAATTAACCACCTCATGCACATAATCACGGGTCACTCCATCACGATCAAAAACAATACTTTTATTGTTATTAGCAATGCGATTAAAAATAGTTGATTTGCCAACGTTAGTTCGACCAACCAAAAGAACTTTAGGAAACGTACTCATATTTTATCTACTCTGTTATTTTTTATCATTCTGGATAATTTCAACTGTACCAGGAAACTCTTTCAAAATCTCTGCTGTCTGTGGCCACTCTTGTGGGTTAAACAACATCTTTTTTGATTCTACTCTTTGTACTTCAATAGCTTGTCTCTTGAACGACTGATCGTCTGAAAGAAAACTTTTTGATACAACGCCCACCTTTTCATTTATTTTTTCTACCATAACTAGATCAGTATAATCAGGGAAATAGTGTAAAAATACAGAATGCCATTGATTCTTACATTCTGCAATTTTTTCCTGAAAAAACCCACTTTTAACCGAAAAAACTATGCTCAACAAAGGAACTGCCGATTTAAAATCAGGTTCAGCCTGTTGAAAAATAGAAGCCAGCATTCGATTCTTCTGTAATAAATCATCAATAAAATATTGCCACTTTTGATCTTTTTGTACTGACATAATCGGGGCTAGATGCACTATATCTGCTGAAGCCTGAGTCCTTTGAAGCAATTCTTTTACTTGTTTAGGCATACTTTTTTGTGCTACAAACTTTGACTCTTCAATTGAACTCTCTTCTTTAGGCCGCTTTTGATCAAGCAACGAAGAAAAATCTCGTGTTGCAATCAAAATCATCAGATGCTCAACCAAGACTTCTTTTTGATGCGCACTACTCATCATTCCTTCAACAATCCATGAACAGCGTAAAATAAGATTAATCTCGGTAATCGTTAGTAATGAATATAGCTTCTGTAACCGATCTTGATTCACCGAAAAAATATTACTGATCAAAGGAATTTTATAATGAACACGAATCATCGCTCGAAAAAAATGAACAGTGTGATATAAAAAATGCGGTGCTGAAGCCAAAGTTAATGGCTTTTTTTCAAAAAAATCTAATACTGCTTCAGGGTTTTTCTCAAGTGCATGTCCAATAACTGAAAAAAAATATTCTTTGGGTAACATTCCCATCACTTTTAAAACCACGTCTTCAGTAATATTTTTTGTTGCAAAACTAATCTGCTCAAGCATATTTAATGCATCACGCACACACCCTTCTGCAAGCGTAATAATCATGTTAATTGCTTCAATCGAAATGGTCATCGATTCTTTTTCTGCAATTTCTTTTAAGAAAGTAGATAATGTCCCATGATCCAATGAACTAAAATGAATCTGAAAACAACGTGATCTAACGGTTGCAGGAATCTTATTATATTCAGTTGTAGCTAACATAAACAATGCTGTTTTTGGCGGCTCTTCAAGCATTTTAAGTAATGCATTAAATGCAGCTTTGCTTAACATATGCGCTTCATCGATTAAATATATTTTTTTTCTTCCCTGCAATGGGACATAGCATGATGCCTCAAGCATTGCTCGAACATCATCAACGCCCGTGTGTGATGCAGCATCAATTTCAACAAAATCAGGATGTGTCTGCTCTTTCATCATCAAACATGAAGAACAGACTTGACAGGGCAAAAGTATGTGAGGATTTTTTTGAAACTCTTCAAGAGCCTCACAATTGAGTGCTGCTGCAAAAATACGGCCCGTAGTTGTTTTGCCACAACCACGTTGCCCTGTAAATAAATATGTAGGAAAAAAAGTATTTGAATAAAGACTATTTTTTAACATACTCAGTGAAAATTCTTGTCCCTTCATATCGTCAAATGAAGTGGGACGAAGTCGCCGAGCCATGTTTAATACTCTCACCTGCATATCTTCAAACCTTTATAAAAAATATTTTCAGATTTTTATTATATTTTTAGAGCTTGAGAGCGATACAAGCCAACACTGCGTCTGCTGCTTTCTTCCGAACCTGACAGGGTCCACAATAAGCACCTCACCGCCCTCAAAAAATATCTTAACAGATTTTAGAAACTATGCAAGAAAAACCCTCTAAAACAACTCATATAATTTCTTTTGTTGTTGCAAAAAAAATTCATATTCAAAGCATTGATCAGACATCAATTTCATTGTACACATCAATGCAATAAAAATTGTTTCTGGTCTACAATGCCACTGAATAATCTCTTTAAACATTTCTTGTTTTAAAATCAAATTTGGCAATGCAGTACATTTTGTTTTAATTATTAATCGTGCCAAATAATAGATCGGCCATGAAAGTTTATAAGCAACAACCGTAGGAATACCTGCAAACGCAAGTTCTAAGGTATTAGTTCCTGGCTTCGTCAATGCACAGCTTACTGAAGCAAAAGCAGCCATCAAATCATCAGATTTAACTATTTCATATGTTTCAAGCTGATATTTTTGACAGGCTTGATCAATCAATTGAATAAAATCATCATGAGCGCTGCCGATCAATATTTTTAAATCAGGATTATTTTTTTGCATCAATGCAAGCGCAGGAATAAATAAAGGAAGCGTCACGACAAGCTCTTGTTTTCGCGATCCTGGGAGACAAAGCAATGATTGTCCGCTTATTTCTTTTCTTTCGAAATTTTTAAATCGATCAAAAACAGGTGAGCCAACATAAGAAGCATTGATGCTCTTTTGTTTGTACCACTCAACCTCAAATGGAAAAATAACCTGAACCTCATCAATATATTTCTTAATTTTTTTTATGCGCCATGCACCCCAGATCCAGACTTGTGGAGGAGAAAAGAAAACAATTTTTTGATCGGACTTATGTTGTTTAATTTTTGCTGCAAGCGAAAGATTAAAATAAGAAAAATTAACCAAGATAACCTGATCAGGCTTTGATACAATAATATTATTCAAAATCTGTTTTTGTAATCGATACAGACGCGGCAAATCAAATAAAATCTTCAGGCCCCCAATGCATGAAAGTTGATTAATGTGCATATCAAGCTTCATCTTTTTTTG